>CALIXB010000026.1 GCA_938046775.1 uncultured Candidatus Saccharibacteria bacterium | reverse complement strand
GATGTTTTATTGTTATCTGCCTGACTAGCCGAGCCATTTCTTCATCCAAGCTTTTTTGCTCCCAATTGGCGTAACGACTTTCACTTTTCAACTGTACTATTTTCACATACTGTTCGATTTTTTGCAAGTCCAGCGGAACTTCGCCTAGGTCTAAGTCTGGGTTTTTTCGCAGATAGCCAATCAATTGCCGCGCACTGTCGCCGTCCAACATCTCACCAGAAATCGCCGCCAGCCAACGCCGCACAGACTTTTCATTCGCCGCCAGCCCCGCCAACATATCCTCGGTCTCATCTTGAATAGGGTGTGGTTTTTCCTTGTCAATTTTAGTCTTTTTTAATTGATGGTCTGCAACTTTTTCATTCGACAATTTTGCCTTAAGTGCAGTAATCGAGGCGCCAGTTTTCTCAGAAATCACCGACAAATAGTGCTCCTGTTCCACCGGATCTTTCAGACTTCTGACAATTCTTAAGGCAATCGTTGAGAAGCGGCGCTTACCTTCCGCTGATTTCAAATTTTCCATTTCCGCATATCTGGCAATTACCCAGTCCACCGCCGGCTGGGATTTGTCAATTGCCATCTGCCACAAGTTTGGATCTTTTTGGATTAACTCGTCTGGATCTTTAACGTCATCAGGCAAACTCACTACCTCTAATTCCAAGCCAACTTCCTGCGCCAGATTAATCGCCCGCTCCGTTGCATTCACTCCCGCTCGATCACCGTCAAACGCCAAGCGAATCCGCCCCGCCAGCCGACTTAACGATTTCAAATGCTGAATCGTCATCGCCGTACCGGAAGTTGCCACTACGTTTTTTACTCCTGCCTGATGACTACTAATCACATCCAGATTTCCCTCAACGATAACTGCCGCATCATTCTTACGAATCGCCTCTTTAGCCTGAGACAATCCAAAAATATAACGCGACTTATCAAACAATAAAGTCTGCGGCGTGTTTAGGTACTTTGGCGCGCGCGGATCTTCCCGAATAATCCGACCAGTAAAACCAACCACTTCGCCACTACCATCACTCAGCGCCACCATCATCCGTCCGCGGAATAAATCTCCACCAAAACGATTTGTTAATCCAGCATCAGACAGCTCGCGTTTTGAAAACCCCCTTTTCTCTAGCGCTTTTGTTAGCGCATCGCCACTATCCGGCGCATATCCAATCAGAAAATCACCAATTGTCTGTCGATTTAATCGTCGTTTTTTTACTATATAGTCCAGCGCCACCGAATTTTTTACCAGATTTTGCTGATAGAAATTAGCTGCCAATTTAAGCGCTTCTCTAGCCCTGGCCCGTCGCTTGGAAGTTCGCCCGTCACCATTAGAAAACAATGTCAAATCTACACCCGCTTTACGCGCCAAATGCTCCAGAGCTTGCCGAAAATCCATCCCCTCAACCATCATCACAAAGGTGAAAATGTCGCCGCCCTTGCCAGAAGAAAAATCATGCCAAATCTGCTTCTCTGGACTTACCATAAAGCTAGGAGTCCGCTCGTCTGTAAACGGACTAAGACCCTTTAGATTACGGCCCGCTCGTTTCAGATGAACATACTCACCAATCACATCCTCGATATTCAGCCGCGCTCGCACTTCTTCTTTGGCATCATTCATGTTTTTATTATATCACCCTTTACCTCTGTTATTGTTTGTGCTTAAATAGAAACATGTATCCTGACAATTTGGACAACCAATCACAAGGTATCGATTATCTAAATCAAATTGCCACACCTCCACCAGTAGAAGGTTTTGATAAAAAAACCAAAATAATCATGGCTGTTCTCAGTCTAATCGGAATATTAACCCTCATTGCAATTTTTATTTTTTCGCAAAATTCCATGCCAAAAACAACTCCAGCCCAAGTTGCCGCACGGGTTAATAAACTACTGACTATTTCTCAAAAATACAATAACAAATTCCGATCAACCGAACTTCAAACCACTAATAGTTCTTTAATTTCCGTCCTAACTACCGCTGAAGCATCAATGAGCGATCCACTTCAAGCAGCAGGCATTAGCTACAAAGAGAAGAAAAAAGATATTCTCGCCCTAGACCCTTCAGATAAACTGGAGAAAAAGCTCGATGAAGCCAACCTAAACACGCAGCTGGACGTTACTTATGCACACGAAATGAATGTCCAAATAACAGACACAATTGCCATGATGTCGAAAGTATATAAATCGACCAAATTAAAAACTATACGTCAATGGCTGGAAAAAACCGCTACGGATTTGGAAAATATCCAAAAGCAAATTAACCAGATAATTAAATCAAGCTAAGCTTCTGCAACTAATTGGTAGCTTAATCGCGCTAAATCAAAAACCTCTTCATCGCTCAGCTGCCCTGAACAGATGATGGTGTTCCAGTGTTTTTTGTTCAAATGATATCCCGGCAATACTGTTTCGTATTTTTCCCGTAAATTCTGCGCCAGCAACGGGTCACACTTCAGACTGACCCTGAGCGGCTTTGAACCCTCCGCCACTAATGCCACCATCTTCCCTGCGCCGTCATTGTCCCGACCGAACTTATACACGGCAACATCCTCGCCAAACGGATAGTCCAGCCATACGCCAGGCAAACTAAGAATAAACTCTTCAAATTGTTTATGGGTCATTTTTTCACCTTCTTCAGATAATATTTTAATTCCATGATACTACCACGAATGTCTTCCAGTGCCCTATGATCCTCAGGTTTAGCAAATTTTTTAGCAAATTTCCCCTCAAAGACTACTTTCCAAGCGCTGACGTCCAACATCCGGTAGTGTAGTCTTTTTGACAACACAGGCCACCACTGATCAATAAAACGCCGATCTTGATGGATTGAATTGCCACCCAATAAAATCCGTGGCTCATCCGTAAAATGTTCATCGCAAAATGCCAGCAACTCACGCTCCACCTCGGCTAGCGGTTTACCGGACATATTTTGCTCCTCCAAACCACGTCGCGCTTCTGGATGCTCATTCCAAAAACTGGCGTTTCGATCCAGCAGCTTACCCAATTTTGCTGGGTCATGTTGCACCACACCCTCATACGTCGCAATCTCCGTAAAATCCCAATCAGTAGCAATCGCCGCCACTTCCAAAATCTCATCACGCACCGGATCCAATCCGGTCATCTCCAGATCCATCCATAAAATCTTCTTTGGTTTAAAACTGGCTTTCATATCTTTATTATACTACTTTTTGGCATCGTAGTAATCTCGAGAAAACTGCTCTGGAACCTGTCTTAATAGCCTTTCAGCAACGTCATCAAACTTTGCCGCACCACCAAGCTTCAGGCGATTTTCTCTTTCAATCCGAAGGGATTCAAGCACGCCATCAGACGGGACAAAATCCGTCTCATTCACTAGATAATAATACATCTCAATAGCACTCATATCTTCACAACCATACGGTATCATTCCATAAAACTTTAGATTTTCCACATAGCGTTCGGCCAATTCGTCGCTGACTTCTAACGCCTTATCTAGCTGTAGCGCTTGCATGAAATAATCGTCTCTTGGATCGCCATAAGTATCATCTGGTAGCTGGACGCTTTTAATACTTACATCGTCAATCCCTTGAACTTGCATATCCGAAAGAAGCCGCACAGCCTTGAGGGCTAATTTATTGCCAATTCGATAGTCATAATCAGGATCGTGTTCAAATACCGTTGGCCTGATGACATACTCAGCAGCATCCAACACTGCTTGAGTGCTGGCTAGCAACTTCCATCCACCATTTTCAGCCTTATGTACTAGTACTTGATTAAGCGTAAAATCGTGCTGCCTCATAAACTCAGCTGTAGATTGTAAAGACTCCGCGCCATAGCCATTCATTGTATCACGCGGCGAAAAATGCATTGAAAGATCGCTCGCTACCGCCCGAATCTCATCTGGATCATAATCGCCACTAGCAATAGTTTCTTCTAAAATTACCAAATCGACATCGCGAGGAGGCGGTAATTGACGGTCGCTATGCACTAGCGCCTCTAAAACCTGACGAGCTGCACCCCCTTTTACGCCGATAAATGGTGGCAACTCGTCCAAATCAAAACCCAAATTAGCCCGCTCGATAACATCGGCATGTAACTCATATTCATATATTTCATTGCAGCGAGCTTCCGGATTACCAGGCTGCTCGCAATCATAATATTTCAGCTGGCAGCTAATTCCTCCAAATTCTACGCGGCGCTCGCCGCTATCAAGCACTTGCAAGGCGCGAGGTTGATGCATCTTCGACTCTATATCACTCGGAGTCGGGCTTAATTTTTCCACGATTACTATTATAGCATAAACAATTTAAAAAGTCAAACAAATACGCTCGCCGCCACTTCCAAAATCTCATCACGCACTGGATCCAGTCCAGTCATCTCCAGATCCATCCACAAAATCTTCTTTGGCTTAAAAGTTGCTTTCATAATATCTATTATACACTCGTCATCTATTTATCTGATCATAAAAAGCTTCCTGTTGCTCGCTCGTTAACACCTCTTGCACCACAGCCCAAACCTTAGCCTCTGCTTCATGAACATTGTGACTATCCACCGCAGACTCTTCTAGTGCCTGACGCAATTGACCCTTGGTAATAACTCGCTGATGCTGTAAATCAAACAATACTTTTACTTGTTTATTGGCCCTATTTTTCATTGTGTCCACTACCAGCGCAATTTGTTCATCTGTTGTAGCAGGAATTTTTTGCTGCTGTTCCGGACCGATCACCAGCGAGCCAACCTTCGGCCGCGTCACACAAACCAAGTCACCATTAGGAGCAACTCTATCACCAAGGAATTCAGACGCAGCGCTGCTACTCAAGGCTTGAGCAACTTGATTCTTGGTTACTGGCAAAATTGTATTAAGTGTATATCGACGACCATCATGCGCATCATACCACCATGGAAAGGCCACTACTAACTTCAGCGCCTCCATGCCCATGCGCCGCGCTAGACTATACGAACTAATTTCGTACTCAGAAATACCACGTTCGCCAGTATGAATATTCGTGTATTGATTCACGGTTGTTCGTCCAATGCGCCGACTACCAGCTTTGGTATACAATAATTCCTGAAACCCGCGCACCAAAGCCACCGATATATTGTGTTTTTCCTCGCTGTTTAGTTCACCCATGTCGATATCGTTTGGATTAACCGACAGGCGCCGACATATTTTACTAAATTGATAGTGAATATTATCCGCCTTATTGGGATCAATACCATTAGTCAGGTAGACATCATTGTCAGTATGACAGCCGTCATAAATCTCTCTGGTTTTCAAAAAAGCATCGTATTCGGCAAAAAAGTCATCTGCCACGTCTGGGCTGACAAATTCCTGGAACAATTCCTTTGGTTGATGCCACGCGGCAAAACCACCGCCAGAAACGGAAGCCGCAATTGCTGATAATGCCAGTACTTCCCGCAAACTTCCTCCAGTTCTAATCATTTCTGCTAATGCCCGAGACAACTCTGGTGACAATGGCAAATTATCCATAAATTCACCAATTTTTGTGATCTGCCCCTCTCCATCAATTGCTTCCAGGGTTTCCAGCAAATCGTACGACTCTTGAATAACTTTTTTACTAGCAACAGGATGCATCAGGTATCGGTTTAGATCCTCAAAATCACCATTCAGATGGATAGCCGACAAAACGTTGCGCACAATATTCGTGTGATATATCTCCGGTGGAATATGCTGTTCACGGGACGCAATATCATAAAATCCTTTCAGCTCATCTGGCAAATAAATCTTATCGTAAGATATCGGACGAGCCAATACAAACTTAGCACCATCAATATCACGACCGCCCCGCCCCGCCTGCTGCATCAGCTCTGCTTGAGTACACAATCGAGGTGGCAGCCCCTCCGTGCCCTCTTCACCAATTTCTTTACTCTTCGTCAGTCCATTTGACAGCACCAAATCAACCTCGGGGATAGTGATGCCAGACTGTCCAGCCGAGGTTGAAACGATGACAAACGACTCGTCTTCTGCTGGTTCAGCAGTAAAAATCTCTCGGCGCGCAGCCTCTGATATGCCAGAGTGTAATTTGAAAAATCGTATTCTCCCGGGCTGATGGCGGGTGTGGCGTTTGATTGACGCAATGGTTTCCTCAATACTTCTCACCCCTTCAACAAAGACCAGTGCTTTTTTCGAGTCCTTACCATATTCGAGATACGATTCGGATACAGTACCCACGTTATCTTCTGTAATGTCGATATCATGCGGCCGACCCTCGATAGTTACGACTAGCAATGCTGATCCATTAATATCTTCGTACATCGCCTGAGAAACTTCCGTGTCAGGCGTCGCACTGGAAAAAGCCATATGCCATTTGTCGGTATTCTCTATCGATTTTGCCGCCAGGGCCGTAGCAAATTCCATCTCCAAATTGGCTTCATGTATTTCATCAACCAGGATAAGTGCCTTCTCGTCCTGCCAGTCGCTAGAAAATTGTTCCAGCTTTTTCGTAAACGTTGCTGGCGTCATGAAACAAAGTCTAGTATCTGACGTTGCCTCCGTGGCGCGTCCATGAATTTTTCCCACCAAGTGATCAGGATATTGTTTGCCCAGCTGCTCACGCAAACTCTGCTCGACATACTCAGTAACATTATCGACGATAACCCGCCGCGGCATCAACACCACAACACGATCAAACCGCTCGAGTGCATACTGAGCGGTTTGTGTCGTTTTGCCACTACCCGTCGGTCCACATAGCCAAGATATCTTATTCTCCGATAATGTATCTAATATCTCTGCTTTGTGTTTGTACGCGGGCAATTTTTTGTCACCAAGATCATAGTCAGCAAAAGGAGTTTCTGGTAGTTTAATGTACCGTTCCCGCAATTCTTTTAAACGCTGCCTTCTCTGCTCGGGCGGTTCGCCATAACTATACGACGGCTGACTGGGTCTTTGAATATTTCGACTCAATAGATGGCTACTACTCGGTTCTTTTGACCTATGTAAATAACCCGCCCTCCGGACTCCATCTTTCACGCTACACTCTCCTTTATACTCACATTGTAGATAGGAGAGTGTAAAATAGCAAACGTAAGCGTTTAGTCTTTTTTCTTGTCTAATTTATTTAATCGATGCAACAAATCATTATTTATCTTAATGTTATTTTTCGGGCGTGCTATGATACACTGATGTCATGACTAAACGTATTCTCCTCAAACTATCAGGCGAACAACTACAAGGCGATTTTTCTAGCGGGTTTGACCCCAAGCGCGCCAAATGGATTGCCGAGCAAATTAGACCAGCCATTGAAGATGGAGCTGAAATTGTCATTATGGTTGGTGGTGGCAATTACGTCCGCGGCAACCAAATCATTGGCCATGGCATCCAGCCCGTATCCGCCCATAATATTGGCATGCTCTCGACATTAATGAACGCCATCGCTCTGACTGACGTATTTAACGACTCTAATCTGCCAACTCGTGCATTATCTACGGTTGAGATTAATCAATTTATCGATCAATATACTTTCCGCCGGGCAATCAGTCATATTCAAAAAGGCCGTGTTGTCATCGTCGCCTGTGGCACTGGTCGGCCTTTCCTTACTACTGACACTGCCGCTTTGAATCTAGCCCTGGAAATGCAGTGCAACGCTGTCATTAAAACAACGAAAGTTGACGGAGTTTATGACAAAGATCCTACCAAGTTTTCCAATGCAACTAAATTCGACCAGATATCTTACCACGATGTTTTGACTAATCCCGATATTACAGTCATGGATAAGGCAGCTATTGGCTTAGCCATGGAAGAGCATATTCCTGTGATTATTTGCGACCTATTAACAGATGGTAATATTGCCCGTGCTGCCCGCGGAGAAGCGGTTGGCACTATTATTAGCTAAAGGATTATTTTTTCTTGTCTAATTTATCCAGCTTTAAGAAGTGAACAATTGCATATACTACAAAGGCAACCGCCAATAAGGTAATCAATGAGCTAACGAACGCCCCATACAAAAACTCGCCCTTGCGCCCAGCAATTTCAACGGTAAATGATGCTGCCTGAAGACCCTGTTGCGAACCGACAATCAGCTGTACAAGCGGGTCAATAAACGCCGTCACCAACTTTTTCACCGTATCACCAGCCGCAGTACCAATTGCCAAACCAACAGCCAGCCCAACAACGCCTTGTTCACGGATAAAAGCAATAAAGCCACCCATGTGAGTTTCTTTTATGGCACTGTAGGGAATCTTCTTTTCTTTAATAAAAGAGGCTTTAGACACTAATTTATTAGCTGACATCTTCACAATTTTTGCACTTTTAGTTGTTAATTTTTTTGATTCAGTGGACTTCATGCCTATATAACTCCTACAAATTAAATATATTCACTAATTTTATCACACGTCATACCTAAAAAGGCGTGGCGTCTTTCATCGATTTCAACAATTTATTGGCAGCTATTAATTTTCCCATAGCCAAACTGTCATATCTAGGCTTACTGTTAATAATTTCTTCATACAAGTGAATTGCAGCCTCCAGAATGCTTTTATTATTTTTCTGTCGAGCAACCTTACGCATAATGTCTGGTAAAAATAGCCTGTTCTTTGAATAGTCTTCTGGCAATAAACTATCATTCACAACAATAGCAACCTCAATAGCTAAGTCAGTACTACCTTGATTTATTAGCGATTTACACAATTTACTGACTTCTGCCAAATTATTTCGCGGATCAATATCGAGATATATGCCAGACAAATCACATATCCTGCCAGCAGCCTCTTCATATCGCCCATGCAATTGATCGATTCGGGCATTATATTCATCTAGCAGCAATAATCTACCAGGCACTGATGGTAAAGTAAGCATTTGCAACATGGCTTTCGTGTCAAATCCATCTCTATAATCCCAACCATCAGAAAACATTAGCCATTCACGTTGAGCTACAAAATCACTTCTATTAATAGGTGGAGGTAATTTCTGTAATAATACGTCTGTATATAAAGTGCTTTTAGCTCTTAGTTCACCACAATTTAACTGCTCGACTGGATCTTTATTACCAAATCCAATAGCATCAGTTATCTCACAGCACAACTCTTTCGTTAGAATATCTACCATAAATGACCTATTGCTGTCACGATCAAACAGTGTGATAAACGTATGCTGGTTAGCATAACTAATGAAGTGTTCAATTCCTAATTCTTCTAGACATTCTGACGCCACAATTGTATGTCCATAGCAATTAGCAACTTCATCTTTAGCAATATTATCAGCATTAAGCGGACTTGAAGAGTGGCTTGTAGCCCTAAAATCAATAGTATTACGAACAATCTCTGCAACACACTCAGCTACTTTTGCTATATCATCAAACGTTTTTGATGAACTTTCGTACATACTTTTTACGTTGCAAAATTCCCTAGATCCTAATAAGGGTTCTCTACTAGACCCCTCTTTTTCTGCCATACTACTTTTTGGCGTTAATAACTGAGATGATAAATATCGCTCATCCATAAATACATTACAATCGTTCTGGCGCTACAATTCCTAAAATAGCTAGTCCAGCCTTAAGGATGTCAGCGTAAACCGACACAATTCCTATACGGTGCGCTTCTTTGTCGCTGCCGACAACTTGATTTTTCTCGTAGTAGCGATTAAACTCCTGCGCCAACTCAAACAGGTAGGCACAGACGTGATGCGGCTCCAAGCTCTCGGTAGCACGGTTAACCGCCTCCGTGTATTCGCTCATTTTCCTGACTAACAACCGATCTTCGTCAAACAATTCCGTCGGGAAAGTGGCTGCTTGCTCAGATTTTGCCAAAATACCCCGCGCCCGAGCGTGTGCATATTGCAGGTAGCTACCGGTGTTACCTGTCAGGCTTACAGCTTCATTTATATCAAATATGACGTCACCACCGATTTTCGCCTTCAGAAATTGATAGCGTAATGCGCCTGCCACCACCTCGTCAGTCGGCTCGCCGCCAGCTTGGGTGATGGCTTTCTTGAACTCGTTAAACAACCAATCGATAGTAATCACCTCGCCGGTGCGCGAACTCATCTTGCCAGTTGTTAATTTGACCAGGCCAGTCGCATAATTAAACAACTTACCTTTCAATTCTGGAATTGCCAATTCACTAGCGGCGATCACCCCGCGGAAATACGCCGCCTGCTCTTCGCCGTTGACGGTAATCGACAGGTCCAAGTTTGGATAATCTTGATGCTTCAGCTGAATCAACCCCATATCGTGCGCACCATACAACCCGTTGCCGTGCGAACCGATGAAAATATTGTCAAACGCACCATACTGACTGCCCTTGAAAATATACGCGCCGTCCGACTTCGTAAAGACCTCTGGGGTTTTTGCTTTAATCAAGGCTTTACCTGGCACTTCGGTTTCACTCTCGACGTAGCGCCGCTCAATTGGCACATTACCCAGCCGTGCCACATTGGCATCAATTTCATCAAAACTCCAAGCTTTACAGATGTCGTACACCTGCTTGTACAGCGGATCGTCCAGCACAAACGATTGCTTGGCTAGCTCATCAATTTCTGCCCGCGCCTCTGGCGATTCCTTAGCTGCCCGCGCCCCTTCAACATACATACGGCTCATAAATTCATTGCGCTTGTCAGCCGGAATGGCGTCTAGTTTGCTGACATCGCCGTCAATTTCGCGAAGAATCGCCCACATGCTCTTGCCGACATGTGTGCCGACGTCGCCGTGGTAACTCACTCGGTGTACTGACGCACCGTCTACCGCCAGCAAATTCGCCATAGTATCCGCCAAAATCGCATTCAACGCATGTCCAATGTGCATGGCCTTAAACGGATTCGGACAATTAGTTTCAATGACCACTGTTTGCCCTGCACGATTAGTCGCTGGCCGCACTTTCAGCGACTCCAGAACCGCTTGATCGCTCAATTTCACATTGATAAAGCCTGGCCCAGCCACACTGACATCACTAAATTCCTCATGACCACGCAACTCTTCCGCGATCGCCTCGGCAATCTCGCGCGGGTTTTTACCCAAGGGCTTTGCTAACTGCAGCGCCACATTCGTCGCAAAGTCACCAAACTTCGGATCAGGGCGCGTCAACTGCACTGATACATCTTGATCAAAAAGTTGCTTCACCACCTGAGAAATAATCTGTTCCATAACCTACAGTATACAACAGAGGTAGATTATTATCTAGCCAAAACAACTACCTACACCGCTTCGTCAAGTTCTTCCAACTCCAGACTCAGCTTCGTAGCCGAGCTTGGGCTGGCGCCTTTCACATGTTGCAACACGTATGCTAGCGCTGACATATCATCTCGGCTTAATACACTTTCCGTGAGTCCATGAATATCTTTTTCTTCAGCCATTTTATTCCTTTTTGTTTTAATTTTTATACAGTAAAATGATATCACATTATTTTTAATTTGTCAATGAGGTGTATGTAAGTCAAGCCAGTTTACTTTTTAGATAACTAACGACTGCCTTTGCTGACTATCTCCTCAAATAACCCATGATTCGCCAAATCATCTCTAATCATACGTCGCATAGCTCTCTTTGTCTCCGGGCTGGCTTTTCTATAAGAATGGCTAATTACGTCAGACCAATCGTCTCTAGTCTCACCAATATCAATTTTTAGTTTATGATCCTTCAATACGGCCGCAGATGGTCCACCAGAAAAATCCTCCGCCTTATCGCTTGAAACAGATATTGGTAAAATCTCAACTCCAGCTGCTGCGGCAACATGTACTGCAGCAGAACCAATCTTACGATGCTTCACTGATTCATGGTCTGAAAATCCTGCCATAACTAATATTTCACCGTTCTCAACTCGTTCAACGGCATCTTTATAATCATCTTCAGAAAAGGGAGCTGGTCTTTTATTTTTTCGATCTATCCATTTATACGGTACACGAATAAAGTTTTTTATTCCCGTTAGGACGTACTGGATGGGCTCCGCATTGAATCCACCGACATCTTTTTTCATCCAATCACTATTGGTCGAAGCTATCCCGATAGCAGTCTTGCCCATCAAGGAAGCCAGGTAGCTAGCAGTAGGCACATCAAGTCCAGACTCGTGTGACGTCACCACTACCAACCCTCTATTATTCTCCTTAGCTCTTTCTACTGCCTCAATTAGATTATCTTCACCAGATATATCAACTTCACCGCGGCCGTGCATTACACCCATCAGAGCCGCAAGCCCAAGGCGCAATCGAAGACCCGACTTTTGCCAACCCAGTTCCTTGCCAGCAGCTTTAATTCTCTCTACTACAGGATGTCCAGATAAAAACGTTTTTTCAGATGACTCCATAACCCCGTTATTATACAATAAATAACTCTATATTGTCAATAATAGGCGCTTCTTAGACGTACCTTACTCGCAACCGTCGCAGATAGTCAAACTCGCCGGATCAATTGGCGCAGCAACAGTACCGTTTGCCTTTGCTTGATCATCGGCTACATCTTGAGCAGCTTTCAGGGCAGCATCAATAGCGCTCAATTTCTCTTCCAATGTCATATCATCAGTAATAATTTGACTTGCGTTCATTTTCATTTTCCCCTATATTTAGTAGTTACTTAACTAATTGTACGCTAGATATAGCGCTTATGCAATAAAGTGTAGCCAACTTCCTGTTGTGGTTTTTTCATCAAGTTCGCCGATTGGTGCAATATATAATTGCGGATTCTGACAGCGTGGCATAAAGCTAGGCAATTTCTTCTTATAGGCCGCCATAGCCGCTTCTTTTTCAGATTCTGACACTTCAGTTACATTAGTTTTTAAGAAAACTGCCCGCTTTTTATCATCCCAAACCACAAACTCCGCTCTGCCGCTGCGAAATGCATTTACTGAATGTCGCGCAGTTGGTTCTGATATCCAAATTATTGAATCGTCCAGTCGTGCAAAATGTAGTGGCGTTACCAAAGGAGTTCTATCAGCATTAACAGTAGCCATGGCGCCAACTTCAACAGTATCTAATATTTCTTTTGCCAGTTCGTTCATAAAATTATATCCTTATTACTTCGTGGTATTAACTTCATAGCTAGTATTTGTACTTTCAAAGAAGTTTACCAATTCCAACGTGTCATTAGCGGCTGCCATCCATTTAGCTGGATTTGGCACATTATACTCTAGCTCAAAGCCCAATTCTTGCAAACGACGGTCCGTCATATGCATGACATATTGATTGACATAATCAGCGTTCAAGCCCAAAATGCCCTTTGGTAGCATATCTTTGTTATAAGCTTTTTCAAGCTCCACCGCCTGCAAAATCAAGCCACGAATCTCTTCAGCAAATTCCTGTGTTTGCAACTCTGGGTTTTCATCCAAAATGGTTAGAAGTAAATTAATGCCAAATGTCAGGTGAAGATTTTCGTCGCGGGTAATCCAGTCAAGAAGCGAACCAACATTACGTAGCAGATTACGCTGGCGGAAGCTCATGCCGACCATAAAGCCTGAATAAAACCAGATACCTTCCAGGACGATGTTGTACGCCACTAATGACCTGACAAAATCTTTCTTGCCTTCCAGCGAATAAATATCCAAGTTTGGATCGAGCATCACATCCAGGTGCTTGTTCTGAAAATCTGCCTTGTCAGCCAATGATTTTTTACCAAAGCCCGCCGCGTAAATCTCCTCACGATCAAATGGAAAGGTCTCAATGATATACTCAAAGGTCATAAAGTGGTTAGCTTCTTCCCACATCTGTTTTGATAGATATAATTGAGCCTCAGCCGCGTTGACATATGGATAGATACCGAACGCCAACGACTTATTGATCAACAATTCGTTTGGATTCAAATAACTAATGACCGTTTTTAAAGCATGCTTTTCATCATCTGACAATTTTTCAAAATCAGCCAAATCTTGGACTAATTGAACTTCATTTGGAAACCACGTATTAGCCACTGCTTGATTGTAAAGGTCGTACGCCCAAGGGTAACGAATTGGGTGAAGCGATAATCCATCACGCAGTCCTGAACCTAAAATTCCCATTTTTATATCCTCCTTATTTATTAATCTTCGCAAATCCAAATCCGCGTACTTTACTATTGGTACGAACTTTTTGTTCGGCAATTTTATCAACTGAAACTGTCGTCTGCTCCGACTGATGACGTGGCTTAACGTGCAGGTAATATGTCGTCTTTAATCCACGCTTCCAAGCTTCTGAATAAATCTTCACATATTCATCAATATCACGCGTCTCTAGATACATATTGCGACTAATCGCCTGGTCAACCCACTTCTGAGCCCTAGCCGCCACTTCAATAAACGCGTACGGGCTAAGTTGAAAGCTCGTCTTATAGACATCCTTGATATTCTGCGGAATACCATCAATATCCTGAATATCGCCTTGCGCCGCAAAAATCTCATCCTTCAAATTGTCCCACAAATCAAGCTTCTTCAAATCGTGAACTAAATTATGGTTCACTTCCAAAAACTTACCGTTCAAAGTCGAGCGGCTGAAAATCTGGGCAAACTGCGGGTCAATTCCAGGGGTAGTTCCTGCTACGTGTCCGATGTTAGCCGTCGGCGCAATCGCCATCAAAGTCGCATTACGCATACCCTTCTTTACCTTCTTGCGCAGACCGTCCCAGTCAAGTCGCATCTTTTGGTCTATTTTTACCTTAACGCCACGATCTTTAGACAACTTATCAACCGTATCAATCGGCAACAATCCCTTACTCCAGCCACTGCCAGCAAACGTTGGATAACTACCCAACTCCGCCGCCAAATCAGCCGACTGGTCAATGGCGTGATAGCTAATAAATTCCGTCAATTGATCAATTAAATCGTAAGCCTCTTTTGATTCATAACAATAGCCCAATTTTTCCAGCACGTCAGAAAAGCCCATCATACCCAAACCAATTGCCCGCGTCTGCTGGTTAGAGTGCATTGCTTCTGGAATTGGCGTTTGAGTAATATCACACAAATTGTCCAATTGTCGCACCGCCGCACGGGCCGCCTCTTTCAATCGATCCCAGTCCCAAGTCTTATCCTCGTTCAGAAATGCCGATAAATTGATACTCACCAAATTACAGGTTGCAATATTATTTTTATCCTGAGGCAAGGTAATCTCTGTACACAAGTTACTGAGATGAATTGTGCCAGTATTATTATTCAGCGCCCGCACATTAATCGTATCCTTCCAAGTCAACCACGGATGCGATGTTGTTTGTAGGCTGGTCAAAATTCGCTTAAATTGCTGGCGTGCTGAAACCTTATCGAACGTACGCAATTTCCCAGCTTCTGCCATCTTTACATATTCTTTATATCGTGCCGAAAAATCTTCGCCATATAATTCCGTCAAGTCTGGGGTTTCCGCAGGATCAAACAAATACCAATCTTGGTCTTTCTCTACTCGCTTCATAAATTCATCAGAGATAAAGACTGCAGTATTAGCAAACCTGGTTCTTAGATATGGATCACCAGAGTTTTGGCGAAGGTCAACAAATTGGTCAAAATTCAAATGCCAGTTCTCTATGTAAATCGCAGCCGCACCAGCTTTTTTACCTTTACGAGAAACCGCAAACAGCGCCGTATCAATCATTTTCATAAACGGAATCGGACCGGTTGATTCGGTGTTGGTGGTCTTAACCGGACTGCCCGCTGCGCGTAGCTTCGTAAAACCAATACCAATACCACCAGTACCTTTGGCAATCCACATCGTGTCACGCACCGCCTTAGCAATTGACTCCATATCGTCATCAACATTAAGCAAGAAACAGTTACTGAGCTGCGGGAAGGAGCCGCCAGCATTGACTCGCGTTGAGCCACCTGGAACATATTCCAGATTACTCATATGATTATAAAACTCAATCGCTGCAGCAGTCGGATTAGTCTCGTTGTAGCTAAGCCCCATAGCGATGCGCATATGAGTAAATTGCGGCGTTTCAATCGGTGAGCCATTCTGCCTGCGAAGAGCGTAACGATTTTTATTGGTCACCACACCCAAATATTTACTTAAATCATCTCTTGCTGGATCAAGTTCCGCCGCCAACTTTTTCAAATCAAACCGGCCATCTGCCATTCGCTTATCCAGCAATCCTTCTTTTACCGCCGACTTAACGAACTTCGGAAATTCGCGCGCATGAAGCTTTTTCAATTCTTCCGCCGTCTCGTAATCGCCCAAAATCTGCTTATAGACAGTTTTCAGTAATAATCGTGCCGCGATTTTATCGTAATCTGGGTCGTCTTTAACATTTTGGAGTGCCGTTTGAATAACCGCCTCGTCCAATTGCTCGGTTGTAATTCCATCAAATAATGTCAATTGCAATTCGGTCGCCACCTGAACAACTTTAGAAATTTGATCCGGCAAACCATCACAAGCTTTCAAAATAGCTGTGTTAATTTTATTAGCATCAAACGGCTCTTTTGTGCCATCACGCTTAATCACGTTAATTTCTTTCACATCCCCTCCTTAATTTACCCCGCCAAAACAAACCACCAGCACCTCATCTGGCAGCTCATCTTAATAGCTTGTGTTTTTGTTTATTTATGGGCTCGCTATACATATAGCGTACAACACTAACTATAGCCACTATATATAGTGTTTTTCAAGACATTTGGTAAATTTTACAACCTATTTTTGCTATAATCAGATACGGTATGAAATTTGCCTCAATGCGCGACGCCACTTATTTTTTGGACGAGTTAATCGCCCATCCGCCCGAAAAACATAATCGGCTGGTATATGTAGCGCATATTTTGGAAACCCTTGGTAGTCCGCAAAATCAAATTCCCGCCATCCACATCGCTGGCACCTCCGGCAAGGGTTCGACTGCTTATTATGCTACCAGTTTACTGAACCGGGCTGGCTATACTACCGGTACATTAGTGTCGCCGCACATCGCCAGCGTCGCCGAACGTTCGCTCATCAACGGGCAGCTGCTGCCTGAACAAGAATATTTGCATTATTTTCAAGCGTTTGCCAATCTTTACGTAGTACACAGCCTGCATCTATCGTATTTTGAATTTTTGACGATTTTTAGTTTTTGGCTATTTAAGAAAATAGACGTTGATTATATCATAATTGAGGTTGGGATTGGCGGTCGGCTAGATACAACCAACGTGATTTTCCGTTCGCCAACTGTACGCGTCATCACTGATATCGGACTAGACCATACGGAATTATTAGGCAATACTCTGACAGAGATCGCCCAAGAAAAAGCTGGTATTATCCATCAAAGCGATTCAGTCGTGATGAACCGACAAGCTTCTGAGATTGAAACGATTATTCGGCAACATGCAGAGTCACAGCACTCACAGTTCTCTATTGCTTCGCCAATTATTGACGATTTTCTGAAAATACTGCCGGATTTTCAGCAGCGGAATTGGACATTGGCGTACCGCGCCGTTGAAAAGCTGCTGGCGCTAAATAAAAAGCCGCCTCTGCCGAAAGAAGCTCTGAAAAAATCTGTACATATCACTATTCCCGGACGGTTAGAGAAGTGCTATGTTGATGGAGTTAACATCATATTTGATGTTGCGCATAATCCCCAGAAAATCCGCGCCTTGATTGATTCATTACGAAAAATATATCCAGAGAAAAAGCCTGTTTTCGTGGCAGCATTCGGGCAGAATAAGCAGTTGTCGTTGGCGAAATCACTCTCCATGATTGACAACTTGGCACAGCTGACTTACGCCACCACGTTCAGCGCCGATTACGGTAAAAACCACCGCAACGTACCGCCAGAAGCCATCCGCCGTGTTATGAAATCTGCAGTCGAGATTGAATACAATCCAGACAGAGCTCTCACAAAAGCCATCGAGAAAGCCCAGCAGCTTGATACGTACGTCGTTGTTGCTGGGTCGTTTTATTTGGTGAGTGAATTTGCGGCAAGGTAGATCATTATAATGTTCGTATATTTTCATAATACCCTCTCAAATATCTCTTGGCGGAAGGAGAGGGATTCGAACCCTCGAACAGATTGCTCCGTTACACGCGTTCCAGGCGTGCCAGTTCAACCACTCCTGCACCCTTCCTTGTTGATAATTATACCACAATTTTATTATCACTTATGGTTGCACTTATCAATACCTGTTCTTATAATAAAGAAAAGATGAAAGAAGCAATTCCACCACGCATTAGGCTTGTTAATGTCACCAAAAAATTTGGCTTTGGCGATGCTGAAATTCGCGCCTTAGATAACGTTAATTTAACCGTTAAAAAAGGTGAGTTTATTGCTATTATGGGCCCAAGCGGCTGCGGCAAGACCACCCTCTTAAATACCCTCGGGCTATTAGACCAGCCATCCGAAGGAGAATACTACCTAGATGACGTTGCTGTAGATAACCTAAATTCACGACGACGCGCTAAAATTCGCTCCAAACACATTGGCTTTGTTTTTCAAAATTTTAACCTAATCCCTCGATTAACTGTCATCGAAAACGTAGCACTACCCTTAACCTACAAGGGACTAGGAAAAGTTAAACGCTTACAAGAGGCTAGTCGTATTCTAAAAACCTTTCACCTAGGCCAACGTGAATACTACATGCCACATCAATTATCCGGCGGTCAAGTCCAGCGTGTGGCAATTGCCAGGGCACTAGTTAATAGTCCATCAATTATCCTTGCCGACGAGCCAACAGGCAACCTTGATAGTAAATCAAGTCACCTTATCATGGAAGAGCTATCAGACCTGCATCGTCGTGGTAATACCATAATTATGGTTACTCATAACCCAGAACTGATCCATTACGCCAGCCGCGTCATCACTATGCTGGACGGTAAAATTGACACTGATGAACATAAAGAAAAGCGTAAATTCACTAAAAAACTTATTGAAGATGATGAAAAAGAAGATAAGTCTAAGAGTAAAAAGTCTACAGCTAAAAAGAAGGCAAAAAAATCATGAAAATATTGATAAGAAATCATTTCGAGAGTGCCACCCAGGCGTTGAAGGCTAATCGTGGACGTACCTTTTTAACAGTCATGGGTGTGACGATTGGTATCGCCAGTATTACCATGGTTCTGTCCTTAACTAGTGGCATTAATCAACTATTCGGTGGCGCCGCTAAATATTCCAGTGAGCCTGTTGCTATAGTTAAGTCTGGCAATAAAAAAGATGTCGCTAATCTGCTAACAGAGTCAGATAACGCAACCACCGTTAATACTCTGACCGAGAAAGATTCTAAGGATATTAGTAAAATAACCAATACAAAAGCCGCACCTATTGCCTTTTTGCATACTGAACTACGCGCCCGTGATGGTAAAATTGATGCTCAAAAGGCCACGCTAATTGGCAGCACGGAGTCTCTTAAAGATGTTGCTAATCTGCAAATTGCTCATGGAGAATTTATCAACGAAGTAGGCGGAGTTGTAGTTGGTCAACAGCTATCAATTGATTTGTTCGGCACCGAGAAATCTATTGGCAATGTTATTTTTATCCGCAATCAACCCCTAACGGTTGTCGGCGTATTAAAAAATATCGAAAATCCAGTTAGTTACCTGGATATAGATTTTAATAATGCTGCCATTACACCTCTTTCGGTGGTTAAAAAATTCACACAAGGAACGCCGCAAATTCAGCAAATTGTCATGACCACCAATAGCCATCAAGATCTTGGATCAGCCATAGTATCTGCCGATAATATCCTGAAGAAAAACCACGATAGCGACAAAAATTATCGAATTGTTTCTGGTGACGAAATAAATGAAAAGAAATCTAACCTAGCAAAGTTTATCTCAATAATCCTCACAGTTATCGGTATCATCTCTCTATTAATCGGCGGAGTTGGTATTATGAACGTAATGTTAGTCAACGTTGCCGAACGTCAGCGAGAAGTTGGTGTCAGACGAGCTGTTGGTGCTACAGGCTGGGACATTATCAACCAATTCTTAATCGAAGCAGCCATTATTGGACTACTGGGCGGTATATTTGGCTACGGATTAGGAATTGCTGGAGTTTATTTAGTAAGCTTATATCTTCCTCTCACTCCATACATATATTGGCAAACAGCCGTCTTATCAATTGGACTTTCGCTGATTATTGGTGTAATTTCTGGTGTTTATCCAGCAGCTCGCGCCACCAAACGAGACCCGATTGAATCACTAAGATATTAACTTAACTCAGCCTTTAACTTTTCAATTAGATGGACTGGCCCCGGATTAACGCCGTTGAGAATTGCCGTATAAATACTAGCTGCATCAGCCAATACTAATCCCCACAATAATTGTTGCATCAGCGTCCCTCCCTGGAGTTCCAGTACGTGCGCTTTTGGCCGCTTGCCACTTAGTAAGCGGTCGCTTAATTCCATCCGCTCGCGGATCCTAGCTCGCTCCAAATTGCTACGAATATCAAAGACGGTAAACGGTTTTTCTACTGGATGTAACGACCAGCCAATAAACTCATTATGATTAAACTCTGGATACTGATTAGAGAACGCCAGATTCTTTGCTGATTCATTCCAACTAATCTTCCACTTGTAGGCTAGTGGCCAAGTTAATTCACCGCCAAAAATAACTAATGTTTTACCAATTGTCATTTTAGCAATCTGCTTAGCTAGATTATTTTTCTCTGGCACTGCAGGCGTCCAATGAGAAATTTCACCCTCCAGCCAGTCAGCACTATCCGCCACCTGATTATATAAATCGCCGTCAATCACCCAAAAATTCTGTAATAATTTCAGCAGTCCTCGTAAATGATAAACAGTCGACATGCGTGGCTGAGTGCCCGCTGGAATCTGAGCGTACGTAATATTGTCGTTATTTGCTCGTTTAATCAATTCTCCGCCAGTTGACATTACTGCTAAGCAAGATTTTTTATCTAATGCTTGCTGATAACAACTCAATGTCTCTTCAGTATTACCTGAGTGGCTAACCGCAATAACCAGCGTTTCTTCACCAACAAAACCCGGCAAATCATAGCCCTTTACTACCTCTAGTGGAAGATGCAGCCAACCTGCAGTTAATACTCGGACCATATCTGCCGCCAGCGCCGACCCACCCATTCCAGCAATTACAATATTCTTAAAATCACGTCGCTGATTTGACCCCTCGTGAACTACTACTTCGTAGCGTGCTTGTTCCGGAATATTCAAAACACCACTAAGCACATCTCCTGGATCATACTGTTTTATCACATTTATGTCATCTAACATCTTGCACTCCTCAATTCACTCATGCTATAGTATAACATAATAAGCTTAAACAATTTAACATATAAGGTGGGTTATAAATGGATTCTCGAGCTAATCAATCAATCAGTGACGACCAGGAATTGGCTAAGGTACTAGCTGGCGTATCACAAGATACAGATAATAATTTACAATTTGAAGAAACAAATAATATAGTTGCTCCAACGGTTAATCCTGCAACTATTTCACCAGACCCTGTTGCTGCAGATGAAGATAATAGCCAGCCTGTAGTTGAGCCTTCTGTAAATCCAGCGGTCGTAAATCCAACACCAACGATGTCCACGGATTCATCGCACCCAACTACAGACCCTACGCTTGACAGCATTAAGCAGACTGCTTTAAATGAACTTCGTCCGTTGGTTGATAAGCTTGATGTTTCACCAGAAGAAAAGTTTGACACTTACCTATTATTGTTGCGCTCTACTGATGATAAAAGCCTTATTGCACCAGCACACAATGCGGCTATAGCTATTTCTGACGAAGCTCGTCGCGCTCAAGCCTTGCTGGATATCATTAAAGAGATTGATTATCTTTCAAACCCTCGCTAGTTAATTCCTCCAATAAAAATCCCGCTACTTCTAGCGGGATTTTTATTACTAACAGAATGAACTTACATCATCCCCATACCCGGCATACCGCCAGGCGCAGCTGGAGCTTCTGGCTCCGGCACGTCGACGACCAGTGCGCCCATGGTCGCTGCAGTTGAAGCGATGGATACCGCGTTCTGCACCGCTTCCTTGGTGACGCGCGCCGGGTCGATGACGCCAGCTTTTTTGACATCTACCAATTCGTTCTCAGGCTTCATCACGTTAACACCAAATCCAGCCTTGCCTGCCTCGACTTGCGCTAGTAGTGCGTCGGCGTTCAAGCCAGCGTTACGCATAATCTGTAGGAACGGCTGCTTTAAGGCGTCTTTTAGAATCTGCCGACCAGCCGCGATACTGTCTGCACCGCTCACTTTCAAGCCGCCAGCCAAATTCACCAAGGTCACGCCACCACCAGCGACAATTCCCTCAGCCAAGGCTGCCTTGGTAGCTGCCACGGCGTCATCCACGCGGAACTTCTTTTCGTCAATTTCTGTCTCGGTCGCGCCGCCGACTTTGATGACTGCCACCTTGCCGCTCAAGGCCGCTGCCCGCTTATCAAATTGTTCTTTTTCGTATTCGCTGGAAGCGTTGTCAGATAGTGCCTTGATCTGAGCAATCTGTTCCTTCACGGCTGATGGCTTGCCCGCGCCCTCAACGATGGTGGTTTCGCCTTTACCGACAATCACCTTGCGCGCTGAACCCAACACTTCCAGGCCAGCATTCTCAAACGTCAAACCATGGTCCTCAGAAATCACCGTTGCGCCAGTCAACACCGCGATGTCGCGCAAAATCTCCTTACGGCGGTCGCCAAAGCTTGGCGCCTTGACCGCCACGGTGTTAAATACACCTTTGAGCTTGTTCAGCACCAAAATACTCAGCGCTTCACCCTCGACCTCATCAGCGATCAGCACCACATCCTTTTTCCCAGATTGTGCCAATTTCTCTAGCATCGGCAAGAACTCTTGCACGCTGGAAATTTTCTTATCGGTGATCAAAATTGCTGGTTTTTCGTAAACCGCCTCTTGCCGACCGGTGTCAGTGACGAAGAACGGACTGACCCAGCCCTTATCTAGGCTAAAGCCCTCAACAACCTCGGCTTCCAGCTCCAAACCTTGGCCAGCCTCGACTGTCACCACGCCGTCTTTGCCAACCTTCTCGATGACACCAGCGATCAATTTGCCAATTTCCGCGTCGCCCGCCGAGATGGTTGCCACCTCGGCCACGCGCTCAGACTTGCCCTCAATTGGCTCCGCTAATTTGTTCAGTTCTTTGACGATTTCCGCACCGGCCTGCTCAATACCCTTGCGCAGCTCCATTGGGTTGTGACCCGCTGCAATCAACCGATTGGCTTCCTTCAAAATCGAATAGGT
The DNA here is from genome assembly GCA_938046775.1 of uncultured Candidatus Saccharibacteria bacterium. Lineage (GTDB taxonomy): Bacteria > Patescibacteriota > Saccharimonadia > Saccharimonadales > Saccharimonadaceae > Nanosynbacter. The sequence goes on along the minus strand of CALIXB010000026.1, from coordinate 76,822 downwards.
CAGCACCGTCACAGTCGTAGTACCATCACCAGCCTGCTTGTTCAAGTTCTTGGCTGCCTGCTTGATCAAATCAGCACCAACTTTGTAACCCAACGTCTCATCATCGTTCTCTGGTAGCTCAATACCTTCCGCTACCGTCACACCGTCGTGCGTCACCGTCGGCCCGCCAAAACCCTTGGCGATCACCACATTGCGACCCTTTGGTCCGTAGGTTACCTTGACTGCGTTATACAGCGCCTCAGCACCGCCCAGCACGCGAGCACGCGCATCATCATCGTAAAATACTTTTTTTGCCATAGTAAAAACTCCCCTTTTCTCAAACAACCGTTGCTAAAATATCTTCCTCGCGGACGATCAAATATTCCGTGCCATCAATTTTCAAATCCGTGGTCGAATATTCCTTGTAGATAATTCGATCGCCAATTTTAACATTCTTGACACTGCCGCCAACTGCTTTAATTTCAGCAATTACTGGCTTTTCTTTAGCGTTATCAGGCAAGTAAATTCCACTCGCCGTCTGCGTTTTTGCTTCTTCCCGCACCGCTACCACACGGTCGCCAAGAGGCTGAATAGGTACGCTCACGATATCCTCCATTTCGTTAACAATAAACCTATTGTAACGCACCAATTTGGCACTCGTCAAGCTTGAGTGCTAATTTTAATTACTATCAGTCTGATATAATATCCTCATGCAATTATTCAAACACCTCTTAGAAAAAATCCTTGGATCTTACGTTAAAAAATATTTTAAATCTCATTCCAATGTTCAATTAATCACTGTGGTTGGTAGCGTCGGTAAAACCAGCGTCAAATCAGCAACCGCCACCGTTTTAGCAGAAAAGTTTACTGTTCGTCACAGCCGTGGCAATTTGAACACCACCTTAAGCGCGCCTTTAGAAATTCTTGGTATTGACGGACCAAAAAACGCTAAATCTCCCCTAGCCTGGCTAAAAGTCTTCTCCGCTGCCCGTTCTAACATTAAAAATCCGCAATCGCCTGACATCATTATCCAAGAATGTGGCATTGATTGTCCGGGCGAAATGGCAACATTTATGCGCTACATTCAACCTGATATCGCTATAATCACCTCTGTCGCGCCAGAACATATGGAGTTTTTTAAAACAATTGACGTGGTGGCGCGCGAAGAATTGTCCATTAGTCAAGTTGCTAAAAAAACCATCTTCAATTTTCACGATATTGATAAAAAATATCACTCACTTATAATTGGCGAAAAAATAAGCTACGGTGATGAATCTGCCGACGTTCTCTTGCAAATTAAAGAAACTACTAGCGACGGCTACATTGCAACTTTACGGCACAATCAAGAAAAGTCATCCAACATCAACATCTCCGTGTTGGGCAAGCACAACATCCGCTCTATTACTGGTGCGGCAGCAGCAGGATTAGCTTGTGGCATGAATATTGACGAAGTCGCAGCAGCCTTAACGAAAATTAAACCTGTCTCTGGCAGGATGAATATTCTACGCGGCACGCAAGGATGCGCCCTACTAGACGACACCTATAACGCCAGTCCCGTTGCTATGGAAAATTCCCTAAAAACACTTTACTCTCTGGAAGCAAGTCGTAAAATTGCGGTTTTAGGCGATATGAATGAGCTTGGCGATTCCTCTAAGCTGGAACATGAAAAAATTGGTAGACTGTGTGACCCCAAGCAATTAGACCTACTGATTACCGTCGGTAAATTAGCTAAAAAACACCTTGCACCAATTGCCGAAAAAAATGGCTGCAAGGTTTTATCCTTTGACAAATCACCAGAAGCTGGAGAGTTCTTAAAGAGTAAAGGAATTAAAGAAGCGACAATCCTTTTCAAGGGTTCACAGGGTGGCATTTATCTCGAGGAAACTATTAAACCGCTACTCAACAACCCCGCTGACAGCCAAAAACTTGTCCGCCAATCAGAAGCCTGGCTTAAAAAGAAACAACAATTTTTTGATCAGCCTTATTAGTTTTAATTGATTCACTATCCAATCGATAGACCGACAGATATCATTAACTGTTCATAAAAGTTTGATAAATAGCTGGGCGAACTATTTATTTTTCTCTAGCCCGAGAATTTCTTTTACGACCGTCTTATCATTCCACGGAATTCGCTTACCGTTAACAATTCGATACTGCTCATGACCCATACCGGTAATTAAAACTGTATCGCCACGTACGGCTGATTTTAGTGCCTGATAAATCGCTTGTTTTCGATCAGCAATTTCCGTCATCTTATGAACTTTCTTTGTTCGCTCAATTCCCTGTCGAATCATTGCCCGAATATTATCTGGATTCTCACTATAGCTTTCTTCGTCTGTTAGAAAAATTCTATCCGCCAAATTAGCCGCCAACTCTCCCATGATCGGTCGCTTTGTTTTATCTCGATCACCACACGCACCGAAGACTAAGAATAATCTCCCTTTAGTGATTCTCCGTGTCGTTTTTAACAATTTCTCCAATGCATCTGGCGTGTGCGCATAATCCACGATAATATCGATTCCGCGCTTATTGTCCACTCGTTCAAAACGCCCTGGAATCGTCTCCAGATTTGCCACGCCTTCTTGAATATCTTCTAGCTTTATACCCAATAAATACGCCAAAGACACTGCTGCTGACATATTAAGTACATTAAATTCACCAGGTAGATTAGTTGCCAGCTCCAAATGAGTCCGATGGTCAATGAGCAGACTTGCTTCAGTTCCCTTTTTATAAAGCTTAATATGCGTTATCCGAGCCTCGGCCTCCGGACTCACACCGTACGTCATCTTTTCACCAGAAGCATTAAACTTATTGAAATATTCAAACCACTTATCATCGCGATTTAACACGATGTATTTTGGCTGCTTTTCAAATAATTTAGCCTTTGCCTCTGCATATTCTTCCATTGTTTTATGGTAATCCAGGTGGTCTTGGGTCAAGTTAGTCATCACCGCCGCCTCAATTGGCACACCGTCAAACTTATGCTGAGATAACGCATGACTAGTTGCCTCTAAAATCACGTATTCGACACCTTCACGCTGAGCTGTCTGGAAAAAACTAAACAGCCTCGCCACAGTTGGGACAGTTGCATTCAAATCATTTATCTTCTCTTCGCCAGCAATTTCAATCACTGCCGTCGTAAACAACGCTGTTTTAAAGCCAGCCTCTTTCAGAATTTCATTAATGTAACAAGCCGTCGTCGTCTTACCATTCGTCCCTGTTACCGCAATAATTCTCAGGCCACGAGCTGGATTGCCATACCTTAGACTAATCATCTTCGTCCGCGCAATCCGATAGGCATTTTCAGTTTTCTCCAGAGCCCCTTTAGACAGCGTCTTTCTAGCAATTTTTACCAACTCGTTTTTCATAATACTTATTTTACCACTTATATTTGTTATAATAAAAGCAAATGAGGATTTTGGGAATCGAGTCCAGTTGCGACGAAACAGCGGCATCAATCGTTGAAGATGGTGAACGTTTACTCTCAAATGTCGTCAATTCCCAAATCGATATTCATGCCGAATATGGCGGAGTTATTCCGGAAATTGCCGCCCGCAGTCATTTGGAAGTTATCAACCCCATTATCAATAAGGCGCTAGCTGATGCAAATTGTACCTGGGGCGACATTGATGCTATTGCCGTAACTTATGCGCCCGGATTGATCGGCTCGCTACTTATCGGCACTCTTGCTGCCCGCACTCTCGCCATTATCCACCATAAACCGCTTTACAAAATACACCACGTTGAGGCTCATGTATACGCTAACTTTATCAATCAACAATCTGGCAATCTATTTCTATCACTGCCAAAAAAACAACCGTCATTCCCCCTGCTCTCATTGATTGTCTCTGGCGGGCATTCGCAACTTGTTCTCTTTAAGAATCATGGCGATTATCAACTCATCGGTCAAACTCAAGACGATGCCGTCGGTGAAGCATTCGATAAAGTCGCTAAAATCATTGGTTTACCTTATCCTGGTGGTCCAGCTATCGCTCAAGCGGCCGAATTTGGTGATCCATATGCTTTTCAGCTACCTATTGCAAAATTATCCGGCGAATACGACTTTTCCTTCTCTGGCCTTAAGACAGCCGTTTTAAGAACTATTCAGCGAGAAGTCGGTAAAGACTTTACTTTTCCTTCACACGAGCTTCCAGGGCTTGTAGACGATGAACTAAGACATGATATGGCCGCCTCCTTTCAATTCACCGCCATCAAGACCCTGGTTAATAAAACTCGCCAGGCTTATGATGATTTTCAGCCAGCTTCAGTGGTTATTGCTGGTGGTGTAGCGGCCAATCAGGAACTTCGCCGTCAACTTTCGGCCACTCTACCCCTGTCAATTGACTATGCGCCCATCCAGCTCTGTACCGATAATGCCGCCATGATCGCTGCACTTGGCTACTACCGCGCCCAAATTGACCAGCCCGCTAACCCGTACGACCTGGAAGTGCAGCCAAGTTTATCAATGACATCAATTTAACGTTGTGGAGATTACAACATGAATCAACATTTCTTACAATCTGAGGCTTGGGAAAAGTTTCAAACTGACCTCAAGCGAAAAGTAGTCCGTAAACACACTAACTACGGAGATTTTTTCGGTATCGTCGAACGAGGTCGCTTCAATTCCCGCCTCTATATTCCCTACGGACCACAAATCCAGTCACCCGACAACCTCATAGAACTCCTAGAAATCACTAAACAATCCGCTAAACAACAAAAAGTCGACTTTATTCGCATTGAACCATTGGGTAACATCGACACTGCCATCCTCAAAAAAGCTGGCTATCGGAAAGCCAAGGATGTTCAGCCGTCTCATACTATCATTAACACCTTAGCAGACGACGAAACTATACAATCTCTTACTAGTCAGACTGTCCGTCGTATGTGGCGCAAAAATCTTAAAGCAGGCGTTACCTTTCAGGCTAGTTACGACCCTCAGGATATCGAAATTTTTATCAATATGATCCACGACGTAGCTAAGCGTACAGGTATGGTACCACACAGTGACGCTTATTTCCGCCAGATGGCGTCTTCCCTATTTCCTACCAAGCAGGCTGGTATTTTTTATGCTATCTACGAAAATAAACCAGTCGCTAGTATTTTATTTTTCAGCAATGGCGAAACGATGTATTACGGTCATGCTGGATCTTATTCAGAATACCGCAAATTAAGTCCAGCCACCGCTCTTGGTTTAGAAATGCTTCGTTATGCACGTCAAACAGGTCATAAGTTTTTCGATTTTTACGGTATCGCACCAGAAGATGCACCAAAAACTAATCCATGGTACGGCTTTACGCAATTCAAAAAGAGTTTTGGTGGTCAGCCAACGGAGTTTCCTGGCACTTGGGAATTACCACTACGCCCTATCGCCTATAATCTTTATCACCTCTATCAAAAGATTTATCAAACAATTCGTCACCATTCCTAACGTCTGTCCTTTGATTTGTGATATAATCGAGACGTAATATAAACATGTGGAGAAAAATAAGGACACTATAAATGCAAGCTTTTACACGTGAAAAGTACTTGTATTTACTTTTGTCTTTTTTTCACATGAAAAAACCATGGAATTACTTATGCAGCTAGCCAAACAATACATACCAAATGACTACGAACCAAACATTTATGCCATGTGGGAAACTAGTGGCGCTTTAGAACCGACAGGGGTAGGTAAACCATATTCCATCGTCATGCCGCCGCCCAACGCTAATGGTAATTTACATATCGGCCATGCTCTTGATATGAACCTTAAGGATATCCTTATCCGCTATCACCGAATGAAGGGTGATGATGCGATATTTATTCCGGGTGCCGATCACGCTGGCTTCGAGACTTGGGTAGTGTATGAGAGGGAATTGACCAAGCAGGGGAAGAGTCGATTCGATTTTTCTAGAGATCAACTCTATAGCCAAGTCTGGAATTTCGTCCAAGAAAAGCGTGGCAATATGGAACTGCAACTGCGCGCTCTAGGTATTAGTGCTTCTTGGAGACATCTAACTTTTACCTTGGATGATAAAGTTATTAGCACTGTATATGACACCTTCAAAAAGATGTGGGATGATGATCTAATCTACAGAGGTGAGCGCATCGTTAATTACTGCACTAAACACCAAACCAGTTTCGCTGATATTGAAGTAGAACATAAGAATGAAAAGGGGAAGTTGTGGCAAATAGCTTACCCAACATTGGACAAAATTGGCGAGATTATCGTGGCTACCACTCGTCCCGAAACTATGCTTGGTGACGTAGCGGTAGCAGTACACCCAGATGACGAAAGATACAAGCACCTAGTTGGTACGCGCATTTTACTACCGATTGTTGATAAAGAAATTCCAATTATTGCAGACGAATACGTTGATATGAGTTATGGCACTGGCGCCGTTAAAATTACTCCAGCCCACGATCCAAACGATTTTGAAATTGCCAAACGACACGATTTGCCTTTAGAGTCAATCATTAGCCAAGCAGGCAAGATGATAAATGTTCCTGCACAATTCTTAGGGTTAACCCCAGAAGAAGCCCGTATCCGAGTTTTAGAAGCCCTAGACGCACTGGAATTACGCCGCGGTGAAAGCAATATTGAGCACGCTGTCGGTCATTGTTATAAATGTGGTAGCGTTATTGAACCAATGGTTAAGGAGCAATGGTTTATTAAAATGGAACCTTTAGCCAAACCAGCAATTGATGCGCTTGAAAGGGGAGAAGTTACTTTTTATCCCGCCTCTAAATGTCGCGAGCTTATCGCATACCTCAAACAGCTAAAAGACTGGAATATCTCGCGTCAAATCCCGTGGGGAATTCCAATTCCAGCATTTGTTAATGAAAATAATCCTAAAGATTGGATATTCGACACTCGTACTAATGAACAGAAGATTGTTGTGAATAACACAACATATATTAGAGAAGAAGACACCTTCGACACCTGGTTCTCATCCGGTCAATGGCCATATGTAGTAACTGACTATTTAAGCGGCGGGGAATTAGCCAAATATTTCCCAACCAGCCTGATGGAGACCGGCATGGATATTATGCGCGCTTGGGTGGCACGAATGATTATGTTGAGTCTATATCGTACAGGTAAACTACCTTTCAAAGAGGTTTATCTACACGGCATGGTTAATGATGAGCATAATCAAAAAATGTCCAAGTCCAAAGGCAACGTTATTAACCCAATGGAGTTGGTGGCTGAATTTGGTTCAGATGCCACTAGGATGGGAATCATCGCTGGTCGCGCTCCAGCCCAACATCAGGCCTTTAATAAAGGTTCGGTTATTGCTGCGCGCAATTTCTGTAATAAACTCTGGAATATCGCCCGATTTGTTGAGGCGCAAATTGGCGATAATCATCAAATTGTCGATTTAGAGCCACAAACTCTGGCCGACCACTGGATTATTCGTCAATTAAATGACGCCGCTAACAACGTGGCTGTTCGATTAGAGCAATATCGTTTTTCTGAAGCGTCAGAAACGGTTTACCATACCATTTGGGACGACGTAGCCGACTGGTACATCGAATCATCTAAGACTTCAATTAACCGCCCGCTGCTATCATGGGTACTGGCGACTTCTCTAAAAATTGCACACCCGTTTGCGCCGTTTGTTACGGAAACAATTTGGCAAACCCTTAACTATACTGACGGAATCTTAATGCACGAGACTTGGCCGACTCCAGAAAAATTTGACCCAATTGCCGCTGAACAATTCGAGCAGCTAAAGACACTAGTCACCGAGGGTCGCTGGGTGATTGCTGAATTGCCAGGTAATAAAAAATATCGATTGTTATATGGCAATGATAGTCTAATTTCTGATAATCAGGACACTATTAAGCATCTGATGCGACTCGAGTCAGTCGAACATACAGATCAACCGCGTGGCCTTCGTTTAGCTGCGGCAAACAGGGAAGCGTGGCTGGATATTGATAGTGAAACTCTATATCAGCATCAGGAAAATCTTGAGGTTAGATTAGCGGAAGCACGCCAAAAATTGTCAGGATTACAGAAACGACTAGACAACCCAACCTATATCGAGAAAGCCCCAACGCACCTTGTTGAAGAAACTCGCGAACAATTAGCCGAGCAGGAAAAAATCATTACTCGACTGGTTTCAGAATTAGAAGTAATTAGCTTGAAATAGTCTAGCCTATAGTGTCGAGATCAAGGTGATATCCATCAAAAGTATGTTGTCCACGAGCAGCATATTTTTGACGCAGTCGCTTTTTATCGTTGTTACGAGGCGTGGTTCGTGGACGCGCCGAGCTCTCCTTCAATACATTAGACAGCTCTGAATGCTCTGGATGGGTGTGCTGATTAGTTTCCGGCATTTTTCCGTCACTCTCAACCTCACCATGAGCACTATACATTTTCCAAGATGATAAAAATGCCTTATCAATGTTAGTATCATGGATAAATATACTAAACGCTACGTTTAAGCTCACTAGCATAGCTGTAGCAGTAAAAAACTGTTGCACTAAATTCATTTTATTCTTTCTTTTTTGTATCTATTTTTTAGAATACTGGTTATTATGTTAGCATAAGCTTTGTTTTTTGTCAAGTATATTTCGCTACATAAAAATATTCGCCTCGTTTTGGCGAACATTTCACCTTACCATCTTGGCGGAAGGGGAGGGATTCGAACCCTCGGTACGTTTTACCGCACGCCGGTTTTCAAGACCGGTACCTTCAACCACTCGGTCACCCTTCCAGGCTTGATTTGGCGGAGGAGGGGAGATTCGAACTCCCGCTACAGATCTCTCCGTACTAACGATTTAGCAAACCGTCCCCTTCAGCCACTTGGGTACTCCTCCAAATTCACTATTTAGTGTATCATATAAGTGTAATAATTAACAGCTTTATGATAAATGAGGTATAATGTAATTATGATACAAGGATATATTTCTAAGATTGTCACGGCATTACTTACGATTGGACTAGGAATAGCCCTAGTAGCCACACCAGCATCTGCTCTTGGCGAAGGTGGTGCTTCGGCTGGTATTGGTGCAGCCCGGGGAGATAATACCCCATCTAATCTAGTTAATGGCGATTCATCAATCATAAAGCGTGCTATAAATATTATGCTATTTGCAGTCGGCGTATTAAGTGTTGTTATGCTAATTTTTGGCGGTTTTCGCTATGTCATCTCTGGTGGCAAGAAAGAATCAGTCACAAACGCTAAAAACACCATTTTATATGCAATCGTTGGTCTGTTAGTCGCAGTTTTTGCTTATGCTATCATTAACTTTATCCTTGGTGCAGCATTAAGTGGCGGTTCAACCACTAACGTTTAATTGTTCACTTATTCTTGCCGTGATATACTAACAGCATGAATGATAATCCAGAACAACAGGGATTCGAACCAACCTCATCAGATAGACTTGATCTAACTGAACCAATTGCCTGGAACGCCCCAGAAGGAGTGCAAGTTCAGCGTGGAAAAATTTGGTACGTAATATTTGCGATTATCCTAGTTGGGCTAATGGCTTTAGCTATTCTAGTATTTAAGAACTGGACTTTTGCTGCCTTGCTACCTATTATGGCAGTGGCCTTATTTACCCTATCAAACAAAAATCCTCAGATTATTAATTATGCAATTAGCCCAAAGGGTGTTTATATTGCTGACGTTTTACATGATTTCAGTGAATTTCGTTCATTTGGATTGTCAAGTGAGAACAACCAGCACTCCATCATATTATTACCAGTTAAGCGTTTTTCCCCAGGACTAACTATCTATTTTTCTGAAGCGGAAGGTGAGAAGATAGTCGATATGTTAGGTGCACGCCTACCAATGCAAGAAATTAAACCAGACGCTCTAGAAAAGCTCATTCGCTTAATAAAGCTATAGCTTGATTGGCCATATTTTATGTGGTAGAATACAGAAGTTCACCGCTTCCAGGCGGAGAAAGCTCTTTATATTTTTGTTATGGCCAATCGGATTTCCGAAAGGCTGTATGCACCCGTAGCTCAGCTGGATAGAGCGCTGGCTTGCGGAGCCAGAGGTCGTAAGTTCGAATCTTGCCGGGTGTACCATTTAACCTAAGGAGGGGATATGAATTTTGTTAAATACGTAAAATACACAGGTCTAGCAATTATTGCAATTTTTACAACATTTATTGCGTTTATATCGGCGGCGGTATTTATTGAGGTAACAACCTGGGACGAAGCTGGTAAATGGATTATCAAGGCCGCTGAATTAGCCGGTGTTGGCCTGCTATTAAGCATTGTCATGAGTATTATTGGTACTATAGTCGCTAAGGACGCCAAGAAGAAATAATATCCTTAATTAGTTAGATACGGAGAGATGCAGGAGTGGTTGAACTGGCCGCTCTCGAAAAGCGGTATGGGGCAACTCATCGAGGGTTCGAATCCCTCTCTCTCCGCCATAAATATTTATGAAAATAACCGTTATAACAATCGGGAAGAAACATGAAGCCTGGATTCAGCCAGGCATTTTTCGTTTTTTAGAGCGTCTCAGGCCGCCATTTGCCGCGGAGATGGTGATTCTACCACATTCAAGTTTTGAAGGCGACAGAGCACGTCAGGAAGAGTCAGAACGTATACTTACACGTCTTAATCCAGACGATTTCATCATTCTGCTTGATGAACGCGGTAAAAATTTATCATCACCGGAATTATCAAATCTAATTAGCAGTCATATAAATAAGCATATTGTTTTTATTATTGGAGGGGCTTATGGGGTTAACGATGATTTACGCCAAAAATCTAACGTTGTCTGGTCTCTATCAAATCTAGTATTTCCACATCAGCTAGTCCGGCTAATCTTAGCTGAACAACTGTATCGTGCTCAAGAAATCTATCGCGGCAGCCAGTATCACCACTCATAATTTCGGACGACCGTGTCTGGCAATAACAGCAATCTCTACATGCTCAGCACCGTTTTTTCTTAAGCATTCAGCTGCCGCCAACACAGTTGAACCAGTCGTAAAAATATCATCAATAATTATATATCGACGATTTTTATCTACCGAACCACTTAGCTCAAAGAAATCCTTTGCTTGGCGTTTTCTCTGGCACGAAGACTTAGTAAAGTGCTGAGTGACATTATTTCTTCGTCGAAGCAGGGGTCTACACTCTATTTTTCTATTCCTAGCTAGCTTATTAGCTATCTTTTCAATATGACCAAATCCACGGCGACGGATATTTTGGGAAATTGTAGGTATTGGTACAATAACCGCCTCTTTCGGGAGAGAGGGTAGAGCATCGTTCAAAAAATCACTCAACAGATTAGCGGCAGCTTGCACTCGGTTAAACTTATAATCATCAATTATCTTAGCCGCCACGCCAGTTCTTTTCGTAAAACACCAGATCATATCACAGGGGATTTTATGCTTTTTGCACAAGTTTCCGTTTTTTAAGGACTGACCACACAATACACATATTTCATACTTCTGACTTATGATGTATTTTTTACAATCTTTACATAAAATACCACCTATTTTATGACATCTATAACAGTAGTGCGGAGCAATAATAGATAATAGTGTATCAAACATTGTAATTTTTACGTTTTACACCTTTCACTGTTGATTATACCGCATATTATAGTTATACTAATAAGGACTTTGTCAATGAGCCTATTATAAAAGTGGAGGAAATTATGGCCCGAAAACAAGATGATAATATATTACTAACAGAAGATGAGTTGGCTGCAGCGTTTATTGACGATACAGATCAGCTACTACCTAATCTTAACGATGACAGTAACAGCAGTCCAGCTCCAGCAGCACCAGCTGAAGACAATTGGGAAGATGAAGCTGATGATCTAATGGGTCAATTAGCTGTTGACGTTTTTGAAACAGAGAACGACTTAATCATTAAAGCTCGTACTGCTGGAGTAGATCGCAACGACTTAGACGTCAGTATTTCTGATGGAATCTTAACTATCAGCGGCACGTTATCTAGTGGTGATGAAGCCGATGTGCGCCAATGGCACATTCAGGAGTGTTACTGGGGCGAATTTAGTCGTACATTAGCATTGCCAACCGCTGTAAACGAAGAGGGCGTAAAGGCAGAATTAAAAGATGGTGTTTTAACAATTACCTTTGAAAAGATAAAACAAGAAAAGGCGAAGAAGATCCAGGTTCTCTAGAAACATTAGCAAAAAATACCGCCACGGATTGGCGGTATTTTTTGATTATAAAAAAGAACCTCGTCAGTGAGGCTCTTTTTTTCCAACCGCAAAACTTATTATGATCCTGAAGTAAATTTATCGATGACCATATTAACGATAGCCCAAGCCAAAATAGAGACGACTAGACCAACGATAGCATACAAAACAGTATTCTTAGCAGCCTGAACCTTATTACTATCACCAGATGAAGTAGTATAACGAATACCACCCCAAATAAGCATAATAACGCTTAAGGCACCGACTGCAAATAGGAATATATTAACAAACTGTTTAACTAGGCTCTCAGGAGTAGAATTAACCTTATCTACACCCTCTCCTTGTGCACTGTCAATTCCACCCTTTAATGTAAAATCAGTAGCATTTGCAGCTGGAGCTACCGCCAAAGCAATTGTCGGCACAATCAACAGTCCAGCTAGAATCATTTTTAATTTATTCATGTTATTTCTCCTTCTTTAGTGATGTTATTATTATACATTTTTCTCTGTTATTTGCAAAACTATTATGGTTTTAGACGAATTTATCGATGACCATATTAACGATAGCCCAAGCGAAAATAGCCACGATCAGACCAACTACTGCATAAATAAGTGAATTCTGTGCAGCTTTAGTTTTTGCAGCGTCACCAGCTGAAGTAACATAGCGAATACCACTAAAAATAATCATGATAACAGATAGGGCGCCCACAACCCACAATAAAACATTAACGATAGTTTGTATTAAGCCACCCTTACCTTCAATTTGCTTGCCCTTCATTTCTGGAGTGGTAGCTATTTCTATACCATTAGATATACTATCAGATGACTTAGCAGAGACATTGCCAGAAAGGGAAGTAGTCAGCAGGGCTGACGCTCCAAAGACCATACAAATCATTAATGCTATCGATAATACTGTTTTTTTCATGTTTTCTCCTACTTAAAGTTATTAAACGCAAAATTAACAATTGCTGCAGCAAATATTGAAACAACCAGACCAATGACAGCATATAAGATAGTATTTCTGGCTTTTGCAGTTTTCTGAGTATCACCACTAGAAGTTGCGAACATAATACCACCAATAACAATCATAATGACCGAAATTACACCAACTGCCGTCAGTAAAACTTGCACTATACTACCTATGATGCTATTAACTTTACCTTCACCATCAGAGTTATTATTACAGTAAACTGATCCAGAACCATCACCTGCGCAAATATCAATGCCGTTACCAGCAGAAACTACAGGAGCGAATGCGCCAAACGCTCCAATCATCACCACGCAGACAGTCAAAGTTTTTATAATATTTCTCATACTAAACCTTTCCTATGATATAACCTGTTATAGCAATAGCACTAGAGATAATCACCAGGCCAATAACGGCATATAAAATTGTATTTTTTGCGCTAGCAGTTTTTGCCGGGTCACCAGAAGACAGTGAATAGTTTATGCCAGCGATGACTATAACAATGACCGCTACGATACCAGCTATCTTTAGCACCAGGTTAATAATGACCATGATGTCAACTTGATTATCCGGCACTCCGACTTCGCTAGCGCCACCTAATAATCCAGCAAAAAATTCTAAATATTTCATACTATATTCCTATATTTGATGATATAAAGCTAACAACTGCTACTGATGATAAGGCTACAACCAACCCAATCGCTGCATTCATGATTGTTTTTCGTCCGTGAGCTACCTTATCAGAAGAGCCATTACTGGTCATTATAAGGAAGCCGCCATACATAATATACCCAGTTGTAGCATAACCAACAACCTGCAAAAGGTCTTCTATTATGTTCAGGACAATCTTCCAAATAAAATTGGCTTGTGCGTTCGTATCATTACCGGGAGATTTAATATTACAATTATCATCCAACAGGCGGTCATACCACGGTTTTAAAGTCATAATCTTACCGTCAGGGCAGGCCGCAGCAGAAGTCTCAGAGATAACAATATTAGCACCAAAAGCACCAACAACAATTAAAGATATTGTAAGTATGATATTTTTCATTAGTTAAAGACTCCCCCCGGAATGATAAAGTTGGTAATAGCCACCATAAAAGCGAACATCAATAAACCAATAACCGTATTTGTCCAAACTTCTCTGGCTTTTTTTACTTTATCTGGACTTCCTTCAGACGTAGTATATAAAAATGCACCGTACACAACAGCACCAAAAGCAGCAACACCAATTCCAGCTGTTAAGATCTTGATGACTTGCTTTATGATGTCAATAATCGCCGTACTACCTGTACCATCACAAGAGATAACAGCCGTTTCCGCGCCACCACAACTGGCAGCTAAAGCTATTCTGGGTATAAAAACACTTCCTGCGATTACTGTTGCGATAAATATACTGATTATAATATTTCTTTTTGTCATAAAAATTTCTCTTATACAGAAATTGTAAAATAGTCAAGCGAAAAAAGCAAATATTTTCCTTGAAAAGATGTAGGTAGTCTGTTAGTATATAAACTGCAATGTGCGCTCGTAGTGAAGTTGGCCTATCACGCCTCCCTGTCACGGAGGAGATCGCCGGTTCGAATCCGGTCGGGCGCGCCACAGATATTTTCACCCTGATGGGGTGTTTTTTTATGGAAAATATACTTAACTTATTGCATTTATGTAAAGTTTATGTTATGATATAACCGATTGGACTAAAAAGTCTAAGGAGTTTTTATAATAAAATATCTGACAACGTCAGAGGAAGGATCCCAAGCGTTATGGTTCAAAAACATGAACGACTTAACCCAAGAGATTCAAAACTACCAGAAAAAATAATAACAATAATTGGCACGGCAGCACTTGTATTTGGAGTGACGGGATGTAATGGCGAGACTCACAACGAACCAACTCCAGATACAACAACATCTACAGCGCAGGAAACGCAGAATCCAACATCAACTTTAAGCCCAACCCCATCTCCTGAAGCCAGCACAACTAAGGCTGAGAAAAACATACCTCAAGAAATAATCGACAAATATAAAGACGTAAATCTATCTGACATCAGAGGTCTTTTAGAAAAAGAAAAAAGTGGTGAAGAAGTTAGCTATAGTGAATGGAGAGCCACTTTCGCTAAATTTGTAAACGAAAACTTAATACCAGAAGACAATCGAATATCTGCAGATAAATACGAAACTGTATATACCGACAGATATAATCTAGCCAAAGATCTAAGCCCTGTCATCGAAAATAATATTATAGGTATATTGGCCCTTGGAAGTATACGCCAAGACTCTGTTGAACACGGCTATCCTTTCTCTGTAGAAGAAATGAAAATCATAGACAAGGGTGTATTCAATACAATTACAGTTGCTCAAGCTAAATCTTTGTTATCTTCTCTAACTGTATACAATAAGAATGACCATGTTCCTAATATATTCGATATAGAAGATATTACAGACATTACTGTAGAGGTCATTTTTGAAAGCACGGGTAAAAACTATAAAGGTGAAGAGACGCCATATACCTATTACACGTCTGACCCTTATGAAAAAGGGACCCAGAATCATTGTAATGTTGGAAAATCTATTGCAAGATGCATGGAAACCGAAGCTGGCGTAGATTTTGGACCAAATAAATCTCCGTCTGGAACCGGTTCTATATATGAAGCTAATACTATAGAGATATCTAAAATATATAAAATATCCTTTAAAAATACTGACGGCGAGCAACGATCTGTACTTTTTGTAGTTAGAACGTTTGTTAACGGCGACACAGATCCAAATAACTTAAATGTCCCCGGAACTGAGCAGGTTAGTAGTGATTTAAATGCTGTAGGTTTCACTGACAACGACAAAAGAGTGTATGCGACAGACGTATTAGCTGGTTTTGCTGTATTGTCCGACTCCAACATGAACATCCCCTTCCTGCAGAAGGCTGGTGTTGAAGTAGCACCTAGCTCTATTCCCGAGGTTGCCGAAGCTATTAAAAATAGCAATAAGTAGATTTTTAATCTATTCCTTGCATAAACACCTTCATATGTGATTAAATGAAGGTGTTTATGTTTATTGGGAAGCAGGTGATTAAAAAGGTGGGGCGACTCAAGAAGCCTATTATAATTTTATGTGCGTTTGCGCTCTTTATATTACCGATAACAAATATTTTATCAGCCCATCCCGCATTAGCTTCAAAAGACCCGAGCAGATTTGGCAACCTATCAGAGAATGACCAATACAAGTTCTTCACGTACGCCTCTTCTATGGCACAATGCTTCAATAATACAGGATATAAAGGAGGTAAATCCCTAAATCTACGTGTACACACTGACGTTGATGACCAGATGTTGAATAATAATGTAGTATTCGCAAATTGGATGAGTGCTTATGTTTATGTAGGTACATATCCAGAAGTAAAGGGGTTTAATGGGGGTAGAATAGACTGTACCGATACAGGATTTCAGCAAGAGGCTTTTAATACATTTGGAATTTCACCAAATGAGTTACTGTGCTATATGGGCTACCCAAAGAACGGTTTAAAAGGAAAGAATGATAGTAATGCAAAACATGAAGAATGTGTGGCCTTAGGATTAACTAACGACTTCACCTATAATAAGATGCCTGAGAACGGCGGAGAGAATTTTTTAAACGCGCTTACGGCATTAACAGGATACGATCGCAGCGTAGCAGAAAAAAACGCTTACATAAAATATAGAAAATATTCAGACTGGATTAAGGGTTGTGTGGATGGTGAAGCAACCAGTAAGTCTGACAACACATGGAAGGTTTCTGTCGTTAACACAGACACTAAAAAGGTTGATAGGATATACAAGCCAAAAGGCAAAGGTGAATACTTGTATGCTGGGATTGACGAACAATATAGTAATGCTTATAAAGGCAAGCCTGAATTTTCATGCAAATCAGTTGAAAGTGAATTGGCAATTGCAGCTAAAAAATATTTAAATGTTCTAAAAGCAAATGCAGTAGATACTGCCTGCGCAGGACTAGCAGGGGACAAACTCAAAGCCTGCAAAGACGGAGCAAACCATAAAAATGATACTGAATACTGCGGAACAAGGTATGCTGGTGATGAAGAAAGTATAAGTGCCTGTAAACAAGGTCAGGCTGCCAAAATTGAAGCCCCAGAAGAAGAGGAAGGTGGCGAACCAAAAAACTCCTGCGGTATTGATGGTTTAGGCTGGCTAATCTGCCCCTTAATGACATTCGTAGCTACTATTAATGACGCAGCCTACGGTGCTATTTCCGGATTTTTAGATATAAAACCAGCAATACTTAATGACAACGGGGCTTCCGGAGCAAAACAAGGTTGGGATTTTTTCCGCAATATAGCCAACGCCATATTCGCCGTAATATTCTTATGGATTATATTTTCTCAAATCTCTAATGTTGGCGTTAGTAATTATGGAATTAAAAAAATCCTGCCTCGCTTAATAATAGGAGCTTTACTAGTTAATTTATCTTATTATCTTTGTCAGATTTTTGTAGACTTATCTAATATATTAGGGCATACATTAAAGGACGCCTTAGAATCTGGAGCGGGAGAGATAGGTACCAATTCTGAGGCTACAGGAGTAGGTAGCAATTTAATTACTGGCATATTAGGCTTAACCGGAGCAGCCCTATTCATTGCCTTAGCAGTCGGATTACCTACTCTTGCTGCTGGATTTTTGGCAATTATGACAGTGTTTATTATTCTAATAGTTCGACAGGCGGGAATTATATTATTAATTGCCATCTCCCCATTAGCATTTGCAGCCTGGTTACTGCCTAATACAGAAGATTTATTTAAAAAATGGATGAAAATGTTCCGAGGTCTACTATTAGTATTTCCTATAATATCTTTATTGTACGGGGCAGGAAAATTAGCTGGTGCAGTATTGGCATCAAGTGCAACAGTTGATCCGAATAATCCAGACGAAACCATGCAGCTAGTTGCTTTAGCAGCCACCACTATGCCACTAATTGCCACGCCTTTCATATTGCAAAACTCCTTAAGTTCACTAGGCAGTATTGGTGCAAAAATAGGGAAAATGAGCGCCGGTGCCCATAGTAGATTAGCCGGAAATATAAAAGGCACAGCAAAAGGACGTACTGACAATTCTGTTATTGGCGATACGAAAAGAAAATATTTGGATTTCATGGACAGAAAACGCGCAAGCAGGCGAACGAATAAATTTGCGACGTGGAGGGATAATACTCCACTCGGTCAATTCATGGGTTGGGATAAAGGTGGAGCACGCGCCCGCGCAACTGTAGCTAAGGCGTTCGAAAGCGACGTTGAAAACGCATCCACAATGTTACAAGGTATGACATCGAGTGAAATAGCTACTATTGCCCGCACGGGTAAAACCCTTGATGGTAAAAAAGAAGTCACACAAAGTATGCGTGCAGCCGCAATAGACCATACTATGGCTAATGGTGGTTTTGAACAACGTATGGAGGTACTGAGTAACCTAAAAGGTGTAGACACTTCTATAAAACAACGGGCGATTAAAGCTTCATTTGCAAAGGGAGATAATAATATCATAGGTAACGGATTCGGAGATGCTATTCTCGAAAATAAAGTTGGAAATATGACTGATCTAAAGAATATGGCCATAGATAACGCTGCAGATGGCAGTATACAAGCAGAGCACTTAGTACAAAACGCAGCGGCTACCGAATGGCTAGTTGATGCATCTATGCATGCGGAAGAACACGAAACCAACGAAAATGCCCCAAGTGCCGTATCGAATATTAAAAATATGGCCCTTAAAGCCAGATTTAACCCGAATACCGCAAAGAATATAAACGGAAAATTAGATAACGCATTCCGTAAAGTTGGCGCTTAACCTCTTCTCTTGACTTTTTCTCTTAAAAATGCTAATATAACCACAGATGGAGTGGTTAATTTCCCGTAAGCAGCTTCTTAACAAGTGGCTGCAGTGGTTCGTATTGCTGATGGCAGGGATGCTGGTGGGTATTTTTCTTAATACCTTAACACACTCAACCTCTGTTTACGCCGTAGACGCAGAATGGAGCGGTCATAATTTAACCTATAATAAAGAAAAATATACAAAAATAAGCGATGATAAGAAAATCAAACAATTTAACCTACCGGATAATTCGCTTGTTTATATTAATGAAGATAAGAATAAAAAAGAAACCAAGGTTATTTATTTCCCATCAAGCGAAATATCTTCACTAAGCTCGGCAACCTACGCGGTTTATTCATTTACGCCACCAAACACCTACGAGCAAACCAGCACTTCAACTATTTCGATTGAATTGCCATCTGAAAATTCAACCAGCACTTCCTGTGATGTACAGGGAATAGGTTGGATTATCTGTCCACTCTCCAACTGGCTGGCTGATGGCATAGATTATATGTACAGCGCACTTCAGGAGTTCTTAAAAACTAAGCCATTAGAAACAACCAACCAAAACAGTGGAATTTATCTGGCGTGGGTTATTATGCGCAACATTAGCAACGTGGCGTTTATTGTGGCGTTTTTGGTGATTATCTACTCACAATTGACCTCTATAGGAATTAGCAATTACGGCGTTAAAAAAATGATTCCTAGGTTAGTAATTGCGGCGGTGTTGGTCAATTTATCATTCACGTTTTGTGCTATATTACTAGACTTATCAAACATAGCCGGCTACGCTTTCCAAGACGCTTTCATGGGAATTAAAAATACCATATCCACCGTAGGAGAAAATACAAGTACATGGACGTGGTCGGAGGTTATCAGTACAGCGCTGTCGAATGGAGCACTGGCGGTAGGAGCAGGATACGCCGTATCACTAGCACTTACTACTGAAATATTACCAATGTTAGTACCTGCCGCGACATTAGCTGGCTTAACTTTACTCTTCATACTCCTAATTATGGCGGCTCGTCAAGCACTTATTATTATATTAATTATAGTTTCACCACTAGCATTTGTTTGCTACTTATTGCCCGGAACAGAAAAATGGTTTAAGAAATGGCGAGATTTATTCTTAACAATGCTAGTATTTTTCCCAGCATTCGCTGTAGTATTCGGTGGAGCTCAACTGGCGGGAATATTAATTATACAAAATGCCTCTGGTCCAAATGGCGCAATAATGCATGTACTAGGCATGCTGGTTCAAATAATACCTTTGGCTATAACTCCTCTAATTATGAAGCTCAGTGGCGGAGTATTAGGTAAGTTTGCTGGGTTTGTTAATGACAAGAATAAAGGCTTATACGACAGGACTAAGAACTGGTCTAAAGATCGTCGTGAGATCATTAAAAACAAGAAGTTGGCTAATCCCAATATGGCACGATTCAACCCAAATCGTTTACGCCGTTGGGCAGATCATAAAGGTAGAGCACTCAAAAAAGATCTGGAAACTTCACAGAAAAATGCCGAGAATTCATTTAGAGATACAGACAGGTATAAGAAGTTAGACTTAGAGGCTAGACAGGCTTCCAGGCGTGCAGATCTGTTATCCGCACAAGATGATAATCGCTACCTCGAAGCGACTTTGGGCCATACACCAACTGATACGTATGGAAAGAGACCTCTGTACGATCGCGCTCTACGAGCCGTGTCAGCTACCTATGCAACTCGACAAGATTTGAAAGCTCATCAGCAGCAAACTGCATTCATGAATGATATTAAAGACTTAGAAACAGAAATTGCAGTGTCTGGACTAATTAAGAATAACGCTCAACGCCAGCAGCATAGTGAATTTGCAGAGCAATTGATAAACAGCAAGGAGCTTCGAGAGAAGGCTGGCGGGCACGTATTCAAAGATGCAAATGGCAATTTGATTGGTGCAAATGCGGCCTTAGCTTCAGCCATAGCAACCAGCCGTAGCGAATATGCCAAGTCAATTGACGAGGCTCGCCAAATTATAAAGCACTACAAATTAGATGCAAAACAGAGGCAGGGATTAGCCCTAGACAAAGTATCTATAAGTCTTCCTGGTGGAGTTAATTTATCTGGAGATAGTATATTCGTACGTGAAGCCGCAATTGAAGAGCAGATTAAATACGGTACCGCAGCAGAAGTCGCCGAGCTTCTTAGTGAATTGCCGCCAGAATTCTATTCTTCTGCAGCTTCAGCGCTAGCGGAATCTGGTGTAAGGAATAAGGCGTCCTTTATGGGAGGTAAGCTCATCGATGATATGCTGAAGGGCGATATTAATAACAGGGGAGACCTAATGAACCACTTTGCTGAATGGCTAGAGGGTGGTAAATACAGGCCTGAGACCTTAGCGTCTACGGATGCTGATGCCGTTAAGTTGTTGATAGAAGCTGTAAATACTACATCTGTTATTACTGATAAGAAACGTCAAGATCTTAAGAAAGTTATCAACACAATTCTTACCGACAGGAGATTATCTGCAAACGTAACAGATGCCGCCAAAGAACAATTTGAGAGTTTCCGAAACATACTATAATAGCTGTGATTTTGATATAATATAAGCAGTATGTCTATATATAAAGTTCCTCAGGATGTTGAGGCGGAGGACAAACTACTTGGACCATTTAGTTTCCGGCAGTTTGTGTTTTTAATTATCGCAGTTGCTGGAATTGGTATTGCGTATGCTTTAAGTCAATTGTTACTACCCTTATTTTTAATTCCAATGCCGGTTGTTTTGTTTTTTGGGGCTTTAGCTTTACCTCTTAAAAAAGATCAACCGATGGAAGTATACCTTGCGGCAGTTATTTCTTTTATGTTAAAACCAAAAAAACGCCTATGGCAACCTGACGGTATTGAAACGTTAGTAGAAGTTGTCGCACCAAAAACTGAGGAGAAGATATATGGCAATAAATACGATCAAGCTGAGGTTCAGCGGCGATTGTCATACCTAGCAAACCTGGTAGATAGCCAAGGTTGGTCAATTCGTGGAGTTAATAACCCGAATAGTTCGATGCAAGCGGATCTGTTTAATGAGGGTCGGGCAGCTAATGATATCCTAGATGAAAATAGCACTACGGCACAAAACATTAATAATTTAATGAGACAATCGGATATACGCAGAAGAGAAGAAGTAATTCAAAAGATGCAAACAGCACAAACGACAACGGTAGCAACTTCTCAATCGACAAACTCTATTCCAACAGCGCAACTCATAGTTAATCCATACCCAACAATGCACCAGTCAACCATAAATCCGCTATCAGACAATAAACCTACTAATAGCCAACCGACTGCCACACCGCAAACTAGCTTAAACGACGTATCACCTGCTATAATAGATTTGGCAAATAATCACAGCGACCTTTCGGTTGAAACGATTTCACGTGAGGCAAATCGAATTCAGCAAGAAAATAAATTAGCAGAAGAGGAAGTAGTGATTTCATTACGTTAGGTGGGGTTTATGCAACCAGAGTTACAAAATCAGCAATTGAATCAGCAATTACCGCAAACCAATGCGGCTATTCCTAATATTCCTCAGCAATCCGCCGTAAATACAACCATAGCAGGATCTGCCACTACACCAACCCCGGATAAGTCACCAGAAAATAAAAAACAGAGTGGACCAATCAGCACTCAAAATACTCTCCTGTTTTCTGAAATGCGTGAAAATATGATTATCATGAGTGATGGTAGCTTCCGGGCAGTAATTGAATGTGAATCAATTAACTTTGACCTGATGAGCTCGCGCGAAAGAGAGGGAATAGAGTTCAGTTATCAAAACTTCATAAATTCTCTGTATTTTCCAGTTCAAATTCTGGTCCGTTCACGCCGGGTAGACATTGGGCCTTATCTAGACAGATTAGCCGATATCAGACGTAATCAAGATAACATGTTACTCAATGTTCTGATGGATGATTATATGGACTTTATTGATGTTCTAGCACAAGAAGCAAACATTATGGATAAAAGTTTTTACGTAGTTGTACCGTATTATCCTGCTGGTGAAGAAAATGCCTTCAAACAACAAACAAAAGGACTATTTAGTAGTTTCTTCAGCGGAAAAAAAGAAGCGACTGTAACAAAAATTGATCAGGTTACATACACGAAGGCAAAGGATGAGATAAAAAATCGTATCGATTCGGTAATGAGCGGCTTGTTCCAAATTGGAGTAAAAAGCTGGCAATTAAACACCAGGCAGTTGGGCGAGTTATTCTACACTTCATATAATCCCGACACATCATCACGCGAATCACTGTCAGAAATCGACCCGAGTGAACTCACTACTACCTACGTCACTAAAGGCACAGGACAAGCACCAACAGGAGAAAGACTATAATGGCAAAGAAGAAATTAGACGCTGTTGATATTGCCGCACAACAACGAGCACGCGAACAGGCTGAAGTTGAGCAGGCCTTTTTAACCGGTGTCCGTACGCTGCGTGATTTTATCGCACCAAGTAGCATTGAACTTCATTCCGATCATTTCCGACTAGGTTCAAAATATGGTCGTACCATGTATGTTTACGGCTATCCGCGACAGATCTACACCGGCTGGCTCAGTTCGGTGATTAATATCGACGAGGTGTTGGATATTAGTATGTTTATTTATCCGGTTGATACGCAAATTGTGTTGAATAATCTGCGCAAAAAAGTTACCCAGCTGGAAGCTAGCATGAATATCAATTCAGAAAAGGGGCGTGTGCGCGATCCAGGACTGGAAGCTGCTCTGCAAGATGCAGAAGAACTGCGTGATCAGCTACAGATTGGGGCGGAAAAATTCTTCCGCTACGGTCTATATATTACAATTTATGCCGATAGTATGGATGAGCTAAACTTCGTGCAACATAAGATTGAAACAATATTTGGACAACAATTAGTCTTCTCCAAAGTCGCCTCCAGTCAACAAGAGCAGGGGCTCAATAGCACAGTTCCACAGTTAACCGATGAGCTGCAAATTCGCCGTAATATGAATACGGGCGCAATTTCTACCAGCTTCCCATTCACTTCAGCCGATCTGACGGATAATAAGGGCGTCCTGTATGGAATTAATATGCACAATAACGGCCTGGTGATTTTTGATAGGTTTAGTCTGGAAAATGCCAATATGGTGGTGTTCGCTAAATCTGGTGCTGGTAAATCATTTACCGTTAAATTAGAGGCCCTAAGAAGTATGATGGTTGGGTCAGACATTGTGATTATTGACCCAGAAAATGAGTATCAAAAATTATGCGATGCAGTGGGCGGCAGTTATATTAGATTGAGCTTAAATAGTGATACAAGGATTAATCCTTTTGACTTACCGCGAGTCATCGATACCGACGAGGCGGACGACGCTTTAAGAGCAAACCTAGTAACGCTGCATGGATTATTGCGACAAATGCTAGGCGGGGCGCAAACAACAGCTGGCGGGCAAGTTGTAGCGGGATTAACGCCGGCGGAAGAAGCAGATATCGATCAAGCGCTCATTGATACCTATGCGCGAGTTGGCATTACATCTGATCCACTGACTCACAACTCTACTCCTCCAACTATTTCTGACTTATATGACACATTGCTTCACATGGGCGGCACTGGACCAAGCCTGGCACAACGACTCCGCAAATTTACCTCTGGAACATTTGCTGGTATTTTCTCACAGCAAAGTAATATTGACATCAACAATAATATGGTGGTGTTTAATATTCGTGACCTTGAAGACGAACTTCGACCAACCGCGATGTATATTGTCCTGAACCACATCTGGAATATTACACGCACCGACCAGAAAAAGCGCATGCTGATCGTGGATGAGGCATGGCAATTGATGAAATATGATGATTCCGCCAATTTCTTATTCTCCCTAGCAAAGCGCGCTCGTAAGTATCAATTAGGATTAACCACTATCACTCAGGACGTGGAAGATTTTGTTGGCAGCAAGATGGGTCGCGCCATAGTCTCCAACTCATCAATGCAATTACTATTAAAACAATCCACCAGCGCTGTTGATGTCCTTGCCCAGGTATTTAAATTGACCGATGAAGAGCAAAAACGACTATCTAACTTCCCAGTTGGTCAAGGCTTATTCTTTGCTGGGCAAAATCACGTTCATATCCAAATTCAAGCTAGCGACACTGAGTATAACCTGATTAACACCAATCCCGTAGCTCAACAAGTAAAGCCGTCTGATACACCAATTGGCGGTTACGGAGAAGTATAAAATATGGCGCGAGTTGACTATACGACAGATTCCGAGACTGACAGTAGATTAAATCCTGCCGAGCAGGCTAGGTTCGATCAAATCTCAGCCGATCTTGATAGCGGATCAGAGTTGAGCAATCGCGAAAAAGATGCCATAAATGACCTTGAATCTCAATTTGATAATAAAGATTCTGACTTAGATCCTAACAGAAACGATTCCGCCAGTGAAGCAGTCAATGGGCAAGAATCTTCCATACCTAATAATGGTTTTTATCAACCGTCTGCAGGGAAAAAGAAAAGTCCAGTAACATTTAAGTCTTTACTGAAAAAACGTGGACCAATTGCAGCTATTGCCGGAATATTGGGACTGGGCGGTGGAATTATGGGAATATTTCTTAGCCCAGCTACAATGCTACAAAATATTATGGAGAATTTCACCTGGAAAAACGACTCCGCCACATCCGCTAAAATATCCAGAAGCAAACAGGTTATGAACGGATTACTGGATTCTGAAGATAGTACAGGAGTCTGCGCTAATAGCAGTAAGAAGATAAGATGTAGAACAGGAAAGTTGTCCTATAAAGCACTAACGAAGTTCAAGAAATCGGGAATTATTCCAGTCGATGCTGACGGCAATGAAATGAAGCTGAAGAAAACTGGTTATCCAGAAAAAAAACCAACGCACTGGAAGGTGGAAGGATTAAACGATGGGAAACCTATTGAGTCGTCAAAATTAAAAGACGAATTGCTAAAGAAAGAGAATCGTAAAATTGCCAGTAAAGTCTATGGCAGAACTGGCTTATTTAAAATGCGTTTCCGCGCCTGGACAGGAAAGCATATGAGTAAGCTCTACAATAAGTTCAATCTTAAAAGAAACAGTGCGATGTCAAAAATCGATAAAAAACTTAAAGTAGCAGAGAGGATAAAAAAATTCCGAGAGGGGATGCCAAAATTTAATAACAGCACAGCCATCAATAACGTTAAGACCGGAATTAATAAGATGGGAGGTAAATTAAAAAAAGGGGCACTAGCCTACACTATTGCTGCTAGTTATTGCTTAGCTGTAAAAATTCCAAATATTATCGCAGCAGGAGTTACTGCAGTTCAGCTAGCTCCTCTGCTTGGCTTGGTTATGGATGTAATATTATCTCCCGGATCGCAGGCTAAAGCTTCTGGGTTAGATAGTCAACCTGCCGCAGCGTCATTATTCGGTCAGAAGGCTTCAGCTGCCGAATCTGCAGGCAGTGGGTTCTCTCAAGAAACGATGGAAACTATAGGCGACATGCTCACTCAAAGAGGTAAAATGAAAGGGTCTGAAAACACCGAAGGATCAGCTCTGGACTCTCCATTTCTCCTTGCAGCAATGGGTGTCAATAATGACAAGCCAGGAATTGCTAAAAATTATGTGCCAGGATATTCAATAGTTACAAATCCCATAATTCGCAAAATCAATGACCTTAAAGGTGCTACTCAAGGAGCTTGTGACTTTATACTTAGTCCAATTACAATGTACGCTTTTATGGCCATAGAGAGTGTAGCTACCGCCGCCACCGGTGGATGGACTAAATTGTTAACTTGGGCAGGAAGCCAAACTATCGGTGCAATAGTTACAAAGGTAGCGGAGGTAGCGGTAGGCGAACAAGTTAAAACAATTCTTGAAGAACTAGCAAAGAAACTCCTTGTACCAAATAATGCCCAGTATAAGGATTTAGGTGATGCACTTGGCGTTGGAGCGGCAGCGTTCTTTGCAAGCGGATCTATGGGGCAGATGCTACCAGGTCTTAAAATGAGCCAATTGGCAGAATTCAATGGAATCCAAATAGCAAACGAAGAATTCCAAAAAGAAATGGACATAGCCTCTTTAAGTCCATTTGATACATCAAGTAGATATACATTCTTAGGTAGTATATTCCATAATATGGGTAATATGATGATGGCTAATGGAACTTATAGTAAAACTCCAGTAGCAATGCTATCTAATATTCTCAGGCTACCCTCTATGGCATTGTCTTATTCATCCACTGCAAAAGCAGCAAACGGTATGTATTCTGATAAATATTGTGGATACGCAAAAGACTTTTATATGGGAAGTGGGTCATCCGAAGATCCGGCTATAAATTTAGCAGGATTACCATGTACGGGTATAACTAAAAGCCAGGATAATATGTCGGTAGAGGAAGCTATACAGATTGCCGAAGATGAAGGATGGATAAAGAAAGATGCAGATATTCCAGATGGCGCAACAATATCCGATCTCATGACTAATGGATACATAGTTGAAGGTACACCCCTTTACGATTTCATTGAAGATTGTAGTGACGCGAGTAGCGGAAATTACTGGTTTAATAGTGGCGGATGTGTAGCACCAACAAATTCAAAACAAGCAGCGACAACTACTACAAGTACTACTTACAAAGATGCAGAAGGTAAAGATGTTACTAACGAATCTTTCGGAGCTGAAAACTCCGCTAAGCAGTACGATGACAGAAAACTTTCCGCTATGTCCGTATTACTAATTGATTTTCAGATTGCCCAATCAATTAATGGCGAAGATGACGAAGAAGATACTCCTTCAACCACAACTAAAGCTCCAGATAATGGCGAGGCGGTTGGCGAACCCCAATTAGAAGAGGCGCAGCAAGACGGATGGGGAGGTCATAGCAACGGAGAAATTCCAGATTCAGAATTGCAAACTTTATCTTTCTCACCAGGCAACAAGATGAATAAGAAAGCTGCGACGGCTATGGAAGAGATGAACAAAGCATATAAAGCCGATAACGGATCCGACTTAACCATTAATGAAGCATATCGAGATTGCGCAACCCAGATTAGATACAGCAAAGAATTAGGATCAAGAGCGGCTCCAGCTCCCCCATGTATATCAAACCACGGCTGGGGACTTGCCGCAGATATTGAAGTTGGCGCATTTGGGTCTTCTACATACAATTGGCTGAAGGCTAATGCTCATAAATACGGTTATGTACATCCAGCTTGGGCTGAACCAGGTGGTAGCAAACCTGAACAATGGCACTGGGAATATGCGAGGAAGGTCTAATGAATAAGGAAAATAAAGTCATACTAATATCATTCATATTATTTTTAATAAGCATTACGGCAACTTTCCTTATTATTAAAAACCCTAACAGTAATCAATATACTACCGTCCTGCCATCACCTCAAAGCACTAACGAGAATCAAAGTAATCAAAATAATACTCACGAGCAATCGTCAGAACAAAAAGTTATCACCGAATTGCTAAACTCTACTTCCAGTACCTATGGTAATCGTGAATTAAAAAAATACTCAATAGTAAAAGAGCAGGGCGAATTTAAGCTGGTTGCATTAGAAATTTATAGCGAGAAATTCAAATCTACCTATAGCGTGTATGTAGTCCTGAGGAGTAATTCAGTCATAACAGGTGTTAATGATAGAAAATCCCCAGACGCCTTAAAAAATATTGGCGTTCCTGCAGATATTATAAGCGAATATAAGAGGAATCGATCTGATGTATAAAAAGTTGTCCATTACTCTTTGCTTTGCTATATCTTTTGCTATTACTATGCAGCCAGTATCTTTAGCGACAGGATATCCCGATTCATATGTAACAAACGATATTCTTTGGTACAAAGCAAATGATTCAACAACTTGCTCCGGATCATCTTCTAATGGAGTGTCAGGATCAGACAACCAAGAGAAGATTTGGGGGTATTTGCGCAACGTAGGATTAAGCGCTGAACAGACAGCTGGTGTGATGGCTAATATTCAAGCAGAGTCAGGATTTAGTCCTACTAGGCACGAAGTAGGACAGGGATGGGAATCCGGAGGATGGGGTCTTGCTCAATGGACATTTGGAAGGCGTACTTTAATAGCTAATAAAATACCATCCGATCTAAAAAAATATTACAGTCAAGAATATGGTGGCGCACCCAACGAAAAAGGAATGATAGACTCTATTCCTGTAGAAGATAACGATAAATTATTAATTTTCGAATTAGAGTATCTAGTTCAAGAAGGAACGGAAAGGCCCGTTACTGCTTCTGGATTCGGTACTGCGTCAAATTCTTGGGAGCTACTAAAAACCTTAAAAACAGTAGAGGAAGCTACTGTTTTTTGGCATGATGATTTTGAAAAATCAGCTATGACTAAAGAGCAGGTCAAAAATATACGTGGCGCTGCTGCTCAAAAGATTTATGAAAGATTTAATGGTACGGGCGGAAGCGGAGGAGGATGCTCTTCATCAAGTGGCGGCGACTTTATCGACTATGTCAAACGTTATGCCTGGCCAGAAAAAACCGTACGTACAGATAAAAAACCTGAATATGCAAAAGCTATAGAAAAGGCAAAAAGCGAGAATAGATACATTGGAGATTCTTGTCTTGGGGGCGGTGTAGACTGTGGCGCCTTTGTGACAACGATACTAAATGACAGTGGATTTGATAAGAACTATAATTACGGAGGCGAAAACGGTAAGGCTGGCCCAACTAGCGTACAGAGAGCATGGGCAGAGGCTAACTGGCAAACTCTCGGTAATGGTAGCTCAATAAATATAGCAGATCTTAAACCCGGTGATGTCGCACACAGCCCAGGACATACCTTTGTTTACGTTGGCGATATAGAGGGTTTTGATTCAAAAATAGCATCTGCTTCACAATGCGAATATGCACCAAAAGCAGGAGGTGAAAGTTTAACTTCTCCAAGCGTAACTTGGTATAGGAAAAAATAATGAATAAAAGAATAATTAGTATATTACTATTTTTATCATCACTTATTATATTAGCCTACGGAATTGTCATATATACATCCAGAATTAATACGGTACCAGTATTTTTATTAGTCTCACCAAATAAAGCAGAAATTACCGTAGAAAATAAAAAAATTATCGGATCACAAGTTATATATCTAAAACCAGGAATATATGATTTTAAAGCATTTAGAGATGGATTTAAGAGCGAAACCGTTCATATAGAAGTAAAGAAAGATAAACCACTAAGGATAGTATTTTCACTTATTCCAATTACTCAAGAGGCAATTAAAGAGTTAAAATCATCTTCTAGGGGCGCTGAAATAGACAAAATTACAACAGACAAACTTGTTGACGAGCAAAAAGCATTAGAAGATGCAAATCCAATAATTAAAAAATTACCTATCAAAAATCTAATCTACTCTATAGGCTATAGAGTAGATCCAAATATCCCAAATGGTATTATTGTAGAGATCGATACTATAGAAGGATATAGAAATGCTGCTATTAATAAAATTAAAGAACAAGGATTTGATCCATCAAAACTAAATATTATTTTTAGAAATTATGCCAATGCGTTTAAGGAGTAATTTATGAATCGAAGAAATATTATTATAATAATAAGTTCTATAATGGTCGTACTATTATTATTAGCTTTTTTCTTCATTCGTCCAACATATACTATTTCTATATTTTTCGACAAACCAGACTTATCGGCTAAAATATATCGCAATAATGCAAAAACTAACACCGAGATTATATCGTTAGAAGGAGATACTAAAATAAAATTATCAGATGGCAAATATATAATTAAAACCTCATCTAAGTCTGGACATATCAATGAAAATTACACAGAATTTACAGTCGAAGGATCAGACAAGGATGTATCTATAAAAACCAGCTACAGCAAGAAATTTATGTCCAATAAAATAGCCGAATACAAAAATGACATTTCAGCTGTATTATTTACTAAATACCCAGAGTTGAAATCATCTTTCATACTTAAAAAGGAAATTATATTAGGAAAGAATATCGATTGGTATGCCGCCACCTATCAAAGAGAGGATATAGATAGAAATTCAGGAGACATCTACACTGTCATATTAAAAAAAGAAAATAATAAATGGACAATTAAAACTAGACCACAAATTATCAATACCACTTACAACACTAAAAATATTCCAGAAG
The DNA here is from genome assembly GCA_938046775.1 of uncultured Candidatus Saccharibacteria bacterium. Taxonomy (GTDB): domain Bacteria; phylum Patescibacteriota; class Saccharimonadia; order Saccharimonadales; family Saccharimonadaceae; genus Nanosynbacter. The sequence goes on along the minus strand of CALIXB010000026.1, from coordinate 45,775 downwards.
AAATTTTATCCGAAGCAGCATCTAGGTTATCACCATTTTCCACTAGCTCTTAAGTGGCATAATAATGTGTGTATAATCAGGGTTTTTTACCTGCTCTCGGATGACACATGGCGATAATTTACCATTAAACGAGAATGTAATTTCGTCAGCATCAATAATATTCAGAACTTCCGTTAAATAGCGCGAATTAAGTGTTACTTGACCGTCAGCTGATATAGAAGCCGAAGCTTCTGAGGTGTTTTCACCTAGCTCAGATGCGATTGAGTGGATAGATAATAGGGAGTTTTCCTTTGAGGCAGTCACGGTTATTCCGCCACCAGATTCACGCGCAAATAATGCTGCAATCTTTGTCACTCTACTAAAATCAGCTTTTTTAATAACGATTTCCGTCTCTGAATTTGACGGAATCAATTGACGATAATCAGGGAATTTTCCGTCAATCAACCGACTAACAATTTCCATATCTCCCGTTCTGAAGCACACCTGAGATTCATCAAAGAGAACGGTGATTTTTTTCTCTTCACCAACACTCTTGCTTACCTCTGAAAGTGTCGAAGCGGGGATAATAGCTGACACTTCATCATTAGACTTAGATAGTCTTTTTTCTGCCAATCGATAACCATCAGTAGCTGCTAGATATAACGAACCTTCGTGATTATGCCAATACACGCCAGTTAAAACTGCCCGCGTCACGTCAGAACTAACTGCAATTTTCGTTTGGATTATCGCCTTCTTTAAATCTTCAACATCGATTTCATATTGGATGGCAGCTTTTTCGTCAATTGTCGGCAATTCCGGGTACTCATCCGCCACTACACCATTGATAACTGATGAGAATTTACCTGAAGTAATATGAAGATGCTCATTTTTGACTTCAAGCTCAACAATACCGTTTGGTAAGTTTGAAATAAACTCTGAGACCAAGCGAGCAGGGATAGTAATTGAGCCATGCTTATCAATTTTAGCGCCAATATATTGAGTAGAGGCAATTTCCAAATTTGTTCCAGCGATCAATAATCGACCGCCATCAGTGCGTAGTAAAATATTGTTTAATATTGGTAACTCATTACGACTTGAAGCAATGTCTTTGATGAGATTAAGAGATTTTGCAAGTTTTTCTTGAGTGACTGATACTTTCATTATACTTTCCTTAATTTTTAATTAGTCTTAGTAATAATAGGCGTTGTGGAAACTGGGTAAAAAATGTGTTCAAACAGAGGTAATTGGTCGATTTTATAGGTGGAAAACTCTGTGTATTGATTGTGGGCTTTATGGTGGATATTATTCTATTATTCCACTGCTTAACATAGTAATTCATTATTTCCACAGATCTGTGTGTTAGTAATCCGCCAAAAAAACACAGGGTCTGCACAGCTTTTCCACAACTAATGAGCATATAATTTATCCTTAATATCATTAATTTGTTCACGAATACTGACATTAGTAAGGCTTTCCTTAGTAATTTTTTCAATTGAGTGCATGGCGGTAGTGTGGTCCTTTCTTCCAAGCTCTTGGGCGATTTTCGGAAAACTCATTTTCAGCTCACTGCGCAGAAGGAACATAGCAATTTGCCTCGGTGTGGCAATAAACTTATCGCGCCTGGACGAGCACATATCTTTCACGTCGATATTATAATAGCGAGCAGTCTTATCGATAATCTGCTTGGCGGTGACATGCTGTGGGCGACTGCGCTTGATATCGCCTAAAATACCCTCAGCCGCCATAAGGTCTGGAGTAAAGTTTTGCATTTCCGCATACGCTAAGAGCCGGTTTAATGCGCCCTCTAATTCGCGAATATTTGTTTTAAAGTTAGTTGCTAAGTATTCTATGACATCAGAATCTAATTCGGTATTACTGAGCTCAGCCTTCGCTTTGATTATAGCACAACGAGTCTCATAATCTGGCATCTGAATATCAATTGCCATACCCCATTCGAAGCGACTACGTAAACGATCAGTTAAAGTCGGAATACTCTTCGGTGGTTTATCGGAGCTAATAATTATCTGTTTGTTGTTCTGATGAAGGTCATTAAACGTATGGAAGAATTCATCCTGAGTTTTTTCCTTGCCGGCAATAAATTGCATATCATCAACGATTAGGACGTCAACATTGCGGTACTTATCCGAAAAACCCTTTTTCTTAAAGCGAATTGAGTCAAGGAATTCATTCACAAAAGTTTCTGTGGTGATATATAGTACGCGGGCGGATGGTTGTTTTCTAATTATTTCATTACCAACCGCTTGCATTAAGTGAGTTTTACCAAGTCCAGATCCGCCATACAAATAAAGCGGGTTATATTTTTCTCCGGGGTGAGAGGCGACGGCCTGACAGGCAGCGTAAGCTAAGTCATTACTAGAACCAACGATAAAATTATCAAATGTGTAGCGAGGGTTTAGATTACTGGCGTGAGATTTTTTTGATGGTAAGATGAGCGGAGCTGACGATTCCTGGCTCTCAGTTTTAGTGATTTCACGGTTAATACGAGGCTTTTTATTGCTGGATTCAACGTGGTAGGATATTGATGGAGAATTTATTCCGTTATGAGATAAAGCTTCAAGTATTTGTGGGTGAAAACGCTTTTCGAGTTGAGTGCGAGCAAAAATATTTGGGGCAATTATTGAGATTTCTTTATCTGATATTATTTCTAGTTTCGTGTTTTTAAACCACGCCGTAAAAGATGATGACGATACAGTTACTTCAATTTCACCCAACACACCCTGCCAAACTGCATGACTATCCACGAAAACTTACTCCCTCAAATTCTTTAACTATCTTTACTATAGCAAATATTAATAGTTTTCCACAAGTACAATTCCGGAAACTGTAATGTAAAGGAAAACAGGGGTGGAGTTTTCCACAATTAAAAAATACATCTGTTAAAACTGTGGAAAAATTAGCCATGGTAGTGGAAAAGTGGCTAGCGACTTGCAAAAAATGCTAAAAAAATATATACTATTTCTTGATATGCCAAAGCGAACATTTCAACCACACACTCGACATCGTGCAAGGACGCACGGTTTTAGAGCGCGAGTTTCTACTAAGGCCGGTAGGATGGTCTTGAAGCGACGCCGTTTGAAGGGTCGTGCTAAAATTGCTATTTAATCTAGCGAATAAAAAATCCCGTCGATGTAGGCGGGATTTTTTGATATAATTGTAAAATATGTTACAACAATGTAATCGTTTTCACGGTCATAGTAGTCTGAAATTTGTCTATAAAAATGGACAAGCGGCTCGTTCTTCTATAGCTACTGTAAAATATGTGAAAAACCCATACCGCAGTCACAGTAGATTCGCGGTAGTTGTGAGTAAAAAGGTTTTAAAATCAGCAGTGCGGCGGAACAGAATACGTCGACGGGTTTATGAAATTATTCGCCTAGAACTGCCATATCTAAAAAATGATCAAGACGTTGCTATTATTATATTTTCAGCAGAAGTGTTATTGATGCCGCATAAGGATTTAAAACAAGTCATAAAGAATATCCTTTCTCAGGCAAAACTGTATAAATAGTAGTATTTTTGCTATAATCAGGATATGAGTTTTTTTGATGAGTTTATTGTTAGGCCGATTCTTAATCTGTTGATGGCTATCTATAGTCTAATTCCAGATTTTGGTATTAGTATTATTGTCTTTACGATTTTAGTAAGGTTATTACTATGGCCATTGATTAAGAAACAGCTTCATCAGGCAAAGGCAATGCGCAAGATGCAGCCTGAGCTGGCTAAGATTAAAAAACAATATGCCAAAAATCCGCAGATGCGTAATTTGGCGATGATGGATCTCTATAAAAAACATAATATAAGTGCGTTTGGCTCTATAGGCGTTTTAATCATCCAATTACCGATTTTGATTGCGATGTACCGCGTGGTGCAGATTTTCGTTTCTAGTCGTGCTGATCTGGGTAAATATGTTTATGATTTTGTAAAAAATCTTCCAGTAGCTAATAATCTGGTTAATAATCCAGACCAGTTTAATCAGAACTTCTTAGGTGTTATAGACTTAACTCAGCACGCTGTGTCGAAAGATGGAGTTATTATTGGGCTATTAGTTCTGGCGGGAGTTGCTGCCTATCTGCAATATTTGACCTCAAAACAGCTATCTCCACAGTCGGACAGTAAGCGCAAATTACGAGATATCTTGGCTGAGGCTGGTGGCGGTAAAGAAGCTGATCAGTCAGAAGTGAATGCTATTATGACTCGAAAGATGATGAAATTTATGCCACTAATGATGTTTATGGTGACTATATATCTACCAGCAGCTTTAGCTCTTTATTTGGCAACCGCTAGTGCAGTAGGATATTTACAGAATCATATTATTCTTAAACAAGACTCTTTGGAAATGGAAGAAGTTGCAAATAAAAAGACAGCCTCTCAAAGGTCTATAGCGTCAGCCAAGACGAAAAAGCGCGCTAAACAGGCAACAGAAGCGCGAATAACGCGGATCAAGGCTAAAGGTTAAGGAGGAAATATGGATCAAATCGAAACTATTGAATTCGTAAAAAAATATCTGGAAGATTTATTAACATTTTTTGATTTAAACCTGGAGGTTGCTGTAAAAATTGAGGATGGAATTATTATAGCTTCAATTCCGCGCAGCGAACGAAGTAGTATCTTGATTGGTAGGGGTGCGGAAACTTTGCGCAGCATCCAGACCCTTTTGTCGACAGCGCTTCATCATAAAAAAGCTTCGACTGTTCGGGTGAATTTGGATATTGCCGACTATAAAAAGCAGCATGCTGAGAAAATTATTGAAAAAGCACGTGGCTGGATTGAGGAAGTTCGCCGAACTGGCGAGTCAAAAATCGTCAATTTGAATGCGGCTGACCGCTGGACGGTGCATCATTTGGCGAGTGAGTATAGTGATATTGAGACACACTCTGAAGGTGAAGGTCGGGATCGTCAGCTGATTATTAGTCAGAAAAGCTCTTAGGCTTTTTAAAGACTACTTTAGAATAGAGCGTGTAATTCCAGATAAGACTGGCGACGGTGGCGATTAGCTTGCTAATAAGTAAGGCTGCTGGTTTATTTACGCCAAGATTGGTAAATACTGGCGTGATGGCAGCAATAATAATCGTTTGAATGACCCACAGGCCAAAGAGAGTAACAACGGTAAACAATAAGAATTGTCTTTTTAGGTTTTTAGATGTTGATTTGAAAGTGTATTTCTTATTGGCAAAGAAAGAGAACAAAAAGGCAACAAAAGTTGATATAAAATTAGCCAATTCTTTCGGGACATTAAAGAGTATAGTTAAGGTAAAGAGAATACTAAAGTCAATTACCGTATTAATACTGCCGACAATGGTAAAACGTAGTTTATCGGCGTGCTTTTTTGCGATTTCCTGCATGATATTCCTCAATTAAATATAATGGACGATTTTTAGTTTCAATAAATATTCGGCCGACGTATTCGCCAATTATCCCTAAGGATAATAGCTGAACGCCGCCTAAGAATAGGATAACCGCCATTAAGGAAGAATAGCCGGCGCCAGTCGGAACTCCGAACAAAGGGCGAACTAAAAGATAGATAATCCAGCAGAAAGCTACGAAGGAAATGATAAATCCAAAGATGGTAGCCATTCGCAGTGGCGCGGTGGTAAAACTAGTGATACCGTCAATAGCTAGGTTGATTAATTTGCGATAATTCCATTTAGTCTGGCCAGCCAATCTGGGGTCGCGATCGTAAAAAATCTCCTTTTTCTTATAGCCAATCCAACTGAAAATTGCTTTAGTATTGCGCTGGGATTCGCGAAATTGCCGCAGCGCCTCAATACAGCGCCGATCCAGCAAGCGAAAATCGCCGGTATCAACCTGAATAGGAATGCTGGTCGATTTTTGGAGGATTCTGTAATACCACTGGCTAGTTTTTTTCTTTAGCCAAGTTTCGCCCTGCCGGCTGCTGCGGCGAGCATAGACATCATCATAACCATCTTCCCAGTAGGCAATCATCTCTTTTATTAACTCTGGCGGATCTTGCAAATCAGCGTCAATAATCACGGCAGCATCGCCTTCGGCATGGTCAATTCCGGCGAGCATTGCTATTTCTTTACCGAAGTTGCGCGACAGATTAATATAGCTGATGCGGGTATCTTTCTGGGTTTGATTAGTAATAACAGATAAAGATTCATCGACGCTGCCATCATTGATGAATAGAAATTCAAATTGGTAATTGGGAGTATTTTTTGCGACGTCATCTAAGCGATCAAATAGTTTAGGAAGGACAGACTTTTCATTATAGACAGGGATGAGGAGGGTGATTGATTTCATTTCGCTAAGAATATTACTTTATCCTGAAAAAACGCTTAAATTTCAGCAGCCCAGTTTGATTGGGTAACGGCCCTTCGTGGATGATACTGCGGATGTAGTTGACAGAGACTTTGCGGTTTTTTTGAATATTTAGGCGCTTTTTGTAGGCAGCAGGTTTACGAATTATTGAGGCTAATATACCTTTGAAAGCTGGCCAGCCGTTGCCGTGGCGGAAAGCGCTAGCAAAAATCAGCCAATATGTTAAGAAAAAGCGCAGGCCAATATGCCAAAATAACTTCCCTGGAACGTTTTTAATGAAAACTAACGGCAGGTTTTTAAAGGTATTATAAACGGCGAGACCAGGCACTTTTTTGCTGCTGGCGCCAACTTTATGATAAGCGATGGCTTTGGGCGTAAAGCGGACCTTCCAGCCGGCTAGTTGGGCGCGAAAACTGAGGTCGACATCTTCGTAATACATGAAAAAATCCTCGTCGAACATATCGATATCGTTAAACATTGCCGCGCGATAAATTGCTCCGCCGCCAGTCGCGCCAAAAACTTCACCAGGCTTACTCGGCGCATTTTCAACAGGCTCGTCGCGGTTTCGTGGACCGGGTAGTCCCCAGGTGGTATAGAAATCGCCGGTTGTATCGAGAGTTTTACTGTTGCGACGCTGTAAAATTCCAGTTGTAATGCCGCATTTTGGATGACCAGATAGTTCGTCAACGAGTGCTTGACACCATTCTTTATCTGCAATTGCGTCTGGATTAAGTAGCCCAATATATTTAAAATTATTGTTCCTTGCATAGGTTAGGCCTGTATTAATGCCGCCAGCAAAACCAAGATTGGTAGAGTTTTTTATTAAAATAATATCCTCTTTTTTGTGCGTTGAAATATATTTTTCAAATACGGAAACGGAATTGTCGCTACTATTATTATCTACGATAATGATAGTAGGTTTTAAAGCTTGCTTAGTTAGAGATTTGATGCACTCTATGGCGTCATCAGACCCATTCCAGTTTAGCACAATAATTGCAAGTCTGTTCATATTATCAATTATACTCTATAATATAATACATGAAAAAAGGAGTTGGTCTGTTAGATCGGAAGAATCGAATTCTTTTGCGGGAACTAGTAGTAACTGATTTTAAACTAAGGTATCAGGGTTCGGTACTTGGCTATGTTTGGAGCGTTTTGAAACCTCTATTTTTGTTTGCGATTTTGTATGTAGTTTTTGTCTATGTTCTACAAATGGATCGCGGCGTGCCGCATTTTGCTGTAACCTTACTACTTGGTGTAGTATTGTGGTCGTTTTTTACAGAGGCTACCAGCAATGGCTTGGGTTCAATCGTCAATCGTGGCGACCTGATACGTAAATTGAACTTTCCAAAATATATCATCGTTATTTCTGGTACAATTTCGTCGTTGATTAATCTAGGAATTAATCTTCTGGTGGTTATGTTGTTTGCGTTGATTAACGGTGTAGACTTCACCTGGAATATTTTATGGATGATTCCGTTAGTTTTGGAGCTATATGTTTTTGCTCTAGGTATTGCTATGTTACTGTCGGCGCTAAATGTTAAGTTTCGCGACACTGGCTATATCTGGGAAATTTTTCTGCAAGCGGCATTTTATGCTACACCAATTATTTATCCGTTAACTATGGTGATGGAGCGTAGTCAAAAAGCTGCTGAAATTTTGTTTATCAATCCAGTGGCGCAGATTATTCAGGATGCGCGCTATGCGATGATTAGTCAAGACGCCTCAATCGTGAGAATGACTGATTTGATGCACGATTGGCGATTGGCGATTCCAGGATTTATTATTCTACTGATGGTTGTAGTTGGTGTGTGGTATTTCTCAAAGAAATCAAAGTTTTTTGCGGAGGATATTTAGATGAAAAAGAGTAGTGACGATGTGGTTATTCAAGTTAATCATTTGACAAAAACCTTTAAAATTCCTTTAGAGCCAACCAACCGTCTAAAGAGTCGGGTTACTGGTATATTTAAGAGAAACAAAGGCTATCGCAAGTTTACACCGCTTAAGGATATATCTTTAGAAATTAAAAAAGGTGAATTTTTTGGTATTGTTGGGCGCAATGGTTCGGGAAAAAGCACTCTGCTTAAAAGTATTGCTGGTATTTATACTCCCAATAGTGGATCGGTAAAGGTTAACGGTTCGCTGGTGCCATTTATTGAATTAGGTGTGGGTTTTAATCCAGAGTTATCGGGTCGTGAAAATGTCTATTTGAACGGTGCTCTACTGGGTTTTAGTCGATCAGAGATTGATTCTATTTATAATGAAATAGTTGATTTTGCTGAGCTGCATGAATTTATGGAAGAAAAGCTAAAGAACTATTCTAGCGGTATGCAGGTGCGGTTGGCTTTTTCGGTGGCAATTCAAACCAATGCTGATATTTTGGTTTTAGATGAGGTTTTAGCTGTTGGTGACGCTGCATTTCAGCAGAAATGTTTCGATTATTTTGAGAATCTTAAATATAATAAACAAACAGTTGTTTTTGTTACTCACGATATGGGTGCAGTGCGTAGATTCTGTTCTAGAGCTATATATATAGAAGATGGTAAGATAAAACACCAGGGTTCGCCTATTGATATAGCTGATATATATACAGAGGTTAACATAGATAAATCAAATCAAAGCCAAAAAGATAGGGAGGCAGATACCAACCAGGTTTCAATTGAGATTGTTGAGCCAAAAAAGAGGAGTTTTTCCCAAGATGAAGAGCTAAAGTTAGGTGTAGTAGTTAACGGCATCGAAGAACAGGTGTTTGCTAATTTTTCATTGTCGGCTAATGGAATTATATTCTCAGATAGGAATTCGAGAGATATGCCTAATGATTTTATTCAGAATGGTAAAAAGATTGAATTTGTACAACCTATAGCTGACCTAAATCCTGGTAAGTACGATGTCTATATATCTATTCACAGGAGTAAGGATGATAGTACACTTAAGCACCTACCACGAGTATATTCTTTCGTAGTTAAAGGTAAAGATATACTTAGGGATGGTCCGATGCGCTCTATGGGTGAGTGGAGGTAAAGTTTTTATTAATCACTTTTATTAATCACACATCCATAGGTTTGGCGTTAATAGTTTTCAGATTTATTAATACGATCCAGTATACTTTTTAGACAATCATCTAGGCTTTCGTCCCAGCTGGTTAATATATTTGTATTATTAAGGTTAGCGAGACGGTCTTCTTCAGTTCTTTTTACGGCAATGTTTATAGCTCCTGCCATAGACTCTACGTCTAATTCAGACATTATAATATTTTTTGAGTATTTATCAAGACTTTCTTTGTTGGCGTATTTGGTTGTAACCACCATAGAGCCAATGGATGAAAATTCTAGTGTTGGGTAATTTGGATGAGGAGCCATCATAGGTGATATAGCTAAATCTACGGTTTTACTAAACTCAATATAATCCTCTATAGACATTTTACCTTTGTTCTTGATAACTGCGCCAGAAGATAGAACTATATCGGGTAAGTTATTCTGACCAGCCATACAACAGTCCCAGTTATTAGGATTTATAAAACCAGCCTTAAAGGCATAGTCAATAGCCTGAAGCGCAGTGAAAAACATATTCCTGTGAACATTTGGTCTACCGTAAAGGAACAAAGTCTTTTTATCATTAGCCTTTTTCGATAAGAGTGTGCCAGACTTTTTGCGAGATACTGCTGGCTCAAAGAATAGAGACTTTTTGAAGGCAGGGTAGTTTCTATCTGACATAAAATCAGCCATAAACTTAGTATTACATAAGGGAATAAACTTGTCGCTTTTATATGTTTCCTCGGCTAGGACATATCGGTCACTGTTGTTGTAGAATATCGGTTCGAAATCCTGTACTAGGTATATAAACTTACGTTTTAGAGGCATACGTGATAAATTGTAAGCGTCCCACCAGGCTGAAGCTATAAAAATATCATCTGGATGAGTACTAATATAGCCATAAACATTATAACTGCGCTCGGCAATACTTATTACTTGAATAGCGTCATCAGAGATATTGATGCCTTCGCTAGTAAAGAATTTTACAAGATCGCCCGGATAGCCAGTTTTGAGAGTCTGTACAATACGAAGTTTACATTTTTTTAATAAAGCTAGTTTAGCAGCAACAACCAATGCAGTCGCGGTTCCACCAAAAAAGGAACTACCATCCAGAGATGGAATTAAAAGAGTGACAGTCCCTTTTGATCCAACAGCGGGCATGGCTGCATGAATCGGTAGAACATATGGTATAGAGTTGTAATAAATTTTCTCAAGCGGAACCTTTTCGTTAATCTGCATACTATAATCGACACCGTCTAATAAGTTGGTAGCCTTGTGTTCTACTTTATTAGTAAAGTTTAAGCTTTTACGCAATAATTTTCCACTAATATGGGCAGATTTACGTGCAGCGCGTATAGAGAAACGAAGGACACTCATATTTAAACTCCATGTATCTTAATTTTTTTAGTAATTTCTGGTAAAAACGGATCGCCAATTTCAGGATCGTAGCCCTTTATGTAGCTTATATAACTATTATAAAAGTCTTCTGCTGGTATCGGTATAAACTTACGAGAGATACTTTCTTTGTGGAGCATGTATCCTCCACCAACAAACCAAGTTTGTAGACCAGATTCATTCATTCTGATGCATAGATCTACGTCACCACCGCAAATGATAAATTTCTCATCAAATCCTCCGATTTTTTCGAAAGAAGATTTACGTACAAGCTGTGCCGCACCTGTTACGGCAGTCATTGGCATATCTTTGGTTATGTCATAGGGGAACTTTTCGGAGCCGACTTGCTTGAGTGCGGTCTGATATCGTTCGCGAACATACATATGGTCTGCCATACCTTCTGGCATAAGAAAAATACCGGCATGTTGAATATCTCTTTCATTACCATATAATAGTGTGCAGCCAACAATGCCAACTTCCTTTTTAGATGCTTTTTTATACATAGACTCTATTAGTCCTATAGAACCTTCGGTTAGTTCAATATCATTATTTAGCATTAGAATAAACTCTCCACTAGTCTGCGATATACCCCAGTTGTATTCTTTCTGGTAGTTAAAGGGATAATCCCAGGTCAAAACGCGTATATTCGGATGATTCTTGCTATATTCTTTAACTATACGTAGTTCGTCCGGTGAAGAGTTGTTGCTTATAAGTAAAATCTCTCTTACATTTGGGCCATATTTTTGTAGAGAGGAGACGCAATCAATTGTCATTTTGGCGTGATTATGGAAAGCAATCACAACCGACAAATCTAAAACACTACTCATACTATATAGTATAAACTAAAAACAAAATAATAGCTACTCAGTAATTGCGACACCCGTTGGTGATGCTTTGATAAATTCATTCGAAACATCCAGTGTATTTGATGTATTTCCACCCATTCTTATAAAAGCGGTATAAGAGAATATCGGTCGTTTTTTACCACCTTCACCATGGTAGATTACGCCCGTTACAGGATCTCTAACAAAACGAACGGAAGAGTTTACTGGAATTTTAGCTAGGTGTAACTTATGAAATGTACAGGCTGGTATTTTTTGGTGTACGCCCCACACTGAAGTTAATTCAGAAGCATTAAGTATAGCGTGTCTGCCGGAGTAGATTATATGAATATTTCCATCTTGGTCGTACGTTGTATTGGTCAGTGTAGAAACTGGCTGTTGGGAAGGCGCAAGTCTCTGTACGCTATTAGTAATAAGGTAATAAGAGCCGAGTTGGTCAAGTGATGATAATTGACATGGCGATCCATCAATTGAAGGAGTTAGTATGAGGGATTGATTGGCGGGGCTAGCGAGCTGATAAACAGAACCTTGACCATTTGCCATAACAGATGATCCACTAGCAAGGTTAGCGATAGCTAATTCATTGATTGGTATCGGTCTGTTATTTCCTAGGGCAAAATAGTCATATAAGCTATAAAAGCCTCTAAAATGTTTATTTTCAACCTTTAGTATGGAGCCAGCTGTCGTGCGATAGGTAGAATTTTCATCTGCTGTATAATCATCGCTACGCAGCGCTAAAATTGTTTTTAGGTCATCTATAATAGCTGCTTGTGGCCAGTGGTGTTTAACCTTTGTAAGGTTAATTTTCTTGCCATTTACAAAACTATATAGAGAGCCATCACTCAAAGCAACATTGGACTGAATAAAGCCTTGTTCTACTGGCAACTGGCTATTATATTCAGAGAACGAATCTACTAATGTCGGTAGTTTTGATGATAAAGTAAGGAAGGCATCATAGCTAAGGGCATAAAATTTTTCATTGGTATATAAATAAATAGCGGGAGTTGCTCTAAATGATACCAGACTGTTGTTATGCGGTATAGATTTGGCGTATGGTTGGGTTAGGTTAGCTGGGTTGGTTATTGGTGTATAGTTTATGTTGGCATAGCCCTTTTCTACCCTTGCTTCATGTGATAATAGGGTGTGTTTTTTCCCATCCTTCATTATATGCAGGTGTGAACCATTTAGCATTAGTGGTGATATTGCACCATACTGATGCATGCGGTCAAATACAGAGGGTTCTAGCGGCTTAGCGTATGAAGAATCAGTACACCTAGGAAATCCCCAGTCAACGCACTGCTGGTAAGATGAAAACCCAAAACGGTAACCGTTATCTGCTAGATATATTGGTCCAGGCTCAGATTTATTAGAGAAAACTGTATTTAATATACCACCATTTTGTAGGGAATTCATGTAAGAATTTGAAACTGGAGTAACTCCGAATCTTCCAAATCCATAGGCATTAATAATATCCCAAGATGGTATAGCATATCTAATACTACCACTCTGTAAGTAAACGGCTGGGCTTTGTGGTGATTGGATTAATATAGAACTTGTTGAACTACCGAACCAGGTATTAAAATATAACCAGAAATTACGGTTTCCGTATGAACTGCAACCATCACCAGTACCAAACCCGGCTGCTAAGGCGGCGTTATTTGGCCGATACGGCGTATAACTATATAATGCAACAGTTGCTCGGTTGACAATATTTACATTACTAATGCCGCAGGCTTGGTTTGGGTGCCATAAGATCGAATTAACACCTATGCGATAAGGAGTAAACCAAGTTGGAGAATTGTTCATGATTGCTCTAAACATGGTAGCAGCCCAACGAACCTGATTTGTAAATCCAAAATACTGTGAATTACAGACACCTGGTGTAGAATCGGGACATCCATATCCCATAGCGGTACGATACCGCCACGAACCTGGGTTGCTAATAGTTACCAAACCAACCTCTTTCTGTAGGGTCGCTAGGATAACCTGGGGATTTATCAAATATTGTTGGGATACCTCATATATTATTGTACCTACGCTTTTGCCATTTTCACGATAATTTTTTAGACATGGAGCTTCGCCGTCAGTACAATATTTACCCTTAACTTCTATAAAATACTGAATTTGATCAGCGGTCATGGTTCTGCTGTTAGTAAAAATAGAATCGCTAATAATATTCCCTGGATCGAAGGAACTTGCATTAACAGGATTGACCATAGCTATGGATAAAATAATAGCTGCAGCAAGACCTGCAAATAAAATAGTTGTTTTATGTATCATATAGTAATCTCCTGACTAGTACTACCGGATCTATTTTCAGAGTTTATGATTATAGTAAGTTTCCATGTGCCGCCGGGAACGTTATCAATAGAAAAGCCGCGACAGGTGGTATAGCTTGGTCCGTTAAAGATTTCCACTGTTTGGGTTATGTCACTCAAACCAGGCTTAGAGAGCTTTAGCGTACAGGTGCCACTAGATAGAAGCTCATTGATTATAACGCCAACTTGTAGTGGGGATCTGTCTACTCGAGTTATGGAAACAGGGATAGGTGAGGTAGCGGGCGCATTTTGTTGAGGTGTGAGTTTTTTTTGATTATTGTCGTCATTGTCGGATGTTGGATTTTGTTCATCCTTATTTGGATGCGAGTAGTTAGTCTCTCCCACTTGCCTATCCGGTAAAGTCAACACGGGCTTATCATCCTTATTTTGCTGGTAAAAATACCAATACGCTCCATAAGAAATAGTAGACAAGCAAACAACTGCAACTATTATAACAATATGGCGCCGCCGTTTATTATTTGAATACCGATTAAGATTATTTATTTTCATTAGATTCCTATATTATTATAAATATATCTATTATTTTACCACAAGCGGTAAGAATAGACAATATAGGACTCTATTATGCCATACTTAAACCACTAACAAGGACTACAATCATAAAAGAGCCCTCCACTAATTCTAACAACATCAACAAAAAACAACTGGCATAAATGGCATTGTAGCTTTATCTATTTCCGAGTATTTGTGCTATTGTTTTTGATGGTGTAGATGTATATTTTTTTGCCATCAAATATTCCACCTCGGTTGGAATCTAGGCAACTCGATTTAAGCGGTCTCTCTGATGCGATATAGCGTATATTTAGGTCGTGTAGCATTTCATCGCAAGGAGATATATGAACGAAGAATGAGTCGTCCTGAATGAGACTGAGTGAACGCTTTTGGGGTGATGAGTCAAAAAGAAAACGAACATGGGCGTAGCGGTTAAATACGTTAGCACTATTGGGAAAGTATCTTCTCCAGATGTCTGTTTGAGGGTAAGTGTTAACACCGCCATAGACTTCAGCACCACTTGCCACCATGATAGCAGATAGCACAGATGAATCATTTGCAACCCAGTAAAAATTATCTTTTTTTTCAGCGTCCATGATATATCGAGAAAATTCATTATCAGTTATACCTACTCCTCGGTAGAGAGGGTTTACCATATAGGTAGATAAAATATTTAACAAAAGGACCCCCACAAGACCAACTATACGAAATTGTTCGTATGATGATAGTAATAAGGTTGAGGAAACGCTAAAGGTCAATATTACAGCTACGGACTCTAGCGGTCCTATATTTGGTATATCATAATGGCGAACCGTTGCGTATATAAGTATTGAAAAGATTATAGTAATTATGGCAAAGAATATTAGTTGCTGGATACTTGTCAGTGGCTTCCACCATTTTTTAGGAAGCTTCTTTGACCGCCTTGAAACGGCGACCAAAAGTAATAAGAAGTTAATTAGCCCGAGGCCAATAAATAAACGCTCATGTGGTATTTTTGACATACCAAGTAAACTAAACAACTGGTCGCCAATAGGTACAAACATACGTATGGCTATAAAGATAAAGATACCAGAACTTATATAAATGATAGATTTTTCAAGTTTTGAAAAGGTAGATTTATATCTTATAGATAAATAAATTAGGAAAGGCATCAACACTAGACCAATAAGTAGGAAGTTAGAGACTTCGCTTTGATTATTGCCAAGTATCATTGAATTATTGTCATGCAGCAATAGATAGCTTAGCGGCCAACTAATAAGTCGAAAAATATCAAAACCCCCAGAACTAATATTGCGATGCCCTGGGTATATAGTGTTTAGTGAGGCTTTGACAGCATCGCTATGTTGCCATAAAAATAGTCCCATAATAGTCCCAGCTATTATGATTGATCCGAATATCAAGAATAGATTACGACGTTGCCAAAGAAGATGCAGGGTGCCTCTGCCTTGTAGTATAGCTAACAGGGTTACGAGAGAAACAAGGCCAATTGTTAATTGAAACGCTGGATACATTACTAGCGCAAAACATACCGCTAAGTAGGCTAGTGCTATAGACCAGTATATTGCGGTTCTACGACACCTACTTTCGATTAACTTGATAGCTGAAACTATTCCCAGAAGACCATAAATTATTGGTAAAATCGTTGCAGATTGATACCACCATTGAATAAAAGGACTGAAGAGCATTATAGATCCGAGTAGACTAGCAATGAGGTATTTGCGTGGATATAAAAATAATACAAATATATAGACCGATAAAGCTAAACCGGCAGACAACAACCACCATTTAAAGGCAAATGCAAACCCTATGGGTAACAGAAAAAAAATAAGGTTATGTGGTCTAAATAACATACTCCAATCTGTGTATGGAGCGTCAGCTACAATACTCATATCTTGTCCAATACCAATATCCTTGCTTTTGGCTGGCATACCGTTATTATACTGAGATACTACAAATGGAGTTGTGACAACCCATTCATCTGAACGGATTGGTCGTGGTTTTCCAGCGATGAGATTTACTGGTTTCTTGCCAAGTAGATAGTCATATATTCCTGCGGATGTACCAGATATTTGAAGAGCAGATAGACTAATTAGGGCAGATAAGACTATTATTGGAAAAATCCAACCTTGATTTTTATATAAGAAACTGGAAAATGAAGACAGAGTTTCTTTAAAGTTAATTCTCATAATGTAACCAATTATATTATATATATCAACAAATAACCATATCCTACTAGACTATACTACTGTCCAAGTATTACTATAAGATTTAGTTGGTGTGTGGTACAATAGTTTCAATAAGTTAAGGAGGTAACTTAAATGATAAATATCGCAGCACCAGTTATCGACAGTGAAGAACGTCGAGCAGTAAATGAAGTTATAGAATCAGGCATGTTGGCTCAAGGGCCAAAAGTTGCCGAACTAGAAAAAAACTGGGCGGAATATTGTGGGGTAAAACATGCGTTAGCAGTAAATAGCGGTACGGCGGCTATTCACTGTGCTTTGTATGCCGCTGGCGTGAAAGAGGGCGATGAAGTTATCACCACTCCGTATAGTTTTATCGCTACTATTAATCCAATATTGATGTTGGGCGCTCACCCAGTACTTGTCGATATTGATGAAGAAACGTTCAATATTGACGTTTCCAAGATAGAAGTTGCTATTACTGAAAAAACGAAAGCCATTATACCAGTTGATTTATATGGGCAACCGTGTGACTGGACTGAACTACAGGAAATTGCCGAAAAACACAATCTGAAGATTGTTGAGGATGCGTGTCAGGCTATTGGAGCAGAGTATAAAGGCGTAAAAACTGGCTCATTGGGCGATTTCAGCTGTTTCTCTCTGTATGCTACCAAGAATATTATGTGTGGCGAGGGTGGTGTCGTAACGACAAATAGTGATGAAGCTGCAGCGGCGATTCGTTCATTTAGGCAACACGGTATGGTTGCGCCATACGAGTATGCAGATTTGGGATATAACTATCGCATGTCAGATCTGCATGGTGCTATTGCTGTTGAACAATTGAAAAAAGTAGAAGAATTTACAAAAAAACGTCAAGAAAATGCTCGTAAATTAAATGATGGCTTAGCGGGTATTGTGGGCATTAAAACACCAACCGTGAGCGACAATCGAAGCCATGTGTATCATCAGTACACCATCTTGCTGGATAAGAACATACAGCGAGATCAGTTTATTACTAGCCTGAGGGATAAAGGTGTTGGGGCTGGTATTTACTATCCAAAACCTTTGCATGCATATCCACATATTGCAAAGCTTGGCTATAAGATTGGCGACTTCCCAGTAGCTGAAGACTTGGCGGCACGAGTTGTATCCCTGCCAGTTCATCCAAAGGTTACAGACGAAGATATTGAGATAATTGTTGCGGCAGTCAAGGAGTCTATTAATGGCTAGTAAACAAGAAGGAAAACTAAGGGTTGCTGTTATTGGTACTGGTAACATGGGTAGAAACCATGTTCGTAACTACTTCATGCTCCCAGAGTCAGAATTAGTAGCAATTGCGGATGTTAACCCAGAAGCAAAATCTCTCGCTGATGACTATAAGGCAAAATTCTTTACTGACTACAAAGAGATGCTTGAAGAGATGCGACCTGACGCAGTTTCTGTAGTCGTGCCGACACCGTTTCACCTTGAGGTGGCTATGGATGTTATGTCGCGCGGTATTCACTGTATGCTTGAAAAACCAATAGCTTCGTCAGTAGAAGAAGCTGATAAGTTGATTGCTTGTGCTAAAAAGAATAACGTTACCTTTACGGTTGGTCACATTGAGCGATTTAATCCAGTTATCAAGAAGTTAAAGCAAATGGTTGAGGGTAATGCTATTGGTGATATTACCTCGGTAGTATGTAAACGTGTCGGTGGTTTTCCGGCAGTGGAACCAAAAACTGATGTTATTATTGACTTGGCAGTACATGACGTTGATATCGTAAACTATCTTTTGGGTCAAAAGCCGAAATCTATTTCTAGCCATGGTTCGCGCACTCGTCACAGCAAAAAGATTGACTCAGCAGAGATATTGATGGATTATGGTCGGGCTTCTGGATTTATTCAGGCAAACTGGCTTACACCAGTCAAGATTCGCACCATTGCGCTAACGGGATCGCTCGGCTATTTGGAAGCTAACTATATAACCCAAGAATTAACATACTACAAACATAATATGAAGGAAATCCAAAAAGATGGATTTACCGAGTTTGTATTGCAAGTTGGCGACCCAGAAAAACGTGTTATAAAAGTAGACTTTGAAGAGCCATTAGCGGCAGAATTAAAGGCATTTATGGCTAAATCAATGGGTCGTACAGCGGCAATTGTTAACCCGGTTGATGCACGCGAAGCATTGAAAATATCATTAGAGGCTGTTGCGCCTTTTGAAGAAAAATAGGAGGAATCATGAAGAGAGTCTTAGTCACAGGAGCTGGCGGCTCACCATCAGCAAATTTTATTCGCTCATTAAGGGCTGCTGACGAAGAATATTATATTGTAGGTACGGATGCTGACAAATATTACTTGCAGCGTGCTGAAGTTGATGCTAAATATTTAGCTCCATTTGCCAACGACCCTAAATATATCGATTTCTTAAACTATATTATTGAAAAGGAAAATATCGAATTTGTCCATGCACAGAACGATGTCGAGGTAGGTTTTTTGAGCGAAAATCGAGAAAAGATTAATGCCAAGACATTTTTCCCGGCTAAGGAGACAGTGAAAATTTTACAAGATAAATTTGAATCATTTAAGCTTTGGGAAAAGGCTGGTATTAAGGTTCCAAAGACTAAGCTGATAGAAGGTCGAGATACCGACTTGGCTGCGCTCCTCGAGGAGATGGGCGGCTCAATGTGGATTAGAGCGATTTCGGGTGCTGGTGGTCGTGGATCGCTCCCAGTTCATGACGTTAAGAGCGCTAAAAACTGGCTTGATTTTCAAGAAAAAAATGGCTCATGGGATGGTAACTTTACTGTGTCTGAATTACTCGAGCCAGAAACGGTTACATGGATGTCTCTCTGGAAAGATGGCGAATTGGTTGTTGCTCAAGGCCGTAAGCGACTGTACTGGGAGCTGGCGAAAATTTCTCCATCCGGTGTTACTGGCGCAACAGGCACAGGGTTGACGTATTCTGATGCTGAACTTGATGATATTGCACGCCGAGCAGTGTTAGCAGTTGATGATAAGCCAGATGGTTTGTTTGGTGTTGATATGGCTTATGACAAAAATGGCGTGCCAAACCCAACAGAGATTAACATTGGTCGTTTCTTTACAACGCATGAATTCTTTACTCAGGCGGGCCTAAATATGCCTGAAATGTTCGTTAAACTTGGTTATGGTGAAGCTGTGCCAAAGATTGAAAACAATACCAACCCCCTACCGGATGGCTTGGTATGGATTCGGGGTATGGACTTTGAGCCGGTGCTGTCAGATATGAAGACTGTTGAAGAGAGTGTTGCTGAGCGTGACCGTATTCTTCAGGAGTTGTAGTGAAGCTTCTCGTTACGGGGTCCTCAGGTTTTGTTGGTAGACGTTTCTTAGAGATGGCACCAACTGATTGGGAGATTATTTGTTTGGGCCGGTCTCAGCCAGATAGTCTCACTGGTCGTTGGATACAGTGTGATTTATCAGATCAAAAAAGTATAGAATTAGCAGCCAAACAGGTGGACGGCGATACGTTTGATGCTATAGTTCATTTGGCAGCATTTGTGCCGAAAATAGCCGCCGACGACACCCTTGATAACGCAAGGCTAGGTAATATAGACGCAACGATCAACCTGCTAACTTATTTTGGCGAGAAATCTGAGAAGATTATTATTGGCAGCACGGCAGAAGTGTATGATCAGTCGAAAATTCACGGTCCAATTACAGAGGATAACGTCGTCGCCGGCGGCTCGTACTATGGATCTACTAAAATGGCTAGCGAGCTCATCGCTCAGTCGTACGCAAAAAAAATGAATAAAGAACTAACTATTTTGCGGTTTTCGGTGATGTATGGCGGGTATGACCCTATCGCCCGAGCGATACCGAACTTTATTCGAGCAGCGAAAGTTGGTGACGATTTGACGATTCGTGGTGCAAAAGTACTGCGTGATTATGTACATATTGACGATGTAGCGCGCAGTATTATATGTGCGGTGAATGCGAACGGTGCTGGAGTTGTTAATATTGGCACAGGTCGGGGTGTTTCTATTCGGGAGACGGCTCAGGCAATTGTTGATAGTACGCAGTCAACAAGTCATATCGCTGTTTTATCTGAAGACGGAGGCTCTGATATAGTCATTGATATATCTCGAGCGGAGAAGTTGCTCGATTATCATCCCGAAGTATTTTTCCCAGATAAACTTAAAGAGATGGAGGAATTGTATGAATAATAAAAATATCTTTGTTGATTTTGACGGTACGTTGGTTGATATTGCCCCGCGACATTATCGGGTGTATGAAAAATGTATTAAGGCGCTGGGCGGGACTCCGCTTAACAAAGAAGAATATTGGGAAATGAAGCGCGCTAACGTGTCTTGGGACAAGCTACTACCACTAAGCGGCCTGAGCATTAATGAAAAAGATGCATATCTCAAGCTGTTTATTGACCGGATCGAGTCGCAAGAAGAATTGGGTGCGGATGAACTCTTTAAGGATAGTTTACGCACACTAGAACAGTTACGGGCAAACGGTAACAAGTTGTATCTATTAAGCTTGAGAAGAAATGCAAATGCTCTTGATTGGCAGATTGAGCATTTGGGGATTCGGCATTTGTTTGAAAAGATTTTGTCAGGCCATAGTGACACAAAAGAGGGGACGCTGCTGAAAAAGGCGGATATCGTCAGACAAACAGTGGACAATCCAAGTGAAGTCGTTATCATTGGCGACACCGAAGCAGACATCGCGGCGGCTCAGCAGCTTGGTGCGACCAGCATTGCCCTTATGAGCGGTATTCGTAACGAGGAATTCTTATCAGCCATGCATCCAAACCATCTCGTTGATGGTATTGGCGATATAGACAATATCAAGCTGTAGTTTATTTCTTAAAATTGTTGTTCTCATTAGAGACATCAATGGTGAGCGCTGTTAAAACTAGCTGTACGCTTAAGATGAATGGTAGTACAGCTAGCATAACGCTGCCAGCGGTCGGTGATTGATGAACGAATAATTTAACATACAACAAGAATGCTGCAATCAATAATGAGATAACTAAGAAAAACATACCAGTAAACAAGAACAGGGCTACAGGATGAAATCCATACAGAACGTATTTATAGTAAATTCGTCGCCAAAAACCTTTCCATACAGCCTTGAGATTACGCCAAGCTGTTGGGATTAGTTTAATAGTTGATTTTTCATCACCGTAATGAGCTGGCACAGCGTGGTCAATAACTTTAGCATTAACTATGGATAAAGCGGTCAGCATACTGGTTTCATAATCGTAGCGCTTTTCAACTATGGAGAAATCAACCTTTTCAATTATGTCGCGGCGTAGCCAGCCGCAGCCATTAGTGATGTCTGTGATGGAATAATATCCAGTCGAGAATTTTGTCAGCAGTGATATGAAAATATTGCCAAATTGGCGGTATTTTGGCATAGTCTTAAAGGCTTCTCGATGGAAGAAGCGGCTGGCTTTAACATAATCTGCTGATTGATCGATAAAATCGTCTAGCATCGCCTCGAGATACGACGAGTCAAACTGGTCGTCGCCCGCCACGATCCCGATAGCGGTCGCTTTGGTGTGCTCAATAGCGTAATTATATCCTGCGATGAGAGCGCCGCCGACACCTTGATTTGTTTCGTTGTCAACAACAATCAGTCGATCATTTTGCTTTTTTAATTTATTTAGAACGCCAATGGTGTCATCAGTGCTGGCATCATTAACGGCTATAACATGATCAATGTACTTTGGTAATTTCTTGATCGTTTGAGTGATCATTTTTTCTTCGTTATAACAAGGTATAACAACTGCGGTCTCTAATTTTCTATACATACCTCTCATTATACTATAAATATGGTATTATGGGTTAGTTGGTTAGTATGAAAAAGCTTGTTATACAGATACTTTTATTTGGCATTGTCGGTGTGGCGACGCTGGCGGTTGATACATTAGTTACCTCCATGTTGTACTATATAGCTAAAATGCCAGCTTTTATGGCGAGCGGCATTGGTTTCTTATCGGGGTTTTGTGTTAATTTTCCTATGAACAGGAAACGAGTTTTTAATCACAGCGAAGACGATCGATTTTCATTAAAATCACAAATTTGCTTATATGTTTTGCTAAGTTTTTTTAATTTGATGGCGACCTCTACGGCTGTTGATTTATTAGTAAAAATGAATATCCTAGAGATTCAATGGGCAAAGATTGTCACGACCATTGTATTTGCTATTTGGAATTTTTTGGTCTTTAAGCTATTTATTTTTTCAAAGAAAGTATCGCACGAAGAGAAGCAGGATGTGTAATACTATAATAAATAGGCTGCATGATCGCAGATTATATATAATAGCTTATATTATAGCTATTTTTCTCGGTATTGTGTCCAATCAAGCCTTAATTTTGATAATGGCTGCAACAGTTACCGCAGTAATATTTCTGCCGACTAGACGATTAGGTTTTATGGGTCGACTATTTGTTACTCTTTCAGTTTACATGAGTATTAATGCTTTGTTAGCTTTTATACCATGGGCACTCAAGATACCAATGTCAATATGGCTTTTTGCCTGGACTATTGGCGTATTATGTTTAGGTCTTGTTATATTTTGTCGTTTCACTTCTCCCGATAGATGGTTCCCGCTAAGCGAGATTATTAGTTCTCTAGTGAGCCTTACTGTATTTATCCTGATGCTGACGCAATCTTTTTCTAGTTTTCAGAGCGCCGATCTTTTAAGAGTGGCTAATGGCTCAGGGGTAGATAATATGTCTCACCTTAGTTTTATAGACACCGTCGAGAGGCAAAAGGGCTATGTCTATGGTTCAAGAGGTAACCAGTTGCCGATTAACTCTATGCTAGGTTCTGCTGCCAACAATTACCCTCAGGGCTATCATATAAATGCTTGGGTTTTTAATGAGGCTGTACAACCGTTTATGAGTAGGTTTACTGACATTAATAAAAAGCTAGTTAGTTTTTTATTATATTCGATAATTAACTATGTATTTTTAGTGTTTGCGTTTATCTTTCTGGCAACGAAACTGGTTAGATTAGACAATAAGAAAAAGCCATGGATGTCAGCTATTATTGTTATTTCCTGTACGATATACACAGTATTAGGTTTGATGTTTTCTGCGTTTACTGACGGTTTCATGCCGCAAATTATGAGTCTCCATTTGCTGCTTTCGGTTATAACCTTACTATTTTTATATTGTAAGGAAAGTGATATTACACAAAAGTATACCTATGGACTATTGGCAGCCTTTTCTGTCGTTGGTGTTGGCTTATCCTATTTTTTCCTACTTCCAGTTGCGTTGGGTATATTTATCTTTACTTTAGCGGATGATTATTTTTGTAGTGATCAAAAAGTAAAGTTGTCAAAACTTTTGCTGAGCAGCCTTTTATTTATTGCCAGTTTTAGTGTTGTACAAGGGGCTATTTATGTACTACTTGAGAGGGTGACATCAGATAAAATTAATGATCAGGGTGGGGTGTTGATTTTTGATGTATTCTACGTGCTAAGTTGGGCGGTGTTTGCTGTGGCATATTTGTGGCATAATCATAAGAAGCAAACAGTTAATCCGCTAACTATTGGGCTAGTTGTGTCATTAGTATTTTCTCTGGCGTTATTTATATTTCAAAAAATGACCAATGGTGAAGTTAATTACTATTATCATAAATCTGTTTTAAGTTTACTCCTGTTGACTAGCTTGGTCATGGCAATGCTAACTATGTCGCTTATAGACAAAGCGCGGTCAAGTGGCGTCAAGATTTTAATGATTATAGGTATTATAATGATGGCCTTTTCAAATGGGGTTGGTGTGTTTGGAGTTTATGTGCAGGGCAAGGTAAAAGCGGCGTTTACTGCACCAGAGTTATTTGACTATGCGATTACTATCACTGAGAGTCCAATCTGTCGAGAAAAGTCTACAGCTATACTTTCGGTTAGAAGTGATCAGAAAACTGATGGTGATATATTTTTTAATAGATCTATGATGACTCTGACTGGACAGTCTACTACTACACAGGAAATAATTTCCAGGTGGTCAACTCCTAATGCTAATATACATAGTGTAAAGCAGGTTATAGCTAAGACTTTGCTCGAGAACAAAAATATAACCCCAGAATCTCGTCTCCTGATTTTGACGCGTAGTGACGATATAAAGTCTATATTTATTGAGGTTTTAGGCAATGAAAGAGTATTGTTTGCTGATCCCAACAACGTATCAAAGGATAGCTTGAATGGGATATGCAGCAGCTTGCGAGGCATGTTTTAGTTTGATTGATAATCTACGCTAGCTAGGTACTTTCCATAACCAGATTTCTTGAGTGGCTCAGCGAGTGTGTTGAGTTGTATTCGGCTAATCCAGTCATTTTTGAAAGCGATTTTTTCTGGGCTACCAATGATGCGGCCTGTTCGTTTTTGGATGACACGAACGAAATCGGCGGCATCAGTTAGGCTGTCGATGGTGCCGGTGTCCAGCCAAACATCGCCATTATCTAGAGTCTGGACTTGCAATTTACCGCGGCGCAGATATTCAGCATTGATGGAGGTGATTTCCAGCTCGCCTCGTGCTGAAGGTTGGACGTTTTTGGCAATCTCAATAACATCGTTATCATAAAAATATAACCCGACCACGGCGAAGTTTGACTTTGGCTCGGCTGGTTTTTCTTCGATGGAAATGGCTTGATTTTGCTCGTCAAACTCGACAACGCCATATCGTTCTGGGTCAGAAACTTTGTAGGCAAAAACAGTACCGCCGTCGGGATTGGTGCATTCTTGTAGCGACTCGTCTAGTCGCTCACCGTGGAAGATGTTATCTCCCAGGACTAAAGCCACTTTGTCACTGCCAATGAATTCTTCACCGATAATGAAAGCCTGTGCTAGACCTTCTGGTTTGGGCTGGACAGCATATTCCAGATTGATACCCCACTGCGAACCGTCGCCGAGCAGCCGCTGAAAACCAGCTTGATCATCCGGGGTGGTGATGATTAAAATATCGCGAATTCCTGCTTGCATCAGTGTGGTTAACGGATAATAAATCATTGGTTTATCGTATATCGGCATTAGCTGTTTGCTAATAGCCTTGGTGATAGGGTTGAGGCGAGTACCTGAGCCGCCTGCTAAAATAATTCCTTTCATTATTCCTCTCTCTATATCTTACTGTTAATATGATATCATATTAACAGATACGGGAGATAATATTCATAGGCGACAACGATACGTTTTAGTGTTAGAAGGAGAAAAAATGACAGAGCGACTGGTAGTTTTACTATTCGCGGTAAGGCGATGCCTATTAAGGTTAATAAGGATAATAGGGATAAAGTCCCAATAGGACTAATTGCGAATGCTATGTTTAAAAGAGACATTAAAGAGGGCGAAATTATTTTGGTTGATGATGTAAAATACCTAAATCATTAGCTCGTACCGCATGGGAGTGTACCTTAGAATGTCTGTAGCCATCGATAAACAGTATAATCGAACGATTGATCATTTTCTAGCTGACACCTGGTGGTATGGTTTGACGGATAGGATTTCAATAGACGATTTTTACGAGCTAGCACAGCAGCGTAAAGACGAGGGCTTTTCAGCTATTCAATTATTAATGGGTATACCTCCTGAGGTTACTATCGATAGCCCTCAATCCTATGGTGGTGGTAAGCCCGCCTTTTGTTTACAAGAATCGAATTTTATTATAAATCAAGACTATATAGCTGCTGCACTTGAAAAGATAGAAATACTAAACAAGCTGTATTTAAAACCAATAATATATTGTGGTTGGGGTCCGCAAATTAGTCAAATTGGTCGAAATAATATGATTGAATGGTGGAAGAGAATAGTTAAAGTTACAGAAAAATTTGATCCAATTTATTGTCTAACTGGTGAAGTTGATTTGCGGGTTCATGCTCAGTCTAGAACTATAATGGAAAAAGTTCTTAATAAATTTAGCATTTCTTCAATAAAACAAAAAAGACAAATAGCAGAATGGTTGCGAGTGTATAAAGAAGTTAGAAAGATAACTGAACTACCAGTAATTTGTCATACTACACCTAATACGGATAGCTGGGCTGTTAGTCGAGACTTTTCTGCTATTACTATACAGACCGGACACTCGGAGGCTTCTAGAAATAAACTATGGATGCTACCTATGGAATATAGGTCCAACGAAAAGCTATTTATTAATTTGGAACCTTGGTATGAGGGTATTAATAATTCGTTTTTTGAAAGTGATCAAATATTTGCTTTTTGGACAAGCATGCTATCGGGTGCTAGTGCGTATTGTTATGGTAGTCATGGTATTTGGAATGTTGGTGATGGAAATTTCTTGGCTCACTGGGGTCGGCGCACTTTCCAGGAAGCTAAAAAATCTTTAGTTCCATTAAAGATAGGAAAATCAAATAAATTGTTTTTATGCGCTAAGGGTTTTCTAGAAGGGAACATAAATAGTAAGGTCAGTAGCGTTGGAGATAATGTTTCTATTCAAATGATTGACAATAGAGGTCGCAAGATAATTTATACGCTTAAGGGTTACTTGGATTTTACTGCTAAAGATTCCAAGTCAATGTAATTTTATCAAAGAAAACATACCAAATAAGACGGTTGTATTATCTGGTTTTACCGATATAGAGAATAAGCTTTTGAGACAGTCTATTAATAGTGTTAAATAGGCTAATTTTAGTTTATTTAACGATGTATTTACTTAAATCATCTACCCAATCACGGCTAGTAAATCCAGTTGAATGTAGCTTGTCAAGGCTCATGTTGCTACCCAATGGACGCGGTGCAACTCCATCTTTGCCGGCAAAATATTCAGCTGTCGTCGTGTTGGTAACAGTCAGGTCGTCGCGGCCCGCCAGCTTAAATATTCGTCTGGTAATGTCCGCCCAGCTTTCCAGTGGTCCGTCGTTGGTGGCGTTGTATGTGCCGAACGGGGCTTGAGTCGACAGCAGATGGTCAATAATTCTCACTAATTCACCAGTAAAGGTTAGCCGGCCAATTTGATCATGAACAACGGTTGGCGAAATATTTTTTTCCGCTAGACTAAGCATAGTGCGGACAAAGTTTTTACCTTCGCCGATCACCCAAGTAGTACGCAGCAAGTAAAATTTGTCGAGTTGTTCGACCAACAAATCTCCAGCCGCCTTCGATGCGCCATAAACACTCAGCGGACTGAAATCTTCGCTTTCATAATGCGGCTCTTTCGTTCCGTCAAATACATAATCGCTAGAAATATGCACTAAAGTCATATTGTGAGCGCGGCAAACTCGGGTTAGGTTTGCAACTGCTGAGGCGTTAACCTTCCAGGCTGCTACGCGACCCTCTGGTGTTTCCGCGCCGTCAACATTAGTAAAGGCTGCTGCGTTTAAAACGATTGATATTCCTGACCAATCAAATGACTCAACTGATTGGCGGTCAGTAATATCCATCTCGTCTATGTCGGCGAACTGTGCTTCTGGATATTGTTGACGAAGTGCCCGCCCTAATTGACCGTTTGCTCCGACGATAAAAATGTTATTTGAATTCATATTAAACCTCCATTGGGATTACGTTTGTAAGTAGCGGGTGAGCGGCGTCCTTTTCGGAAATAATCGCTTGGTCCTGGCTGATTGGCCAGTCAATACCGAGTGCCGGATCAAACAGATTGACAAAGGTGTATTTGGCATCTGGCGACCAGTGCGCGTCGACCAGGTAGGTGTAGGCAATGTTGTCGTCAAGCGCTTGATAACCATTGGCGACGCCTTTAGGCACGAAAATTGCTGTGCCAGGATTGATTTCGTGGGTAAAAACTTGGCCGAAGCTGTCGCCTTTGCGCAGATCGCACCAGGCGCCGAATACGCGGCCATTGGCGGTGGAGATGAATTTATTCCACGGCTCGGCGTGTAGGCCTCGGGTAGCCCCGGCTTTGTCGTTGAAGCTGATGTTGTTTTGCACGATATCAAACGATGGCAGTCCTAACGCTTCCATCTTTTCTTTTTGGTAATTTTCTTTGAACCAGCCACGGTTATCGCCATGGACGGGTAATTTGACAACAAATAGTCCAGGAATCGGCGATTCGGTGACGGTTAGCTCGTTACAATTATTTGGATCAAACATAATTATTGTCCTTGCTTTGCGTATTCCGCTTCGACGGCTTCTTTTTGAGGTTTCCACCAGTCTTCATTTTCGCGGTACCATTCAATGGTTTGCATTAAACCGTCACACATACCCGTTTGATTGTCGGTGTACTCAGACTGCCAACCCAGTTCGCGGCGTAGCTTGCTAGAGTCCATAGCGTAGCGCATGTCGTGGCCAGGGCGGTCATTGACATGCTCATACCAATCTTTGCCCTTACCCATCAGCTCGCAAATCAGTTCAATCACCATCTTGTTATTGATATGGTCATTGTCAGCACCGATGATGTAGGTCTCGCCCAGTTCGCCTTTTTCCAAAATGAGGTGAACTGCTGAGTTGTGATCATCGACGTGAATCCAGTCGCGGACCTGTTCGCCAGTGCCGTACAATTTGGGCTTGATGTCGCTCAAAATATTGGTGATTTGGCGCGGAATGAACTTTTCGATGTGTTGATATGGACCGTAATTGTTTGAACAATTGGAAATCGTCGCTTTGATGCCGAAGCTGCGGATCCAGGCGCGCACTAGCATGTCGCTAGAAGCTTTGGTGCTGGAGTAGGGACTGGATGGATTGTATGGTGTGTCTTCGGTGAAGCGGTTTGGATCGTCAAGCTCCAAATCGCCAAATACTTCATCAGTCGAGATGTGATGGAGGCGCTTGCCATGTTTGCGGACAGCCTCGAGGATGGTGTAGGTGCCGATGACGTTGGTCTCGACAAACGGCCAGGGATTGCGCAGAGAATTATCATTATGGCTTTCGGCGGCGAAATGCACCACAATGTCATTTTCAGCCACCAATTTATCCATCAATTCGGCATCGCAAATGTCGCCTTCCACGAAATTGATCTGGTCAGCTACTGGCTGTAAATTGGCGGTATTACCCGCATAGGTGAGCTTGTCGATAACAGTGATGTCGTATTCTGGCTTGTGTTTGACGGTATAATGTACAAAATTCGAGCCAATGAATCCCGCACCTCCCGTAACTAGCATCTTTGTCATAATTATAGTATATCAGGTATAATATAGAAGTTATAGAGGAGGATACATGAAAATTATAATTGTTAGCGGCTATTTTAATCCATTGCACGGTGGGCATTTGGATATGATTGAAGCGGCGGCAAAAATGGGTGATTATTTGATTGTGGTTGTTAATAACGACAAACAGCAATTGCTTAAAAAAGGAAAAATCATTCTCAATGAGGAAAATCGGCTTCGATTAATGCGAGCATTAAAAGGTGTTAATCAAGTAATGCTGTCTATTGACGAAGAGCCGCCAGTAACGGAGACGCTGGAAATGATTGCTCGACAGTATCCAGGTTGCCAATTGGTATTTGCTAATGGCGGTGATCGATCGGCGCCAGAGGTTGTACCAGAGCGTGATGTTTGTGAAAAATACAACATCGAAATGGTATATGGAGTTGGCGGTACAAATAAAGCAGATTCGTCTACGCGTATAAATCAGGCCACTGGTCAAGAAAGCTAGTTTTTATTCTGGCTACCGTATTGTTCATAAACCGCCAGCGTCTGCTCGGCCATCCGCTGCCACGAGAAAGTTTTGACGTGCTGCTTGCCTTTTTTAATCAATTCTCGACGTAGCTTTTCGTTAGACAGAAGATCATCAATAGCGCGTGCTATATCCTTGACATCATACGGATCAAAATAGTGAGCGGCATCACCGTGAGTTTCCGGTAGGCACGTAGCGGTGCTTGAAGCTACAGGTGCGCCGTGTAGCATTGCCTCAAGGCCTGGCAAACCAAAACCTTCACTTAGTGACGGGAAGCAATAAACAGCCGTATTTTCGTACATCCAGCGTAATTGCTCATCTGATATAAAATCAGTAAAAATGACGTTTTTAATATTATGTTCGTTAACGTAAGCTTCGTGTCGAGCGTAATTGCTATCCCTCTTGCCGGCCAAGGCTAATGTCAGCTCTGGGTGTTTTTTTTGTAATAATGCAAAAGCATCAATCAGCCGCCGTAAATTTTTATGCGGCGTTGGCCGACCGATATACATAATAAATTTTTTCCCAATCAGTTCTTTGACAGGATCATTACCCTTTGGTAACTCGTCAGCCGACTCCAGTGTCACTGTAATTTTATCTGGACTAATACCAGTAAATCCAATCAAATCATTTTTCACAAAATCGGAAATAGTGATAATATGAGCGGATTTTCGAGCGACTTTTTTATTGACCCATTTGTAAATTTGTTGCTTTATCCAGAAGATAACGGGATTTTTATCAGGATTTCTAAACCGAACAGTGGTTAGATCTTGCATAGTGGTGACGACTGGACTAGCGTTATACCAAACTGGTTGCTGAACCATCGCAAAGTGTACCAAGTCTGGCTTTAGTTCTTCCAGCTGCTTTTTAAAATCAATTTGTTCAGCAAAAGTATATTCTTTATAAGGGCAAGCTACTTTTTGGAAACGTGGATTGGTTGGCTGCCAGCTGTCAAAATCTTTTGGCTTTAGTAGGATAATATAATCGTTTTTCTTATCAATCTTTTGTAGATAATGAATCAGCCTTTCAATGTAGCGACCAGTACTTGTTCGTAATGTGCGAGCGTCAATGGCGATTTTCATGAGAATACTCCTTCCATGATTTTTCAACTATATTTTTCATTGATTTGCGGAAAATGGTGGCTGAAAATTCGTTGGCAGTAGCAGAAATTTTTGCTGGCGAAATTTTTTTACCTGGTAATTCTTTCAAAGTTTTTATCAACTCTTCATCTGTTTGATCTGAGAAAAACCAGCCGTTTTTTCCTGGCTTAATATAATCAAGCGCGCCGCCCGCTTGGTAAGCGACCACCGGAATTCCTGCCGCTAAAGCCTCAACTGGCGCGATGCCAAAGTCCTCATGTGAGCAAAAAATAAATAAATCGGCCTCTTTAATATATTTTTCCCGAGTTACATCAGCAACAAATCCTAAGAAATTTGTATGTGAGTCAGCCAGTTTTTTTAGACGGTCCGTGTCGGGGCCTTTTCCTATAATGTCCAGCTGCCAACCAAGTTTTTGGCAGGCGTCGATAGCTACATCAAGTCGCTTCATCGGTACAATTCGTCCCCAAATTAGGCAGCGTGGTTTTTTAGGAATGCTCTTTTTCTGACGATTTTTAGCAAGCGGCGAGAAATTTGATAAGTCGATTGGTGGAAAAATAACAGTGCTTTTTTTCTGGTAAAATTCTGCGATATCAGCTTGGATGCCGGTAGAATTGGCAATGAAAACATCAACTTGCTGGGCAGCAATAAAATCGCGTTTTTTCAACGGACGAACCAAAGTTCTTAAGCCTAATCTGGCTAACCAGCGCGGACGAAAACTGGGGCGCTTGATATATTCATCATAGTGCCGCCAATAAAAGTGCGTTGGCGTATGACAATAGCAAATATGCAGTTGTTCGGGGCGGGACTTGCGGGCAAATTTAGCTTCACCATTGCCTGAGCTAGAGATAATAATATCATACTCACTAAGGTCGAGCCGCGCGAACCACCACTGCCTAAGCAGCGGCAGAAAACGTCGTAGTTTGGCGAATGGCCAACGCTGCAGATAGCCAGTAATGACTTTATTGTCTAGTTTTTGTCGCCATTCATCGCTGCAAAAAGAAGTATAAATTGGCGCCTCTGGGTATAACTTATGTATCTCTAAGACGACTTTTTCCGCGCCGCCTCCATACAGCCAGTCGTGAACTATGGCAATTTTCGGCTTGCTCATCAATTATCCTTTTGGAAAATAACCAAACAGGTTTTTAATAAAATAGTAATATCCAGCCATAAACTCCAGTTCTGTACGTAGTATAGGTCAATTCGCCGCCGCTCCTCGAAGCTAATACTGCGCCTGCCAGAAACTACCGCCAGTCCGGTCAGTCCCGATTTTACCGCCAATAAAACATGTTTTTTATCGTATGCGCTGAGCTCATGTGGCACCAAGGCGCGCGGTCCAACCAGGCTGATATCGCCCTTTAAAACATTAAACAATTGCGGCAATTCGTCCAGACTAAACCGGCGGATAAAACGACCGACCGGTGTAACGCGAAAATCTTGATCAAGTTTATCGCCGTTTTTACGATACTCTTCAATCAGCTCAGGCTTGCCGACCATTTGGAATACTTCCTCGTCAGTCTTACCGTCAAATTTGGCATAATGCGAGCGGAATTTGTAAACTTTGAACGGTTGGTTATAGCGAGTGAGGCGTTTTTGTTGTTTGCCATGCATCAGGATTGGGCCGGCTGGATCGCTAATTTTCACGGCAATTGCTACCAAAACCATTATTGGCGAAGCTAAAATGATACCAACTGTTCCGCCGATAATATCCATAACTCGCTTCACAATTCGGCCATATCCCATCAGCGGCGTCGGATGAGCGTGAATTAGCGGCACGGAATCAATAATGTCAATGGTGTGTTTGGCGGTCATAATTCCGTCAAATTCTGGTGCTTGATAAAAATCTAAATAATGTTTCTGGGCGAGTTGGTAATTGTTGCTAACATTTTTCGAGTTAGTTTGGATAATAACATCAATTTTATCTCTGGTTAGTGCTGATTCTAATGATGAGCGTCTGAGGCTTTTCAGCTCAATCGGAATAAACTCAGCCCGCGCCACAATTCCGCTAACCTTAAAGCCGGTTAGTGGATTGGTTTCAATGAAATCGGCCAAAACATGGGTTAAATCGCAATTGCCAACTATTACGACTCGACGTGCTCCTAGTCCGCGTTTTAATAGCCGTAAACGAATAATATTGGCAGTGCTACGAAAAACCATCAATAGAGCAAAGCCAATCGCGGTAGCATAGACAGCGACAAGCTTGGCTGGAAAAAGCGGCGTGTTGGTGAAAAAAGTTACTGAAATCATAATCATAATTCCGGTAACTGACGCCAGAAGAATTCGTCCAAATTGGCGTAAAGGATGGGTGTAGCTTTCGCGGTCGTATAGGCCAAAGAAATAAAACATTATAATCCATAGCGGTAAGGTCATAGCGATAGATGTAATGAAATCTAAAGCATTGATACTGACGTGGAACGGTCTAGGGTCTAAGGATATGCGTAAAATATAGGCAATAGTAAAGGCGCTTAGTAAAGCCAGGATATCAAGAACGACCAGAATAACTTTGAAGTAAAAATCAGACTTTTTTCGCATAATCTCTGGGGTAATTATACAAAAATATACCAATTATAGCAAAACAGTGAATTGTGTTAATGAAACTACCAAAGAACCAGAAATGGATAAGTAGTGCTGTGGTTAATAAAAAGATAAGCTGCGCTTTAGGGTGGCAGATATTTTTTATAGCAAAGAAGAGAATTGTAAGAGATGTCAGGATGAGCGGTAATAAGCCAATGATACCCAATCCGCTAAGTAGTAAAATGTAGAAAATGTAGACGGTTTGGTCGGTCGGTACGCTAATGTTGAGGTGTTTTTGGATGAAGCCGCCGAGGTTACCGAGACCAACGCCAAATAAAAAGGTGCGCGGCGAGCTTAACCAGGATTTAATCGCTAGGTCGCTGGCACTAAGACGATCGTTGGCCGAAGCTTCAACAAATCCGGTAGGCTGGAAGTCCTGTTTTGTCGGGGTAGATTTTATATCTGAGGGCGTCTGTTGAGAAGGTGATGCTAGCTGGGTTTTAATGGCGGTTTTTTGTGGTATTTTAATTCGGCCGAGGGATAATTGGTCAATCATACTAACAAGCGTGTTATGTGCTATAAACGGCGAACTGCTATAGCGAATATTGGCAGACAGAAATAGTAAAGCAAATCCGAAAAACGTGCCGATAATAACCAGAGGAAGTTTTTTATAGAGGAAAGAAGTATTGAGGCGCTTGATTGAGGCGATAGCGATGAAAATTATAATGGCTAGAAAAATTGCTAAGAATCCGCCGCGAGAAAAAGTCAAGGCGATGGCTGTGGTGGTGAAAAATAAACTTAGTTGAGTGAGGCGAGATTTTGGCTGGAAGAGGGCTAAGAAAAAGGCGGGCAGCAGGGCGTTGGCTAGAAACTGCGGTTCTGCAGCGAACAGATTGATGCGCGGAAAACCAAAAACTTCAGCCTTACAGCCAGGACAAAGCGTACCAAAACCAGTTGGTTCGAAGGTGGCGACGATGAGTTGGATAATTGCTAAGATTCCGAAAACCAGACCGCTCCATAAACCAATGTTAATTAATCTATTTTTTTGTGCTTTTGATAATTCTGCATAAACCACGCCAGCTGACAAACCTACAACTAATAAAAATAAGAGTGACAATGAATAAAGCATAGTGCGAAGACGCGCTTCGGCGAAAAAGACGTCGATAGCCATGGCTAGAAAAATTGCTAAAAACCCGCCGATTAGGTAACGATTTTTGATGAAGGTTTGCCGTTTCTTAAATAATATCGGTAGCGTGGATAGTACCAGGCTTACGGCAACTAACTGATATAGACCTAATCGTAATGAAGGAAAGTCGAGGATTGCTAAGTTGAAACTGGGTTGCAAGGCAAATGCACCACCGAAAATAACCGTTACGAGGAGCCAAAATTGAATATCACCGATGAGATTTTTTGCCATACTGTAAGTATAGCGCATAGTGTATACTTTAGATATGAAGCTGACGAAAAAACAGAAAATGATGCTAGATTTTATCGATGGATTTATTAAGGGGAACGGCTATAGTCCGACGCTGAGGGAGATTATGCGTGCACTCGGATATAAATCAGTTTCAACTGTAGCTAAGCATGTTGATAATTTGGTGTCGGCAGGATTACTGGATAAGCGCGACGGCGAAGTGAGGTCTTTGGTTGTACGTAGTGCTGAAAAAGAGGCTTGGTGGAAGAATTTGACTAGAGAAATTAAGAAAAGAGAAGAAAAAGATGATAAAAAATCGCGCAAAGAAGTAGAAATTTTGAAAAAAGCACTAGAAATTGTTCGTCAGTAACTTTACAACTGTTTAAAAACTCGCTATAATAAGATTCGTATTCCGGCATAGCTCAGTGGTAGAGCGGTTGGCTGTTAACCAATAGGTCGCTGGTTCGAGCCCAGCTGCCGGAGCCAAGAAAAGACACTTCTAAGGAGGTGTTTTTTCTTTACCTATCTTAACTAGACAGTAAATATACAAAAAAGAAGATGCCATCCAAAAGTGATGACATCTTCTAGTTTTTATAGTATCTATATGATTATCGTAGGATAAACATACCTGCTATACCAATCAGTAGGGCGGTTACGACTCCCAGCAGAATATTAAATCCTGTGCTTGCTAATGAGTTGTTGGAGCTTTGAGTTTTTCCTGGCTTCTGAGTGTTACTTGGCGTACTAGGGTTAGGCTGTGGCGTTGTCGCTGCTTGTAGTGTGGCAGTTACATTAAGCTTGCCACTAAAGACGGCTGAAGCTGTCCCAATAGTTACGTTCCTAGACCAATTAGCGACAATAAGATGAGGATTGCCGTCACGGATTGGTGAGAGTAGTTTAATATTTCCAGGGTTTGCTACATCGTTAGCTACTTCTGCTGAATTATTTATATCGACAGTATTTCCTACAGGATCCCTTAGGGGCGAAGCGAATGAGTCGGTATTGGTGCTTGAAGTGATTAATTGATCATTAAGGTTTAGCGAAGTTAAGGATGCTAGTCCGGCAAGCGGTCTTAGGTCGCTAATTGCATTATTCTGAAGAGACAGGGCTGTGAGGTTTTTAGCTGCCTCTAGACCTGTCAGATTATTAATTCGCTGATCAATTGGTGCATTTGGTGCTGCATCCAAGTTAAGATTTGTTAAGCTTTCTAACTCTACGTCGGTAATGACTTGATCGTTGGTGCGAGTAGTCCCAAGTTGTGCTGCTAATTTTTGGTTAAGCAGAGTGCGCAAATTGCTATCTGGCACATTGACGTTCTTGGGCTGTCGTGGTTTTCTCTGATATACACGGACGTAGTCGATTGACATAGTAGCTGGGAAGTCGGCTATAGAATTATGGGCATCTTTCCATGGAGCGTCAATGTAGCTACCGCCAATCGCTAGGTTAAGTCGTAGGTAAAATGGGATATTGAAGGGTCCAGGGTGGTTTGTGGAATTTGGCTGGCTAAAGTTTTTAATTTCATGGTATCTATTACCGTCAATATAAAATTCAAGCTTGCCTTCGGTCCACTTAACGCCATATGTATGCCATTGGCTGGCGTCACTAAATTTATCTGTTTCAATTACGCGCTGACTGTGGCTTTTATTTACTGCCGAAATTCCCCAGTGAGCATCAGAAGCGGCATAATTTAAGTTAGAGCCCTTTGTCTCTACGATATCGATTTCGCCACTCTTAGGCCAGCCACCGTATTTAGCTTCCTGCGGGCTCATCCAGAATGCAGGCCAAGTACTTTTATTTGTTGGCATTTTTATGCGAGCTTCAAAATAGCCATAAGTCCAAGCTTTTTTATCTTTTGTATGCACAAATCCAGAGGTAAAGTCACCGTTCCTTCCTTGGTTACATGTCAGACCTGGCTTATAAAGGCCGACCAGGTTTAAGCTACCGCCACTAACATTAACGTTCTCGGGTGAATCTTTATAACAGTTTTGAACTTCACTGGCGTTCCAGCCACCGACGTAATAATCCCATTTTTCTCTATTTAAAGATGTGTCATTAAATTCGTCCCACCAAACCTTTTCGTAATTGCTGTCATTTGGCGGATAAGAACTATCATTACCTTTGGCATTTTGTACTGGCAACGCAAATAATGTTCCGCCGAAAATTAGACACACTGTTATTATTCCAGTCAATGCCTTTACTTTTTTATTTGAAAAACGTTTTTTTATTAACATTTTCTCCCCCTATGTATGTATTCACAGATATTATAACTATAAGCTTAATGAAAGTAAAGTAGTTTAAACCTAATAACAAAAGAGAGTCGATAGTAGTAATGTCAATGCTATAATTTTCTCATGGAGACCCTATCCAATCACAACAAGTTACTAACCGACAGAGCGCTGCAGTGTGCTGCAGCAGAGCTTGGCGCTGATCTGTCAGATTTACAAGTTACGCCAGTCAGTGGCGGCTTTTCGCGTAATCGCCGTGCCCTGGTGTCGGCGGGCGATAAGACGATTTTTGTTAAAGAAGTTGACGTTGATTTGTTGCCAGACGAAGGCGAGCGGGAATTAGGCTGGCTGAAAAAAGATTATGAGGTGACGCGGTTACTACAGAAGGTTCACCCAGAATTTGTTGCCGATTGGATAAAACTGGATGGCGACGGTCATGTGCTGATGACTACTAGTTATGCATCAGTCGACGGCTGGCTGTGGCGGCCGCCAGCAGAAAAATCTGTGGCAGAACGATACATTTCAGCGGTGGTAACAGCAACTCGCGAGCTGGAAAAGACGGAGTTACCGCACGAGATGGTTGAGGAATTACAACTGCAGCCGTTTACGACGGCGGAGCTTGGCTTGGATGACGGCATTGACCAGGTCATTGCTGATGATGATATTCGCCGTCAGCTGATTGATAATTACCGAACATTATTACCGGATCAATCAGAAGTCAACCAGCGGCGCTGCCAAAAGATGATGGAGTTACTGAGTAGGAGTGATGAATTGGCAGGTATTTCGATACACGCCAAGCAATTTGCCAAACAGCCAGAGGATTGCTTTAATCATTCCGATGTACGCAGTGATAATTTGGCGTTTTATCCGCAAACTGGTGAATTGAAATTGGTTGATTGGAATTGGGCTTCCTATGCACCTCGGGGGTCTGGGGCGACGGAGTTTCTGGTTGATATAGCGCGCCATGGTCAAGATGTAACGCCGTGGCTAGAAGAACTCAATGCAGAGATGTTAGCATCATTTATCGGTTTCTTTCTTGTTCGCAGTCTCAAACCGCCGCTTAAGCCGGGCGATAATCTTCGCCAAATGCAGGCACTGTCGGCAGCAGTTGCTTATGATTTGTTGGAGCGTACATGACGACCTCTCATCCGCTAATCATTCTCCGCGGTAATTCTGGTTGCGGTAAAACCAGCACGGCGCGCCTACTCCAGCGTCGGTTAGGCTACGGCACGATGTTGGTATCGCAGGATATGGTGCGGCGGGAGATGCTTCGTGTGGAAGACAGTGAAAACAACCCGGCGATTCAGCTGATTTACGATCTATGTATGTACGGCAATAACGTTGGTTATGCGGTGATTTTGGAAGGTATTTTGAGCAATAAAAAATATGGCACGATGCTGCGTCAGCTGCTGGATGATTTTCAGGGCGAAAAACTGATTTATTATTTTGACGTATCATTTAAGGAAACGGTGCGCCGCCACGCTACCAAGCCAAACGCCCATGAATTTGGCGAATCGGAAATGCGCCAGTGGTGGAAAGATCAGGACGTTTTGGACGTGCCAGGCGAGCGGCGAATTGGTGAACAGCTGGCTCAGGCAGAAATTGTTGATATGATTTACCGCGACGTTTTGGCGTTATCAGAGGGAGCAAATACTTCCGCTTCTCACATGTAAATAATACAATGTATTTTCGTTGACAGACGCTATATATCGCGTGTATATTCTATATTAAGCACTATATATGGTGTTTTAGAAAATAAATAACGTTTTTTGCAACACAAGCCCCTCGGGGAGGTTGGGGCTGGTTTGCTATTGCCATAATAAGGAGGGGTAATGTACAAATCAATCAAAAAACGCGATGGTCGGACTGTCAAGTTTGATCGCAAAAAAATTGAAAAAGCTATCGAAAAGGCAGGTTTAGAAACTGGCGAATTTGATAAAAAAACCGCCAAGGATCTAACTGAAAAAGTGCTTGCAGTATTGGAAGCTCGTAACCAAAAACGTCTGCCAGGCGTCGAAGATATCCAAGACATTGTCGAAGATATTTTGATTGATTCTAAGTTTAAGAAAACTGCCAAGGCCTATATTATTTACCGTGACCAGCACAAAAAATTGCGTGAAATTATGTCTAACGCGCATGTTGATTTGATCGATCAATACATTGGTAATCTGGACTGGAAGGTAAACGAAAACTCCAACATGGGCTACAGCCTACAGGGGTTGAACAATTACGTATCGGCGGAAGTTACTAAAACCTACTGGCTGGACAAGATTTATACGCCAAAGATTGGTCGAGCACATAAAAAAGGTGATTTGCATATTCACGACCTGAACCTTCTCAGCGTGTACTGCGTCGGTTGGGATTTAACTGATCTGTTGCAAGAAGGTTTTACCGGTGTTGCCGGCAAGGTGGCGTCCAAGCCAGCCAAGCATTTCCGCTCAGCCTTAGGTCAAGTAGTGAACTTTTTCTACACTCTGCAGGGTGAGGCCGCTGGCGCTCAGGCATTCTCTGATTTTGATACGCTGCTGGCGCCGTTCATTCGTGCTGATAAATTGAACTACGACGAAGTGAAGCAGGCACTGCAAGAGTTTGTCTTTAACGTTAATGTGCCAACACGAGTTGGTTTCCAGACGCCATTTACGAATATTACGCTTGATCTGGAATGTCCAAAGCACATGGCGGATAACCCGGTGATTATTGGCGGTGAAATGCAGGACACTACCTACGGCGAATATCAGGAAGAGATGAATATGCTCAACAAGGCGCTACTCGAGGTCTTGTCTGAGGGTGATGCTAACGGTCGAGTCTTTACCTTCCCAATTCCAACGGTTAATATCACCAAAGATTTCAACTGGGATAATCCAGTGATTGAAAGTCTGTGGGAAGCCAGTGCTAAATACGGCATTCCATACTTCTCAAACTTCATCAATTCTGACATGGATCCAGAGGACGCGCGCTCAATGTGTTGTCGCCTGCGCATCGATAATCGACAATTGGAATACCGCGGCGGCGGCCTGTTTGGTTCAAACCCAATGACCGGTTCAGTTGGTGTGGTGACGATTAACTTGCCACGTTTGGCGCTGAAGTCGAAGAACGAGAAAGAGTTTTTCAGGGGCTTGAGTGAATTGATGGATATGGCGAAAGATAGCCTGGAAACCAAGCGTAGGGTATTGGAGCGATTGACTGACGCTAACCTCTATCCATACACCAAGTTCTACTTGCGTAATATCAAGCAGCGATTTAACCAGTACTGGAAAAATCACTTCTCGACCATCGGTTTGATCGGCACTAACGAAGCGGCGTTGAACCTGCTGGGCGTTGACATTGGTACTGAAAAGGGTAAGGCATTTGCCGAGAAAATGCTTGATTTCATGCGCGACCGCTTGGTGGAATACCAGAAAGAAACGGGCAATAATTACAACCTGGAGGCGACGCCAGCTGAGGGTACGACCTACCGCTTGGCGCAGATTGACAAGGCTAGTTTCCCTGACCGAGCACACTTTGCGAATGGCCTCGGTGCGGCGGTCAAGCATCCGTTCTACACCAACTCCAGCCACTTGCCAGTTAACTACACCGATGATTTGTTTGAGCTGATGGATTTGCAGGATAATTTGCAGACTAAATACACGGGCGGCACGGTGATTCACTTCTTCCTGGGTGAGCGCATGGATGATCCGCAGACGCTGAAAAAACTGGTCAAGACAATTTGTGATAATTACAAATTGCCATACTTTACCTTTAGTCCAAGCTTTAGTATTTGTAAAAATCATGGCTACTTGGTTGGCGAACATCCAACCTGTCCAAATTGTAATGAAACGACCGAAGTTTACTCACGTGTGGTTGGCTTCTTGCGCCCAGTTTCTCAGTGGAATAAGGGTAAACAAGCTGAATTTGACATGAGGGAGCATTATGACGACGCCGCCGAACATCAGCGAGCTTGCGCCGTCGCTGTCCCAGCTTAGGGTGGCGATTGGTGGGATTCAGAAGCTGTCGCTAGTGGACTATCCCGGACACGTGGCGGCAGCGCTGTTTCTTTCGGGCTGTAATATGCGCTGTGGCTATTGCCATAATCCGGAGCTGGTGTTACCTGAGCGGTTAGCGCCGAGCATTCCGGTTGAGGAGGCGATGATTTTTCTGAAATCACGTGTTGGCAAGCTAGACGGCGTGGTGATTTCTGGTGGCGAGCCGACGGTCAATGAGGATTTGCCGGTGTTGTGTCGAATGATTAAGGGTCTTGGTTTTGATGTCAAGCTGGATACCAACGGCACGCATCCTGACATGGTGCGCGGTATGGTCGAGGAGGGGACGATTGATTTTATCGCCATGGATGTCAAGGGTCCGCTGGAAAAGTATGTGGAGATTGCGGCCCGGCCGATTGATCTGGAGGCAATTAAAGCTAATGTGCGGCTGATGATTGACTCAGGGATTGGCCATGAGTTTCGGACGACCATCGTTCGCGAGCAGCTGGAGGTGGCGGATTTTGAAAAGATTGGCGAATTGGTCAAAGGTGCCAAACGCTTTGCTTTGCAGCATTTTCGCACTGGCACGACCATTAGCCCGAAATTTGCCAACTACCACACCTTTACTGACGAAGAATTTAGAGCTGCCAAAAAAATAATGGAAAGGTATGTCGAAGAATGCGTGATTCACTAACTGTCGAAATTGTGCGCGTGCGCCAGGAAAACCCCGAGGTGACGACGCTGTATTTTGAGCGGCCGTTTGACTTTATGGCGGGGCAATATATCACGGTGTTTATCGACGGCAGTCAGGTACGCGAAGGCAAGGCTTATAGTATCTCCTCGCGCCCGAGTGAGGAGCTGATGTCAATTACTGTCAAGGATGTGGGCGGCGAATTCTCGAGTTATTTGTGTTCGCGTCGTGCCGGCGACACCTTGCAAATTAGCCGGGCGTACGGTGATTTCAATCCGCAAACCGAGCGGCCATTGGTTGGCATCGCGGCGGGGTGCGGGCTGAGTCCGATTTGGAGTATTTTGGCGGATGCCCAGCAGCCGACTTTTCTCTATTTGAGTCAAAAATCGCCAGAATATATGGTGTTTTCGGAGGAGTTGGCGGCGTCAAATATTGCCGTCAAAAAGTTTAGTACCCGCCAGCAGGTCGAGGAAACAGACGGCTGGCATAACGGACGGTTTGAGGTGACGAAGATTGTTGGTGAAGTGCCGAGTGGGGTGCACTTTCTGGTTTGCGGTAGTCTGCCATTTGTACGCGATGTTTGGCAAAAGCTAACTGCCGCCGGTGTCGACGAATCACATATTTCAACGGAGACATTTTTTGAGCAATGATTGGGGCGACGACTACAGGAGAATTATCGCCAACAGGAATTGACGGTGATGGTTTTGATGTGTTTTCGTCGCTGAGAGATGGTGCCAGTGGTGAAGATCTTTCGTTTGACATTGGCGAAACGGTGGCTGATAGTGCGGGTCAGTTTGACTTGGTGGCGGTGGCTAGTGGTGAAGAAGAGCTGTCTTCTACTGAGGAAGTATCGGCGTCAATTGGCCAAACAGCATGTGTGGCATGCGTTGGCTGCCCATTCCTCAGCCAGTGTGTAAAACCTCAGGCGTTAGCCGTGAAACAGGAGTCGGAAAGACAGGAGAATGTATCTGATGATATGAATTCTGCGGATGAAGGAGGGGTTCCTAATTTGTTGGAAATGACGCCAAAACAAAGCTACCTGGAAAGATTGTTAGCTCCAGATGATTTCGACAGTCTGGATGAAAATGGACGTGGGGAATTGGTGATGGCGGGATATTCAGGACTTACCGATTATCAAGAGCCTATTATTAAAAAAGCGCCTGAGCCAGTGGTAGCAGAGGCAAAACCCATAGATTTAACAACTAAGACAGATGAGTCAACTGAGAAAATCATACCGCAGGAACGAGAATGCGAAACTTCGACTAATGAGATAGTTGAAATCTCGGACGAGAATCTGGATATCGAAGTGGCAGATATGAGTAGTCCTTTAATGGAAATGAAGCCACACGTCATTGATGCTGTTTCTGACATGGCGCATAATGACAGCAAGAATCCGGCACCAGAGTCCTTAGATGCGCCGACACAGACGGAAACTGCGCCGGTGTCGATAGTGATAGATAAGGACGCTCAAGCCGTTGATGGGAATAGTAATTCGCTGGAAAATGAAACTGTTTACCCTGCGGCTAGTGATGATAAGGTTGACTCTAGGGTTTTAGAGCTTGAGTCGGGCCGAGCAGCAGAAAATGATGAAAGTGCTTTTACGCCAATTTCCGAGCAACAGCACTTAGTGGCGCAATTTGATGCGGCAAAAGCGGATAAATCTGCGATTAAGGGGTCAATTGATAATTCTGGCACGAAAGCAACAGTACACACTCAATCTAGCGAGATTAATATAGATGCGAAGCCGGATTATAGTAATTTTGTCGAATCGACTGACGGCATTGATAATGGGCAGCTGGTTGATACCACAATAGTTGATGAAGCTAAGGTTAATCCTCCAAATGAGGAGATTGACGTATTGGCGGCAGATCAAATTTTCACTGATACACAGATCTCGTCAATTGAGCAGCTTGACTATAGCGGTATGGAGGTAGAGCGTAGTCATGGTAGTGATAATGATTTTTGGGCTGAAGAAGATGTGGTTTTCTTTGTCGAACGGCAGGGGCCCCCAGTGGTAGAGTCGGAAGTGTCTTCTACTAAAGCAGTGACGATTGCACTGCCGGTAGAAACGG
Source organism: uncultured Candidatus Saccharibacteria bacterium (assembly GCA_938046775.1). Taxonomy (GTDB): domain Bacteria; phylum Patescibacteriota; class Saccharimonadia; order Saccharimonadales; family Saccharimonadaceae; genus Nanosynbacter. Next base: position 1,678 of record CALIXB010000026.1, on the reverse strand, counting down.
TTACAGTGCGCGAAGAAACTGATGACTCTGAGCCAGTGGAACAAGTAATTATTTCCACTTCACAGACTATTGAGCCAACACTTGATGTTGAGCCAGATAAGGCGGTAGCGAAAATTCCAGAGGAATGTCTCGTGCCTCGTGAGGAGTGTGAACTTGTTCCTGTTACCGAAGCGGCTGAGTTGGCAGAATCTGAACTGGACGAGCAGGATGGTCTAATGATAGGAAATGACACTCTGGATGATTGTGCCTATAATGGCGAAGAAAGTATCGCGAATGGTGATGATTTGCTGATGAATATCTATCCATCATCTGGTTTATGGTCAGACGATAGTCCTCTAAATCCAGAAGAGGGGTTGGTGACAATGACTCAATCGGCTGCGGATGACTCATCATTGGTGTCACGGCTGGTTGGCGTGTTGGTGGTGGCGATGTGTGTGGCGCGCGGCCGACAAGCTAGAGCGATTCCAAATAGCTGATAATCTTTGCGTGGTGTAAGCGATAAATAGGGCTGCACGAAATGATAGCGCGAAGATTGGCAACTGATGAATGGTTAAAGCCTGATATAATGAAACTATGAAAGTGCTCGACAAGCCGAAAATTGATCGCCCCCGCGAGAAATTGGCGCGTTACGGTACGGCGCGGCTGAGCGACTTGGAGCTGTTGATGGCGGTTATTGGCAGTGGTAATGCTCGGGCCGATGTTGGTAAAATTGCGCGCGAGGTGCTGAAAATTGTGCGTCAAAAAGGCGGTGATATTTCGTATGATGATCTACGCGGCGTGGTTGGCTTGGGTGAAGCGAAAATCCCGGTGATTGTGGCGAGCTTGGAACTGGCGCGGCGGTACTTGCTGGACAGCGACCAGCCAATCATCGACAGTCCAGAAAAGGCCGTCGAGCTGCTGGCCGACATTCGCGACAAAAAGCAGGAATATTTTGTCTGCCTGACGCTGGACGGTGCGAATCGCTTGATCGCCAAGCGGGTGGTGACCATCGGCACGCTGACCGCCAGCCTGGTACATCCGCGCGAGGTCTTCGCCGACGCCATCGCCGACCGTGCTGCCAGCATCATCGTGGCGCATAATCATCCGAGCGGGAGTATGAGACCAAGCCAGGCCGACATAGAAACGACCAATCGGCTCAAACGTGCCGGCGAACTGCTTGGCATACCTCTTATGTCTCATTTATTAATCACCAAGCAATCCTTCCGAACCATCGATTAGAAAAATGTTATAATAACTCTGATGATTAACTCTGATTATCAGGCAAAGTATATTGCCCATGAGCTTGAGCGTGTCTATGCTAACGATGACGTTGCTAAGTTGTCGGGTCTAATGTTTGATGCTCAGATTATTCCGACACCGCACCAAATCGACGCGGCATTGTTTGCATTAAACTCGCCAACGGCTCGCGGTATTATCTTGACGGATGAAGTCGGCCTCGGTAAAACTATTGAGGCAGGTATCGTTATCATGCAATACTACTCGGAACGCAAACGAAAGATCCTGATTATTGCGCCGTCGAGCTTGCGCCAGCAATGGGCGCAGGAATTGCAGGAAAAGTTTAATTTACCGGCAACCGTTGTCGACGCTAAATGGATTAAGTCAAAAGGGACCATCAAGAAAGACGGTATTTATATCTGTTCTTACGAATTTGCAAATCGCCATTCAGAAAAGCTATCGA
>CALIXB010000025.1 GCA_938046775.1 uncultured Candidatus Saccharibacteria bacterium | reverse complement strand
TCCGCCTTGCTGTATAGAATAGTAATAACGCGCTCAATAATATCTTTGTTCCATTTTGTCACACCATTACGCGGACGATAAAGCTTAGCAACCTCTAACAAATCCTGACCGTTCAGCTTGACCGATAAGGGAAAAACAATTCCCGCCAAAGCCAGTGCTCCTGGCAGAACCGTCGGATAGTGATCAACAAACTCATATAAATCAGTACAGTGCTGAATAATAAGTGGAATGTTATTTTTCTTCGCCACTTTTACTCCCAATAATCCAATTTGCGACGGCGTAAAAATATGAACAACGTCCAGATTCATATTAGCAATTTGACGCTGCACCACAGGAGGAAAGAACACCGACGTGTCATAATCATCAAAAAATGCTCCTTTAATAGAACGAAAACGAACGATCCGACTATTGTCATCCTCATGCATAAGTTCCGCCTGCTTAGATGGACTAATAGACTTTGCCGGACAAAAAACGTAAACCTCATGCCCCAAAGCCTCCAGCTCACGCTTCAGAGACTCGACTACATAAACAATCCCATTAATAGACGGCCGATAACTATCCGTAAAAAGTCCTATCTTCATATTCTAATTATACCATCTATATCAAAGACCGATAAAACTCGACTAGCCGTTCAGCACCAGCACTGCTGTCAAACCTTTTGGCAATTTTCTCAGCTCCAAGACACGCTTTACTATAAGCCTTTTTATCTTTACGAAGTAAATCAATCAAATCTAAGAACTCATCGTCTGTTTTTGCCATAACGGCATCACCCTTAAACGTATCATCGTACTGAGGTATGTCTCGTAAAATGATTGGCAATCCAGCACCTGCTGCCTCCAATACACACATAGGATGGTTTTCTTGCATAGCAGGAAGGACAAACAGGTCAGCCGCCACATAATAATCCTTAACAGCCTCCAGAGGAATAACGCCAGTCACTGTAAGATTGTCAGGGGCACTTTTTATCATATTTTGCATAGCATGATAATCTGCCCCTAGATTCTTAAATGGAATACCTCCCACCCAGAAAAACTTGACATCTGGCATTTTTTTAGCCGCTTTTATCAGAACGTCGAGACGTTTTCGCGGCTGGACCTGACCATTTCCCATCACTACAAAATCATTATCCTTAAGGCCAAGCTTCTTTCGGGCTAACTTCTTTTCTGCAGCCGAATGCTTATACCTCAACATATCGATTGTATTGTAAAGAACCTTAGTTTTAGGAATATTCATGTCATTTATAAGCTCATCAGCAACCATGCCAGAACAGGCCAGAACCAAGTCCGCTTTCTTATAGAAAAATTTCAGCCACATCTTACCCAGAGGCTTCCAATATTTGGCTCCCTTAATTGAACCAATGAAACTATCTGGCACAATATGAGCAGAGACTACTTTTTTTCCACCTCTCCTTATCAAATGACGAAAAGAGTAAAGCCCCATGGTCTGGATATGAATAATGTCAGCTGGACGCCTGGAGTTTACTTCGATATCAATATCTTTTCTTTTTCGCAGTGCATCTGTAATCTCTTTATAAGCCGTATGCACACCATGACCCTGAACAGTAAACTCACTTTCAGAAATCATATCAACAATTAGTTTCTTATCAGCCTTCTTGCTCATATCTACAGTATAGCAAAATTTATTCTGACAATATTAGTTTCGCTATTAATTCTGGACTGTCCAAAACCGACAAATGACCAGTCTCAAGCTCAACAAATTTATCAATTCTCAGCCCAGACGGTCGAACGGGGCGGGTAATTTTATCAAATCTTCCCACGATCATTCCCGTAAACTCTTTCCCGGAATTAACCGACCTCTCTTTTATGGGAATATCTCGAGCTATTCTTGCTTGCTCCAGGTATTGTCGTGAGGTTACGTTGGTCTTTTTTGTCAGCCATTTTACTAGATTTATCGTATTCTTTTGTTTATCTCTCATCAAACATACACCACGCAATACTGAAAAATAATAATTTAAATAAACATACTGATTTATCCAACGAATACGATACAAAATCGCGGAAGAAATCTTCACTGCAACTGAAGCCTTAATCGGTGGGTTGACGTACCAAATCTTGGAACAATTCACCTTACGAGCCGCCAAACAACCCAATGAATGAGCAACCACTACATCAATTTTTAAGTTCTTTTTTCTAAAAGCCACTATCAAGCCTTTCGCCCAATCTTCAATATTTCTAACATCTGTATTTTTAATCAATTGACTATTGCCATGCGAGGGCAGGTCAACAAATAAAATATTCGCATTATCTTTCAAGCAGTACGCCAGCGGGATCATTCCATGAAAGTCTCCGCCAATACCATGAATCAACAGGATGGTTTTATCTGAGTTATTATGATGAAAATAGTAAGCAGTCTTTATACCCCCAACATCCATAAAACCACTAGAAATCTCACTTAAAAACTTACTATACACCAGCGGTATATTCATTAAATTATATTACCACGCTATAATAATCATATGAAACTATTCTCCTGGAACGTAAACGGTATTCGCGCAGTCATCAACAAGGGCGAATTTGCGCAATTCATCAATAAGTACAATCCGGATATTTTATGTCTACAAGAGACCAAGGCCGCACGAGACCAAGTTGAAATCGACCTGCCAGATTATTACGAGCATTTTTATTCTGCCGCTAAAAAAGGCTATTCTGGTACGGCAATTTTCTCAAAAATCCCACCACTGAATTGGCATGATGGATTTCCACAAAATATAATTGAAAGATTCGACCTAACTGGTGATAAATATGGCAATCCGGCTGACGAAGGGCGGATTATCGCGGCTGAGTTTGACAGTTTTTGGGTAGTTACTTGCTACACACCAAACTCCAAAGGAGACTTGAGTCGCCTGGGTTTACGCCATGAAAAATGGGATAAGGCAGTATTGGCTTATCTGCAGGAATTAGAACTGTCAAAGCCGGTACTATACTGCGGCGATATGAACGTGGCGCATAAAGAAATTGACTTAGCAAATCCCAAACCTAATGTTGGCAAACACGGCTTCACCGACGAAGAGCGCGAAGGCTTCCAGAATTATTTGGACGCTGGCTTTATTGATACGTTCCGGGCAATTTTTCCTGAGAAAACCGGTGCTTATACCTGGTGGACACATTGGGCTAATGCTAGGGCGCGCAATGTCGGTTGGCGGATTGACTATTGGTTGGCATCGCGTGAAATTGCAAATCACGTCACTAATCCACAAATTCATCCCGAACAAATGGGCAGCGATCATTGCCCAGTAAGTATTGAGGTGAATTTGTAAATGGATATGAAATTTTGGCACAGACAAGAGTCAGGCAAACCGCTTTTTCCTGATGTTGAATGGAATAAACCAGAACGGCGTAATCAAGCAGGGAAGCTGGGGATTATTGGCGGCAATAAATTGGGATTTTTAGCGGTCGCGGAAAGTTATCAAGAAGCTCTTAAGGCTGGCGTCGGCGAAGCTCGCGTATTACTGCCTGACATATTGAAAAAAAGTGTTCCAGCTGTAATGACCGATGTATTATTTGCGCCAACCAACCAATCAGGCAGCCTAGCCAACGAAGCCCTAAACGAAGCTCTAGCCTTAGAAAAATGGGCGGACGTGTTACTGTTATGTGGCGATGCTGGGCGCAACAGCCAAACGTCAATTGTTTATGAAGAATTGATAAAAAAGTCAGAAATCCCAGTAGTATTAACAAGAGATGCGATTGACCTGGTCCAGAACGGCCTCCAGGAGATCTTAGATAATCCGCGCGTGGTTTTTGTGGCAAGCCTGGCGCAAGTTCAGAAAATTTTTCGCGCCATTTATTACCCAAAGATGATTACTTTTAGCATTCAGCTGGCGCAACTTGTTGAGACACTTCACAAATTTACCATTACGTATCCCGTAACTATTTGCGTTTTTCATGCGGACAATCTAATAATTGCCCATGGCGGTGAAGTCGTCACCCAAAAATGGGACGCTCCAATGGCAATCTGGCGAGGGACCGTTGGCGCACGTGCCGCGAGCTATTTAATTTGGTCGCCAGAGGCACCGCTAGCAGCTATTAGTACTGCTATTTCTTCATAAAAAATCGCCCAGATTTGGACGATTAAGCCTGAAGCCATCTCTGGTACCGCGGGCCGGACTTGAACCGGCACGAGCTATTGCTCACCAGATTTTGAGTCTAGCGCGTCTACCAATTCCGCCACCGCGGCACAAGAGAACGCTTCAAACTACCGTACGATTGTAACATAATAGACTCCCGCTCACAAGCACGACTTTTATTTACCGCTGATTTACCGTATAATAGGGGAAGTTATGTATCCGACGGATGATCAATCAAACGGTCGAGTGGGCATGCCGCCATCAGATCAGCGCCGACCTCTTACGCCGCCAGCTCGTGATCCAGCAGCTTCGCAGAGCGCCGCTGCTGATGTTATTCGCGGGCAACTTGACGCTATCTATGCTCGATCGGAAGATTATCAAGCCACTCCCCAGCAGTCACAACCTCAAACGAAACCGAATAGCAATCCAACCAATGAAACTCGACCTCAATATATTAGCTCACAGCAGACACCTCAAGTTCAATCAAATTCCGACCAAAAAGCCAGCTCCGGCCACGCTATGCGAACAGCACCAATCACCCAGGAGACACCAACAGACCAGCCGGAAAAAAAATCAGACACCGTAATAAGCCCAGTCCAGAATAAAACTTCGACTATCCACACCCAAGTTTCGGCCGACCAATGGAAGCAATATCATAGTGCTTGGCAAAAATACTATCAAATGTACTACGAGCGTTATTATGCTGAAAATATCAATGCAAAAAACCGTGAGATATCTAGGCTAAATAGGGAGAGTAAGCAGGCAAATTCAGATGCCGACGAGCCCCTAGACCCACAGAAGGTCGCCATAAAAGAACTTCGTAGCCAAATTCAACAAAAAGTTCGAGATTCCGCCAAGAAGGTTAAAAAATCTCGCCATTTTATCCCGGCGATTGCTGGCCTGTCAGTATTACTAATCTTCATGTTTTTACAATATAATCGCATCATTTTTGGAGCAGTAGCCGCCTACACCACACCTGGCGCAATTAATCCTCAGAACATTATTGTTGACGCGTCAACAGATGTTACGGTTAGCTCTGAATCTCGAATCATTATTCCTAAAATCAATGTTGATGCTCCTGTAGTTTACGGTGCCGCTAGCGATACAAAATCTCAGTCAGAAGCCATGAGGAGAGGAGTAGCACACTTCTCAATTCCTGGAGCTAGCGCCGTGCCAGGACAGGTAGGTAACGCGGTTTTTGCCGCACACTCCAGTAATGATGCCTTTGCTGCAGGAGACTATAAGTTTGTGTTTGCTCAGAATGAAAAACTAGTCAAGGGCGACGTCATCTATATGAATTACAACAGTAAGCGCTACACTTATAAAATTACCTCCACCGAGGTCGTCATGCCAACTGAAGTCTCAAAGGTTCAGCTAACTACAGACAAGCCAATGCTGACACTAGTTAGCTGCGTTCCTTTAGGTACAGCAGAGAAGCGCTTATTGATTTTCGCTGAACAGATCAGCCCCGACCCAAATAAAGCCACCGCAACAACTGAACCTAGTACAAGTCAGCCGCAGAATAACAAATCCGCCATCCCAGGAAAGCCCGAGCCAACACTTATAGAGAGATTATTCGGTAGGTAAACTAATTGTTAGTTAAATAATCCTATTGAGCCATTGTCCATATTCATTTTATTCAGGACAAATTTTCCAGACTCGTTAACCGTAACTCCATAGACGTAGCGCTGGTTAGCTGATAAAACCGAATCCATGCCACTTTTTACGTCCAGCAAAGTATGTGCGTTAGTACCGTCAAATTCACGAATCTCCATCTTTCCGCTAGCAGATACACTACGGATATAGAAATTATCAAGCCATTTCACCTCTTGCGCAACACCAATATTAAACACCTGAGACAACTCTTTACGCTCCAAATCATATGACTGTAACGCTGCACCGTTTTGTGCCACTATAAACCGCCCGGCATTATCCAGGGTCATACTTGTCGTTGCGTTTTCAGTCTTAATGTTTTTTGCAGTCTGTAAAAATTCTTTCTGTCGGTCCTTAGAGTCTGATATATTTCCTCTATAAATTGTCATATCCTGACCAACCGCCAAAACTACAGTGTCTTTATTAAAATAGCGAGAGGTCCGAATAATTGGCGTCTTATCTGTGGTGAATTTACCGATAACGAACGGCTCTTTCCAATCCCGCTTCCAAATTCCCGCGACTTTTTTGCCGTCAATAATCGACACGTAAGATAGCCGGTCGTCGCCATATAATTTAAATGATTCTACGCCAGTTAAAATTGGACTAGAAATAGTCGAACTATCCAGATCAACTCGACGAAGCTCACCGCTCTCCTGCAACATATATACCGAGTGAGCGCCAGTTCCTGCGAAACTAATTTGCTTTACGCTTAAGCCCGTCATAGTCGTTACGTCGATAATCTTCTCCGGATTCTCTCTGTCAAAAACCAGCCACTGCACGCCCGTAGCATTATTTTCTGCTGAATATGAGTGCTTGACTAAAGCATATCGTGAGTCGCGGTCCCATTCCGCCACCGAAAATACGTGACCGTCAGCAGACAGGGAATAGCCAGCCAAGATACTTGTACTGAGATTATATTCCGTAAATTTCTCTTTGCCCTTATTGGTGTCACGGATATCACCGACAGTTATGAACGGAGTTTTGTCCTTTACACCAAAGCCCATCAAAAAACCACCGTTCGGCGATAAGGAGATGGTCTGCACCGAATCAAAGGTTTTTACCTCCGTAGTGTCGCGTCTTATCGGAATGAGCCTGGCATAATTCAGATTGGTTACGGTATCAGATTTAATATCTAGCGTCTTCTGCCATGGTTCGTATTCGTTTAACTTCATTGCAAACGTATGCTTTCCTGGAAGCACAGTACTCTTTGTTGAGGTCCTACGCAACTCCATATCATCAACATAGACCAGCGCTCCGCTTGGGTGAGATTCGTATTGGACTAGTCCCGTTTGCTGTAATTCTTTTGTATTAGGATTAAATGTATAGCCAAGCATTCTAAAAGTTAAAAATATCAGAAGAGTAATAAGCGATAATGTCATTAACGTATACACAAAAGCTCGCCTTGCGAGTTCCTTAGTACGATTTCTTTGTCGATACATAATTACGGAAATTATAGCATATTTGCATACTTGAAAAAACCGTAGGCGATTTGTACTATATATACAGGAATAAACATTAGGGGGATTAATGACGAGTAAAAATTATGTAGTCATCAATGGGCGAGCCTACAACACCATAACTGGCATGGTGATGGATGACATTGATGTAAAGAAAACTGAAGTAAAAAAAGTGCAGCCAATCAACAGCCGCGGTACCGCAGTATCAAACATCCACGCTAATCACATTCAAAAATCGAGTACTTTAAATCGCCGACACGTTAAGATGCCTCAACGTACAGCACTGGCTGCCAAACCCCAGAGGACCCGCACTTCCGTACAGCAACATGTTGCCGTAAAGAAATTTGCTACGCCGACAGTCAGCAAGCCAACCCCAGAGCGGATCGTCGTTAATCGCCCAGCCGAGGCTCATCCGGTCATTCGTCGTGCCCAAAACAGAAATCTTAGCGTTAATGGCAAACTACGAAAAGATCGTCGACCGCTAGCTACCAATAATAATCCATTAGTTGCTCCGAAAAAAATCGAAAAGCCAGCCATAAAAACCGCCAAAGAACTAAAAAATGAGGCTATCGAAAAAGCCTTATCAAATGAAATTACTAGCAATAAAAAAGTTCGACGACGCCAGAAAAAAGGCAGCGCACTACGCTGGTTGAACACCTTTTCTGTTGGTCTTGCGGTAATGCTACTTGGCGGCTATTTGACATATCTAAGTATGCCAAACATTTCCATAAGGATGGCGGCAATTCAGTCAGGAATTGACGCCAAATATCCAGGATACAAACCAGACGGCTACGCACTAAACGGCCCAATTAAGTTCAAATCAGGCGAAGTCAGCATGCGCTATGCCTACGCCGACGGCAGCTCAGCTTACACCATAACCCAACAAAAAAGTAGCTGGAACTCATCAGCCGTTAAGGATTTTTTCTCCGAAAAACATAAATCACCAAATGCTACGATGATTGACGGATTAACCATTTATAGCGGAGGTAAAGAAGCTGCCTGGGTGAACGGCGGAATTTTATACCAGATCAGCGGCGATGCCAATCTCTCTAATGATCAAATCCAGAAAATCGCAACCAGCCTGTAGCATATCAGTTAACGTGATATAATTTATTCATGACTACTAGAACTCGTTTTGCGCCAAGTCCGACTGGCTATATTCACGTCGGCAATGTTCGTACTGCACTATATACCTACCTTATCGCCCGGAAACATCAAGGTGATTTTATCCTACGCATCGAAGACACCGACCAAGCCAGATTTGTTGACGGAGCAGAGGAATTGATTCTAAAAACTCTAAATTGGTTGGGGCTAGATTGGGACGAAGGACCAAACCTGGGTAATACCGAAGAAGTCGGTAATTTCGGCCCATATCACCAAACAGATCGACAGGAAATTTATCTCAAGTGGGCTAAGAAAATGATCGACGAGGGCTTAGCTTACGCCGATCCGTACACACCAGAACAAGTTCAAGCCTTCCGCGACCAGGCCAAGACCGAGAAGCGAGCTTTCTTATACCGCGACCATCGTCCAGAGAATCCACCAGAATGGCGGCTAGGCATGCCGCTCCGTTTTAAGGTTCCGGAAATTAAGCGATATTCTTGGCAAGACGCCGTCATGGGTGAATTGTCAGCCGGACCAGAGGCGCTTGACGATTTTATTCTAATCAAGGCAGACGGACTGCCGACATATAACTTTGCTCATATCATTGACGATTTTGAAATGAAAATCACCCATGTCATTCGCGGCTCAGAATATATCGCCAGTACGCCCAAATATTTATCTTTGTATGAAGCACTGAAAATTGAGCCGCCAATTCTAGCGCACGTACCACACATTATGGCGCCAACCGGCAATAAGAAGCTAGGCAAGCGCGATGGCGCAAAAAGCGTCACCGAGTACCAAAAAGAGGGAATATTACCAGAAACGATGCTGAATTTCTTAGCGCAACTCGGCTGGAACGACGGCACTGAACAAGAGATTTTCAGCAAGGATGAATTGATTGAAAAGTTCTCGCTTGACCGTGTCCAGAAATCAGGCGCGCGGTTTGATGAGCAGCGGCTCATTTGGCTAAACGGCCAATGGATTCGCTCGCTCGACTTAGACGACCTTTATAATCGATGCGAAACTTTCTGGGGCGAAGAATCAAACAACGCCAAAGAATCGTATAAAAAGCAAGTCTTAGCCCTAGCACAGGACCGTTTGAAAACGTTGCAAGATTTACCAAAATTAACCAATTATTTCTTCACTGAGCCTGAAATTGATGAGGAATTGATTAACTGCAACAAGCAACTCCGAAAATTAACCGAAGAAGAACGGCAGAATCTTTTAAGCATAGTACGCCAAGAACTCGCTAAAATTACCGACTGGACGCCAGAATCAATCCAAAATTGCCTAAACGGACTACTGGAAACGACATGCCAAAAACCTGGCATTCTATTTAGCCTGGTTCGAATTGTGACCACTTGGGCGCAGTTTAGCCCACAACTGAACGACACGCTGGCGCTAATTGGTCAGGAAAAAACTCTGCAAAGAATTGATAATTATCTACAAAAATAGTTTATTCACGCGCCGAAAATGCTATACTAAGCATAAGCATGAATATGGAAAAATTAGATAAATCTGGACGAAAAAAAGAATCCCGCCGGAAACAGATAAAAGAGTGGGTGAAAAAACATATTTTAGCAATTGCGCTAATTTCCAGTGCGGTAGTTATTACTGGAGTTTTTCTGATTGCTATTTATTCCATAAAATATGAGCAGACTGCCAATACAGATTTACAAATACCAAAGAAAAAAGCTGCACCAAAAAAATTTTACTCACCCCTAACTGGCATAGAAGTAGCTGACGAAAACGTCACAAAGCAACCCGTTACTGGCGTGATGATAGAGAACAGCCCGGCCGCTCGGCCACAATCTGGCTTAAAAAAAGCTGGCGTGGTTTATGAGGCGGTAGCAGAGGGCGGCATAACTAGGTTCTTAGCCCTATATCAAGGAGAAAAGCCAGCACTAATCGGACCTGTCAGAAGTCTGAGACTGTATTACCTCAGTTGGGCAGCACCATATCAAGCCTCGGTTGCCCATGTTGGCGGCAGCCCTAATGCACTAGCCCAGGTCAGAAATGGTAGCTACCGCGACATCGATCAATTCTTTAATGGTGGCTATTACTGGCGAGTCCGCGACCGTTACGCGCCGCATAACGTCTACACTTCCGGAGAAAGAATAGACCAATTAAACAGCGCCAAGGGCTACAATAAATCCGAGTTTACCAGCTTCACCCGTACTGACGGTAAACCTGCCGAGTCGCCAAATGCCACAAAAATCGCCATAAACCTCAGCGGATATTCCTACAATACATCATACGCATATCATAAAGAATCGAATTCTTATATCAGGAGTATGGCTGGCGCACCACACACCGATCGCGAAGATGGACAAATTACCCCAAAGGTAGTAATCGCCATGGAGGTCGGCGTTGAGGCTCGTGCTCAAAATTCCGACGGCTACGAGGACGCCAAAACCACCGGTAGCGGCAAGGCTTACGTCTTCCAAAACGGCACGGTCATCACTGCAACTTGGTCAAAGGCTAGTATCGATACTCCACTAAAATTAACAGACGAATCCGGAAAAGACATTGCCTTAAATCGCGGTCAAACCTGGATTTCTGCTTTCACCCCAGGTAGGGGAGGCGTTTCATGGCAATAGACCCAAAATCTAAAACCCTAAGAGAATACAAACAATACTACTATCAAAAAGTCATACTCGTATTATTGTCAGCAAATGCCTGTGTAATATTAGGTCTAGCCGCCACTCTTCATCTCACAGGATTATCTATTTCTCATCTAAATTTCTGGATTATCGTCCTCATAACAGCAATCTTGCAGATTATATCCTCAATTTCCATTGTTAAAATCATCACCACTCCGCTTAATAAAATATTAGCCGCTTTGTCTCATAAGATTGGCGAGCTAACCACCGACACTCCACCCCGACCCAACGACAAACGTTACGAAAAAACTGGCTTTAAGACCGCACTCCAGGCAATTTATGGCGACTATCAACCAGATAAAAATCCCACACCTGCAGATAATTTACAAACCCCACTCATTCAAGGCCTCAACCAAACCAGCACCGGTGTTATCATACTTGATAAAAATCAGAAAATCATCTTTGCTAATTCCGCCGCGCCGATTTCTCGAAACTCCAATGGCGAAGATTTTTTGGCGCTAGACTTCATCAACGAACCAACAATTTTCGACTGGCTCCACGAGATTTCTAACGAGAAAATTAAAGCAGAACGACGCTGGCGGCGTATCAGCACCAACCCCGACATCATCCAAAATTCACGCATTTTTGATGTTGTGGCCTCATTTGAAAAAGGCGCTGTTGCAGAGACCGTTGTTTTCCTTATTGATAAGTCTGACAATTATTTACCAGAAGAAGAGGACCTTAATTTCATATCGTTTGCCGCCCATGAGCTTCGTGGTCCGATTACTGTTATTCGAGGCTATCTGGACATTATCACTGAAGAATTTGCTGGACGATTGCAGGGTGACGAGCAACAGCTGCTTGAAAGGCTAACGGTGTCCGCCAACCGCCTATCAAGCTACGTCGACAACATCCTTAATGTAGCAAGATTTGATAGACATCATCTAAAGGTCTACCTCCTGGAAGATACCGTTTCGAATATTTACGCCTCAATTGCCGACGATATGCAGCTACGCGCCTCGACCCAGCATCGCCTACTCAGTGTTAATATTCCAGATGATTTACCGACTGTGGCCGCTGACCATGGCAGCATCGGGGAAGTTATCGGTAATCTAATTGATAACGCTATCAAATATAGCTTTGAGGGCGGATCCGTAACCGTCTCGGCAGAGAAAAAGGGTGACTTCGTAGAAATATCCGTAGCTGACAACGGAATTGGAATGCCCGCTAACGTTGTAAATAATCTATTTCACAAGTTTTACCGCTCACATCGATCACGTGAAGCTGTAGCTGGCACAGGTATCGGCCTTTATATTTGCAAAGCTTTCATAGAATCACATGGTGGTTCAATCACCGCTCGCTCCCGTGAAAATGAAGGTTCAGTTTTCTCATTTACTTTACCGATTTACGCCACAGTTAAAGACAAATTACTAGAAGACGGCCAATTAAATAATCAATTGATACGAAAGGGCGGCGGCTGGATAAAAAATCACGCCATGTACAAGGGTTAGGAGGAATTATGATAAAGACAATTTTATGCGTAGAAGATGACCGATTTATTGGCGAAATGTATGTCAGAAGTCTGCAAAAAGCCGGCTATGATGTGACATGGGTGGTTGACGGCAATGACGGGCTGGTGGCGGCACGTAATCAGCAATTTGATCTAATTATTCTGGACTTGATGCTGCCAGAGCAGCGCGGTGATCAGATTTTAAATTCACTCCGTAATAATGATGTCGATCTAATCCCAAATAGCAAGGTGCTGATTATGACTAATTTCGAGCAAGATGAGTCTTCTCGCAAGTCTGTGATGGGTCGCGTCGATGGCTATCTGATTAAAGCCGACATTACGCCACGCAACCTCATTGAAGTCGTTAAGCAGATGGATGACGAGAAATCTTAATATAGAGGATTCGACAAATAAAAAAGACGACAAACGTCGCCGAATTATTCACCACATCCAATCGAATTAAAATGACCCCGTAGCAGATTCCTACTACATAAAATTGTATTATTACCTACACTGCACCCCGGCATAAGTAAAACTGAGCAGTACAACTCAAAACGTTAGTATCCCGATCGAACAGTAGAGTTGTCAACGTCAATACTAAAGCCCTTTTAAGAGCTTACAATGTCAATAAATAAATACTTCTTAGAGTTATATCACCAAAAACATAGCACTAAGCACGAACACTTAATATTTATCGATGAATATGGTATAATAATTTAAATTATTCTTCGTTAATATGAGAGAAATTTAATGCGGCAAAACTAATCATATGGGGCTTATTGAAAACAATATCAATAGTAGAATTGAAAGCTGGAAAAAGTCTTTGTTAGACATGACCAAGCGAAACCGCCTACTATGGTATAAGCCATACCGGGTAGGATCACTTAAACTTGAAAAAAGATACTTTGATGATGATATTGAAAGCGTCCTAAAAGAAGTTGATAAACTTGCTTTTAACGGTAAAACCTGGGAATTTATTACCGAAACTGATCAAGCCGAAATAATTGAAGATTCCAACAAAGATGAAGAAGACGTGGACGAAAATATCAAAATCATTAAGGAGCGTACGAAAGCATTATCGAACATCTATAAAAAAGTAAGGCAAGAGAGCGAAGAAAAAGGCCTGAATATTGGCTATATTGCAGTTGGTCTTCTTGAATGGCATGAACGCGAAGACGCTCAGACAAAAATTAAAACCCCGTTAATTTTGGTTCCTATCAAAATTGAGCAGGACGGGAGACGCACACCATTTAGAATTTCGCTAAATACAGATGAGCAGATATCTCTCAACCCAATAATTAAAAAGAAGTTTGAAACGGATTTCTATATTACCTTAAATGATTTTCCGTCAGATTCCGATACGAATTCGACGCTGTCCACTTACTTATCAGAACTTAGGAGAGAGATTTCCGAGAAATCAAATTGGACCATCAAGGATGATATTATCATCGACACATTCAGTTTCCAAAACCTAGCAATTTGGAATGATCTTGATAAAAATAGAGATCTCGTTGCAGACAATCCTTTTAGTAGAATTCTTGCTGGCGGAAGTCTAGTAGATGAGGGCTTTTCATACGAATCTGGTGAGCCAGACTTGGAAAAAGTAAAATCAAGAGATAACTTAAACATTTACGAAGTAGATTCATCACAACAAGAAGCTATATACCGTGCGAAAAAAGTGAAAGCTTTGTAATCCAAGGTCCTCCAGGTACTGGTAAAAGTCAAACGATTACAAATATAATTGCCGAAATGCTTTACCTAGGAAAGAGAGTGCTTTTTGTTTCGGAAAAGCAGGCGGCGCTCGATGTCGTGTATCATAAACTTGAAAAAAAGAATTTGTCAGATTTTTGTTTAATTCTGCATAATTCTAAGGCCAAAAAGCAAAACGTTCGCGACCAGATAGCGAAATCTATAGAACTTGCTTCTAATCGGAATAAGGTCACGGATGAGGCGCTCAAGATCTACGACGATCTAGATAAAAAAAGAAAGAATTTAAATCTCTATACTGAAAAACTTCATGAAGAGTTTGACGATGGAACAACACCTTATATGCTCATTGGAGAAATCAGTAAGCTACGCTATGCTAAAGACTTGGTTTTTGACATGCCAAAAGACTTTAATTGGGACGCTGATTACAATACTGAAATTGCCGATCTATTCTACGCGATTGACGAGTACGGGAAGAGCTTTATCGATAACACAAACCACTTTACCGATAATTACTGGAGATATTATCAAGGCAAACTTGGTAATACTACAAGACGCGAAGTGCAAGAAAAAATTGGCAACATCAATGAGTCCACGTTTACTGAAAAAATTAATGCGCTTGACTTGAAAAACATTTCTTCGACAAGTAAAGAGCTATTTAATCTCTTGGATTTGATTCCATTTTCACAATCCGAACATGGAGATTTAGAAAAATCGGTCGAAAATATCCTAGTAGCCCAAAGCCAAGTTAAAGAAATCAATCAAAAAATTAAAGATTTAGAGAAAGATAGTTCGGAGACTAAAACAAAGATTCTAGAGAATTTTTCTCAAGACTTCATGGCCTTGGACAACCCGAATGATTATTATAAGAAGCTGGTGAACAAATATAATTCATTCTTCAGCAAACTCTCTAGTGGCTATAAAGAATTAGTCAGCAAGTTAAACGCGTGTAGCCTAAGAAGAATGAAATATAACGACTATGTCGATTCGCTAAATATGCTAGTTTCTTACAATACGAATATGGCCGCAATAACTGGATATAGGAAAGATATATCCTCTCTTAATTTAAAAATTAAAACTGCATTTGAGAAGTTAGTATCATCAGCAAAATCAAAGAAAACCGAAATGCTTTTACTCTTAGAAAAGCTTGATTTTGATTCTTTACCAGATTATCAACATTATGCAGAGACTCGAGCTGAGCTACTAGATAAATACAAGTTAGATGATTTTGTGGCAAAAATCGAAGACAGCGGTATGACATATAATGCAAACGAAATAGCAAGTATTTTTAAAAAGAGGTTCTTGATTCTTTCTCTAGAAATGACAGATTTTGACAGAGAGTATTCAAGATATAACCACACAGCACACAATTCGGATGTCAATATGTTCCGTGAATACGACAAGAAGATCCTCAAAATATCTGCAGCTAGAATCAGGTGCGAACTTTCCTCCAAAATGCCTAATTTCTCTTTGTTTACAAACCAAGCGCATGGTGGAGAAATTCAATTATTGCAGAGAGAACTAAAGAAAAAGACTCGTCTAATGCCTACTCGTACTCTAATCAAGAATCTGCCTATCGTGTTGCCGTCATTAAAACCTTGTATGATGATGTCTCCGCTTACCGTTTCTTCGTATTTTGGCATGAATCCGAATTGGAAATTTGACGTCGTTATATTTGATGAGGCGTCTCAAGTCAAGCCAGAATACGCGATCACCTCTATTATTAGAGGAAAGCAGGTTATTGTCGCAGGCGATTCTAAACAAATGCCTCCAACAAACTTCTTCGACTCTATGGATGACGATGACGATAAATATAACGAAGAAAACCCTCAAATAGACAACCTCGAATCGATTCTAGACGAAATGTCCGCCGCATTTCCAGATGTATACCTTAACTGGCATTACCGTAGTAAAGACGAATCATTAATCATGTTTTCTAATAATAAGTTTTATAATAGTCGTTTAGCTACTTTTCCGGCTTCCTCTGTGGGCGGCAACTTAGGGACATCATTCGTTTATTGCGAAAAAGGTATCTGGGAAAGTAAAGGCGGCAACCGACCAGAAGCCGAAATGGTTGCTGAAATTGTATTAGAACATATAAAAAATCAGCCAGAACGTTCTTTAGGTATCGTAACTTTTGGTAAATCACAAGAAAATACAATTAACGAGGCGATAGATAAACTTAGAGACATGCACCCAGAATGTGAGTTCTTCTTTAATGAAAACAATGCAGAACCGTTCTTCGTTAAAAATCTTGAACGAGTTCAGGGCGATGAAAGGGATAGAATAATTATTTCTTGCGGTTACGGGAAAGATAAAAATGGAAGCTTCGCAATGCGATTTGGTCCCCTAGCTATGTCCGGTGGCGAAAGAAGATTAAATGTTGCGATATCGCGTGCGCGACGTGCCATGACTATTGTCTCGTCATTTAGAGCAAACGAAGTTAGAGGAACAGAAAGTAATCCTCAACGAAGGCTAATACGTGACTTTATTGATTATGCTGAACATGGAATGTCTGCACTATTAGGAGATGGTCAAAAAGGCGAAGATTATTCTCCCACATTTGATTCGAGCTTTGAAGAAGATGTATATAATATCCTTATAAGTAATGGGTATAGGCTCAGAACGCAAGTTGGATCATCCGGATATAAGATTGATATCGCCGTTCTCCATCCTGAAATCGATGGAAGATATATTTTAGCAATAGAGTGCGACGGTGCCGCCTATCACAGCAGTAGGACTGCAAGAGATAGAGATATTTTGAGACAAAAAATACTTGAAAGTCAAGGTTGGAAGTTTCATAGGATTTGGTCTACCGATTGGTATCACGACAATGCGAATTCCCAGAAACGCCTGTTCAACGCAATACAGAATGCAATAGACAATTATAGCAAAGATGAGCCAGAAGAAAGTAATATAGTAGACGATCAGGTTGACATTCAAGACGAAGACGAAGATGAGCTAATAATAGAAACTAGGTCTGAAGATATTGAAGTAATATTAACGAAAATATACAGCTCATGGACAACTGCGTTAAGAAAAACATATGGAATGGGGAGTTATAGGCGTAACGGTTGGAGTAATAATGATGGCTGGGATAGCCTGTATGTGATGTAACACTACGATCATATTCAAAAGATAATCGAAGAGGTGTTGCCATATAAAAATGGTTTTGCTCCTGAAGATATATTTCGAGAAATCAACACTAGAGTCTTTAAAAAAGGGCGATATTCTTCTCAGGCTGACAGAATATACAAGAATCACTTTAAAAGAGGTTTTATCGATACCGGGAAAATTGAGATTGTAGACGGGAGCGTCAGGATTAAATAATTGCTGATAGCATTAAGTTCTACTTTTTGGATCAACGGATATCTAATTAAGGCCGACATTACGCCACGGAATTTGATAGAAGTCGTTAAGCAGATGGATGACGAAAAATCATAAATAAAAAAGACGGAAAAAGCTCCGCCAGAATATTTTTGGTGACCCCACCGGGAATCGAACCCGGGTTGCCAGGATGAGAACCTGGTGTCCTAACCGCTAGACGATAGGGCCGTAACTCCATAGATTATACCACGGAAAGGGAAGGCTTGTCTACTTTTTCACATCCACACAAACTCTACGTCATATTTATCACTTGAGATTTTTCTGAAAATTCGCCATAATAAAAACATGAAAAAGGGCGGGATTTACTTTAAGCCTCACGCAATTTCCAGATTTTGGTTGAGAAGGTTGTGTGAAGTGGCATTACTGAGCTGTTTCACGATCATTCTTTTATATGCATGGGCGCGATTTATACCGACCGGCTATCAACTGCCGATAGGATTATCTGTCTCTGACAAAGCAGCTGGAGTAGCAGCAACCGGTAGCTTAATTATGCTTATTCTATGCTTCTGGCTACCAAAAAAACACGAAACCAGTGTCGGTATTTTTGTATATTTATTAACCGTCGCCGTAAGCGCCGCCACTATCATTACTAGTGGTGGTGTCGTCTCGCCATTCTTAGCGATGTGGATCATTGTGGCAATTTTCGCCGGATTCTTTGGTATGACTATTCTGGGCATAATGGCGCTCCTGGTAGTCTTGCAAATCATTACCTTCGTCACCCAGAGTGGCATAAATACGCAGTTTATCATTGGACATATATTTTTTGGATTCCTGCCTCTAATATTTAGTCTTATCCTATGGGGTCGCCGTCAGCAAAGCGACAATAGCGTATCTAATCTAGAAAATAAGCTCTCTGCTGTTGAAGGTAAGTCTGATGTAGTTATCAATGCTATCAATGACGGTGTTCTGGCTATTTCTAAAGACGGCAATATTGAACTAATCAACCCATCAGCTCAACAAATTATCGGCTGGGAGCAAGGCGACGCGCTTGGGCTGAATTGGAAAAGCGTTCTGAAACTGGTTGCTTCAGATGGCAAAGAAGTTGACGAGCTTGAAAATCCAATCTCTCAATCCTTATCTAAAAACCAGCCAGCCCACAGCGATAAATTCTTCCTATTAACCGGCTCTGAAAAACGAATCCTAGTTTCAGTAGTCAGCTCTCCGGTCGGCACAGACGGAGAAGGGGTTATTGTGGTATTCCGAGACATCACCAAAGAAAAGGCCGAAGAACGCGAGCAGGCTGAATTCATTTCTACCGCCAGCCACGAGATGCGCACACCAGTCGCCTCCATTGAAGGGTATTTGGGATTAGCCTTAAATCCAGCCACTGCCAATATCGATGAAAAAGCGCGCGACTTCATCACTAAAGCCCACGAGTCGGCACAGCATTTGGGTCGGCTATTTCAAGACCTACTTGACATTAGTAAAGTAGAAGACGGCCGAATGAAAAATAATCCAAAGATTATCAATATCAATGAATTCCTGAAAGAAATTTTTGAAGGACTAGCGCCAAAAGCCAACGAAAAGCAGCTAAATTATATCTTTGCTCCAGACACGATTGACGAAGGTAAAGAAAAATCGCTACAGCCAATATTCTATGCTAATATTGACCCTGACCATTTTAGGGAGGTTGCTAGTAATCTTATAGAAAACGCCATCAAATACACGCCATCTGGAGATGTCACCGTAGATATAACTGGTGACGATAAGCAAATCTCTATAAGCGTTAAAGATAGCGGCATAGGCATTCCCGCCGAGGACATTCCGCATTTATTCCAGAAATTTTATCGCGTTGACAATTCTGACACCCGCGAAATTGGTGGTACTGGCTTAGGGCTGTACTTAAGCCGCCGCTTAGCTGAAACAATGTCAGGCAACTTACGTGTTGAGAGTAAATATAAAGAGGGCAGTACATTTTACCTAGAAATTCCACGAGTCAGTAGCGCGGAAGCTACTCAGCGTTTGGAGAACATAAACGCAGAATCCTCAGACCAAGCAGACCCATCTCCCGCTACCGCTGAAAATATTGAAATTAAGCCTGAAAATCGGCCGGAAGAATCTATTATTGAATCTCCAGATATTACCAACGGCGCAGTTTCTGCTCAGGTGTCGGCTACACCCAGCCCAGAACCTCAAACGGCAAATCTACAAGCACCTAAAACTTCTACCGAGCCAACCCTGGCTGAAATTGAAGAAGAGATAAAGAGAAACCGGCAGCAGCTATCAGTTCCTGGTCGCGAATAATAGCCATAAGTACTATAGATTTTTTGTCAAAACTCCAGTATAGTATAGATATATGACAAAAATTTTATTGGTCGAGGACGACAAAAGCTTACGTGAGATTTACGGCGTGCGGCTTTTGGCGGAGGGCTACGATATCGTTTCGGCGGGCGACGGCGAAGAAGCTCTGGCCATGGCAATCAAAGAACGTCCGCAATTGATCTTAAGTGACGTGATGATGCCAAAGATTTCCGGCTTTGATATGCTAGACATTCTGCGCTCAACGACAGAAACAAAAGACGTAAAAGTAATCATTATGACAGCCCTATCTTCAGAGGACCAGCGAAAGCGTGGCGAGCAACTTGGAGCTGATCGATATTTAGTAAAGTCTCAAGTAGGTATTGAAGACGTCGTCAGGGCAGTCCATGAGGCTTTAGGAGATTTGCCTGGCGTCGGAACAAATCCCGTACCAGTTTCACAGCCAGTTACTACACATACACCAGAGCCACAAGCTCCAGCACCACAACCAATAACTAGACCCGACGTGTCTTCGCTATCTCCACAACCACAGACCGCTCCAACTATTACACCAACATTACCTACAGCAAATCAGTTTGCACAGCAAACACAGCAAACCTATCAGCCACAAACTTCAGCACCACAACCAGTTCAGCAGCCAACACCAGTAGCTATGCCGACACCGCCAGCACAGCCAACGACATTACCACAACCTACAGCGCCTTTCTCTTCGTCAGCGCCGCGCCCATCTGGACTAGGTGACCGGATTATCCAGCCACTACCTGCTGACAGTTCGCAAAATTCTGTTGATATCTCTCAACTCATGGCTAGAGAATTAGACACTAATCCAGCGTCAACGGCACAGCCGGCAAATCCAGTCACACCGCTCCAGGTCACCCAGACACCTATTGAACCTCAAGTTGGCGTCGAAACAACCCAACCACAGACCGCTCCCGTGCAAACGCCAGAAGCCTCACAGCTACCACAAACTCCATCAATAACCCCAGAGCAATGACAAGCCCTCACAACGACCAAAACTCTTGGCGCCTTAACAAATTTGTGGCGCTAAGTTTGGGTGTTTCTCGCCGTAAGGCCGATGAGTTGATCGAGAAAGGGAAGATTATAGTTGATGGGCAGCCAGCCAGATTAGGACAGCAGATTTCTAGCGCAAATCAGATTACCTACGATGGTCAATCTTTAGAAATTCAGCCAAAGAAACTGATTGTTCTACATAAACCCACAGGCTATCTCTGCTCACGTGCCTCCCAGGGCGGTGTTCCAACAATTTACAAACTCTTGCCAAAACACCTCCATCACCTCAAGCCCGTCGGTCGCCTAGACAAAGACAGCTCTGGCCTAATTCTACTCACCAATGACGGTGATTTTGCACATACCATGACACACCCGTCTTTCTATAAGATTAAGCGCTACTTAGTTACAATCGACAAACCGCTGCAACCTCTTCATCGGCAGATGATTAATGATTTTGGTGTGCAACTGCCAGACGGACCCAGTCAATTAACCCTCGAAAGACAGCATGATGGTGATGACTATCGCTGGATAGTTCAGATGAGCGAAGGGCGCAATCGTCAAATCCGCCGTACATTTGACGCACTAGGCTACACCGTCAAAAAACTCCATCGTACGGATTTTGGGAAATATTCCCTAGGAGAACTTAAGAGGGGCGAATGGAAGGAAGAACAAATCTCCAACTAGCCTATTTACATTTCATAAAAAACATCGTAGAATATATTCTGTATTTAAATTTTATAAAAAGAATAACTTATCGTGAAATCGCCAGAATCACCACGGAAAGAGCCAGACATAAGCCACGGACAGACCGCAGAAGCTTGGTTGGACCTACAAACATTAGTACTAGAAATTGACTCCATAGAAGAAAGGCGCGAGCGTATTTTAGAATTGTATTCAGGAAAAATAAATAAATCTCTTCCTGAAATAATAAATAAACAGGTCTCTGATTACGGCAAGGTAATAGTAAATTTAGAAAATATTGCAAAAAAACTTAATCTAGAAATACTACCCACATTAAAACAAGGCTACTACTGTATATATAATTCTGAAAATCGCTACTATATACTCATAGATAAACAATCTTTAGCCATATATATTGCTGACTTTCCAAACAATATTCAAGCCGTCAATGATTCTGAAATGGGAGATCTGTCGATACGGAAGTTTGACTATATTAGTCCAGACAATATATATGACTATTTGAAAATAGAGAGCTCATGCAGCCGCTGGCTTAATCATCGCCTCAAAGAAGGCTCTGGAAGCATTAAGTATAAGATACTACACAATCAATAGCCACCAACAACCGCCTCCTCGCCAAAACACCCTAAAACTGTTATAATCTATAATCATGTCAAAATTACCAACTGTCGCTATTATTGGTCAAGCTAACGTCGGCAAGAGCTCGATGTTTAACCGTTTAACGCGCTCTCGCACTGCTATAGTCGCCCGTGAAGCCGGCACCACCCGCGACAATGTTGTTGGTAAGGTCTCATATAAACGCCAAGCGTCACCTCCTAATGATAATGTGGCAGACGCGACACCTCCTACGCTGGAGGCCGTGAAACGTTCGCGAGAAGCGGGCGTTTCAGCCGAACGCTCGCAGCAAATCTCTAGTGGAGATTTGAGCGAAAAGAGTACTCCAGCGAAGGAGCGTGGCGCGAGTGCAACCGCCGAATTTTGGCTCATCGACACCGCTGGTCTCAAGCCCGCCGAAGACGAATTCGAAGCCACTATCCAAGACCAAATCGCCGACGCCTCCACCGCAGCCGACGTCATCCTCGTCATGGTCGACTCTACCGTCTATCCATCAGACGCTGACCGCCAACTGGCCAAAAAAGCCTTAAAAAGCGGTAAGCCCGTCCTCCTGATCGCCAATAAAGCCGACCTCAAAGGCTCGCTCCATACCGACGAATTCAAACGCCTCGGCATCAAAACCATAATCAAAACTTCCACCGAGCATAACATCGGCATCTCCGAGCTACTCGACAACATCGCCGATCTCATCCCGCCAGCCACCGCCACCACACCTGACGACATCATCCGCGTCGCCTTGATTGGCAGGCCAAATGTCGGTAAAAGCAACCTATTCAACACCCTAGCGGGCAAGCAGCAAGCCATTGTCGCCAACGTCGCCGGCACCACCCGCGACGTCAACCGCGTCCAAGTCCGCTACCACGGCCAGACCATCGAGCTACTGGACACCGCCGGCATTCGCCGCCAAGGTAAGCAAGAAACTGGCATCGAAAAGTTCTCGGTCCTCCGCACCATACAGGCCATCAATGAAGCCGACGTCTGCTTCCTCTTGATGGACGTCAACGAATTGAACGTTGGGCTAGACCAACGCTTGGCAGGCATCATCGACGAAGCAGGCAAGGGGCTAGTGCTGGTCGTCAGCAAGTGGGACTCCGTCGAAGGTAAAGACGCCTACACCCGCGACGAGCTGGCGCCGCAAATTAGCTATCATTTCAAATTCACACCCTATGCACCACTGATCTTCACTTCATCAGTCACTGGTCAAAACGTCGCCAAATTGTTCGACCTAGCCCTCGACATTTACAAGCGCCGCCGCCAAGAGTGCAAGACCCGCGTCCTCAACGACCTCTTACAAAAAGCCGTCGCCGCTCATCCGCCAGCTGGCCTGAAAAACTCACACCCAAAACTCCGCTACATCGTCCAGACCGACATAACCCCACCGTGGTTCGTCATCTATGGCAGCAACTTGAAATTCGTCCACTGGAGCTACAAACGCTACCTGGAGCGGACTTTACGTGAAGCCTTCAACTTCGCCGGCACACCCATCAAATTATCCTTCCGCGACGAAAAACAACTGAAAGCCAATCGCGAACGCGTCGCCCGCGGCCTGGCACCCGTCACCAAAGCCTACAAACAGGCCAAAAACGCCGAAAAACGTATATAATACCACATTTTTGACAAATTCTCTTGACATTTTATTCTATTAGTGATATACATATATTAGCTTTTGTTGACGAGTTGAGTATATCCTTGTCCGAAAGTGTATTTTGACAAGTAGTTGAGAATAGAGCAAGGTGAGATTTTATGGCGTTATTTTAGCGGATGCAAAATAGTGTCGTGAAACCTCATCTTGCTCAAGCGACATCCGGGCGTCGAGCAGTGTTTTCCCTGAGGAAAGACACAGGCATTCCGCCTGGGTGAGGAGAGAGTAGTGTCATGAGCTACAATACCAGAGGAGCTGGCAGCATTGTCAGCGACCTTCTTTTTCTCGTAGCAGAGATTCTCTTCGGAGGATTCACGACTATGATTCTGTGGGGCTGGTTCATCAGCCCCACATTTGACCTGACCAGCCTGAGCCTTACTCAGGCTATCGGGCTGAACATCTTCATCTCGTTGTTTACCACCAGATCCAACCTTGAGGGCGACCAGTTTAGTCGACGAGTCATTTTCTTTTTGACCCTTCTCGTGGCACTGGGGCTCGGGTGGATCGTCCACCTGTTCATGTAGTCACACGCTGAACTGGCAAGC
>CALIXB010000024.1 GCA_938046775.1 uncultured Candidatus Saccharibacteria bacterium | reverse complement strand
GAGCGCATCCATGGTAAGGATGAGGTCTCGGGTTCAAGCCCCGATCGTGGCTCCATAAATACGTAGATTCGTAGAAATGCGAGTCTTTTTTAATTAAGACCAGTATTTCATTGGTCTTTTATTTTGTCGAATGAGGCTATCTATCCTACAGATAACTTCATAGACAGAATAATCGAAAATAGAGCATTGTAGCTTAACAATTTAGAGAAAAGAGAGGTTAAATAATGGATAGCATCAACCATTTTAGCTACTCGATGGCGAAGAATATTTACTCGAAAAACTACCAAAAACTCTGACCTATAAGATTCTCGAGATTCAGCGCTGTCCAAAATGTAAAAAGGAGTTCACAGAATATCAAGCCCTCTCGCGTGAGGATAATGAAACGGAAATTTGTCCGGAGTGCGGAATTAAGGAAGCGATAGAAGAATACTACGCCGCTAAACATATGGTGAAGTAATTTGTCTCAAAAATCTTGTCTCGTTTTAATATTTATGCTAAAATATAAGCATATGCAAAATGGAGTGCAAAAATCATTATTCGACCTCGATTCAACAGACGTTTCTTCTGAGGTTTGGAATGAGCTATCTAATTCTAGCTTAAAATACGAGCAATCGATAGACCCATTATTACGCAAGCGCACTGGAAGCTATTATACTTCAATGAGTCTTACGAGTATCATGATGTCCGATCTTCTCAACTCTATAGGCGACGATTATAAACGTAGTATATACAAGAAACGCTTTCTAGAGCCCTGTGTCGGTACGGGTAATTTTGTTTTTGCCTACCTAAAACATTGCGCAACCCTGGGCTTAAGTAGGAATGAGTCAATTGAGCTGATCAATAATATTTACGCATGCGATATTAATGACGAAGCTATTTCTTTGTATAAGAAGAATCTAAAAAGATACGTTAAACATCTTTTTAATATAAATTTAAATGATTCATATTTTTCTACACACGTCGGTGGCGGATTACTATTCGACGTTGACTCCGAGAATATAGACTATATATCAATTGATAGTATTTTTCCTGAAGAAGTCATACAGGATGGCTTCGATATTATCGTCACGAATCCACCATACAAAAATCTAAAGGCAGAACGGTCACAGTATCTATCTGATACGGATTATGATGTGGATCGTGAAAAGTATTTCAAAATTGGAAGCATAGCAAAACAACGTTTTCTATTATCGACAACTGGGACGCTTAATTTATATAGGTTGTTTGTCGAAGAGATTTTAACGAAATATTCGTCAAACGATTGTTTCTGCTCGCTTTTGATACCATCTTCTATTCTGTCGGATAAAAGTTGCTCAGATTTAAGAACTTATATGATCAACGAAACGTCATTGAAAAATATAAGATTATATCCCGAAACTAGTGCGTACGTAGACGCTTCTCAGTCTGTCTGCTCCATTCTTCTAAGAAAAGGTCAGCCAACAAAAGAGCTACTCGTTTTTGGATCTAATAGTGACTATTCTCGTCCAGGAGCTAAAGTTAGCATATTCGATATAGCCGATAAAGATACCGGCAATGCTATTCTGATTTTGAACGATTGTGAATATAACATAAGAAGCCAGATGTCTAAACATCCAAAAATTAGAGATTTACCATACATCCACAATCTTCGAGGCGAATTAGATATTTCTTTAAATAAAAATTCTATTGTAAGAGAAGAAACGGATTTTGTTCTTCTACGTGGTAGGAATATTGCTTATTATGAGCTCACAAATATGGAATCACTAGAGCATGCTTCGCCAGTTTTTTATGAGCAAACCGCAAAAAGAACTTTTATTGAAAAGCCCCGACTCGTATGCCAACAGATAGTTAATATGGCAAAGGCAAGACGAGTTGCTTTCGCCCCTGTTCCAGAAAACGTTGTTCTCGCAAATAGCTGCAATTTTATTTCATTAGATGAAAATGATGACGACGTTGATCTATTCTTTCTTCTTGGCGTCCTTAATTCACCTGTAATTGATTGGTATTTTAAGTTAACTAGTAGTAATAATCATATAAATAATTACGAAATTGATAATTTTCCGATTCCTGTTCATTCGAACAATAAGCAAGAGCTTTCGGAATGTGTTAAGAAATACTTAGATACAAAAGATACCGAACTTCTTAACACTATAAATTTATTAGTAAATGAAGCTTTCGGTATCGTTGATTATGATAATGAAACTAGACATAAAGGAGAAAAAATGAAGAAAGAGAAAACATTGGAAGAGCCATTACCTTTAGCTAAGAAGGACTTACTTGTTGAGCGTTTTAGGAAAGACCTTTCTCACATTATAGATAATATTACTGCGGATGAATGCCGAGATATTTTATTTGGTAATACTTCTATAAAAGAAATTATCCTAGCAAAAAAACCAGATATAGACCGGTTTCTGAGTAATGTTGCCTCCAGTATGGAAACAAAATATAGAGGAATCTTCGAGAGTATTGTCTTAAATCATACTACTTTCAAATTAAGTGATCTTGATCTCGAGATGATTAAGCCTATCCCTCAAGGAGGAAATTGGACGAACATTCCAGAAGAAACAGTCAAAAAATCAAAACGACTTATGCGCATATCGGAAACTGGAGGTCGCACTACATTATACGGTAGATTGGCTTATAATAAGCCAAGCTACACCATTACAACCTATTTCAATAGGCCAGGCAATGGCACGTATGTACACCCAACCCATGAACGCGTCTTGAGCGTACGCGAAGCAGCTAGACTTCAATGTTTTCCGGATAGCTATTACTTTTATGGCAACAAAAAGGATACCTTGGAGCAAATCGGAAATGCTGTTCCTACATTGCTTGCCTATAATATTGGCAAGTCAATCAAAGAAAAAATTGGTTGCTCTACATCGGTCGACTTATTTTCGGGTGCAGGAGGACTAACGTATGGTTTTAAATTGGCTGACATAAGAGCACTTATCTCGAATGACTTTTTTGAGGCATCATGTGTTACTCTAAAAACCAACTGTCCAGAAATTGATGTCACTTGTGGTGATATTACAGACGATAATGTTAAAAGGCGCGTAATTGAAGCCGGTATTAAGGGTAAAGCTGATATTATTTGTGGTGGGCCGCCATGCCAGGGTTTCTCATTAGCTGGATATCGGAATGCTGACGATCCTAGAAACCAAATGTTTAGGCATTTTGTTGAAATAGTTTCAAAAGTTAATCCAAAGGTTGTCGTCTTCGAGAATGTTGAAGGACTTATGAGTTTTCAGGGTGGCGAAACATACCGAAATATAATTTCGCTCTTTTCCGAATTGGGTTATGAGGCAGAGGGTCGTTTACTCCACGCCGTCCAATACGGAGCACCTCAAAAGCGAAAAAGGGTAATTATTCTATGCATAAGAAAGGACCTTAAAATATCGCCATCCGACGTTTATCCTAAGCCAATTACTCCAGAAGAAGAAAATCAAATTACCGTTAAGGATACAATTTTCGATCTTGAAAATGTTGAATGTTCAGAATCGGCAAGATATGCAAGTGATTATTCTTCGCCAATAATTAAGTTCTTTAAAGGTGAGCTCGATGCTGAGAAATATTGCAAAACAATTACGCATATCTCTCAATAATGGCATTTTCCTCAGCTGTAACTAACGATTCAATTTTTGATTTGACAGAAGTATATGGATCGCCGTTGTTGATCATTTCACAAATCTCAACTAATCTTCTAAAGTCATCTTGGTCTAACGAGCTAGTTAAATTACGGTTTTCCTTAGCATTGTAGTCGTCAACGGAGTTAATTGCGATTCGAAAATACCTCTGCATTTCATCACTGTTTCTGTCTGTAAAATGCCTTGGTGATTGTTCAATAATGTTTCCTTTTTCATCAAATTCATATGCATAATCAAAATACTTGGCATTCTGTTCGAGAAAGCAATTGATTAAATAATCTTTTCCATTCTGTGTCCTATGAATAATTTGGCCCAATATAAACATAAAGTTAAACATGCTTTGTTTTAACATATCACGATAAATCGTGGCCACTTTTTCTGGATGAAGTTTATAATTCTTTTTTATGTATTCCCACACAATCTTTGAATACCAAGACATTGGGTATATACCGGTCCTAGACTCGACTTCGAGGATTTTCTCCAAGTCTCCAATAGTGAGTCGATCTCGTTTCGTAGAGTTGTCGCCTTTATCCATAGGCTGTAAATATCTCGGATCATGGACGAATCCTAATGAGATTGGCCCAATATGATCTGCCGAAGTACCCTTGAAGAATGAAGAGCCCATAAACATATTTGCCGCATGAATATTGCCATCACTCCAATATTCATATGCTCTTCTGTCTTTCGTATAGCTTTTCATATTATCGGCGTGCCTGCCTGTATCCTGTGTCGATCTACAGCATAAGTTATAGGTATGAAAACCATCAAAACGGTCAGGAAAATTAGACATTGCTCCTGGACTTAGGATCTTCTTATTTGAATTTCTGCTAGCATCTTCCAAGAAGTCAATTATGCTCTGTTTGTCTATCTTGCCATTGTATGATTTGTCGGCGCCTACACATCCAAGGAAAAAAGAAACGAGCTCCGATTCGGTATTGCCAGACTCGATTAGATTATCCCATATTTCACTTATGTGGGTCGTATTGTAAAATCTTTTTCCAAATTTTTTCTCAATCTTATCAATGAGATGAGCGGTTGGGTAATGATAAAATATGGACATTTTTCGACCGCAAACTTGACAAACTTTTTCTCCAGTCGGGTGAATTTTGCGCATAACTTTTGCGTACACCCCAGGTTTAATTTCGAAGCCAAATTCTTTTGCTTTCTCTTCGCACCATTTCATGCGGCCCTGCCTAATTGCCGAATTCTTGTTTGCGACGACCCAATTCAACGAACCATCTTGCCCTCTTTCGATAGGTAAGTTTTTGTAGTTGGGGTGGCTAGCAATAAACTCGGTGTATTTTATAAATTCTGGATGCCAATTTTTCGATGCCATAATTTTTTCCTTTTTTTTATCATAACATAAGACCATAAAAATTGAAATAAGCAAACAAATGTGTTATAATAATAGAGATGGGCGATACCTCTGCGGTATTGGGATAGCATACGGAAAGCGGAGGCGATTATTGCGGCGGCAAATCACGACGGGGATTCGGACTCGACAGCGGCAATAACTGGAAATATCGTTGGAGCGAGGGTTGGCTATAAAAACATACCGGATTATTACAAGGATAATATTGAGCTCAAGGACGTAATATTGGAGCTTGCAGATGATATAACAAAAAATATGCCACTCAAAAAGATTGACGACAGACACCTTGAACCGACAGACGAATGGTTGGATAAATATTTATACTTGGAAAAGAAAGATTAGAGTCCGACGCGCCTTATTGATTGGTGAAGTAAGCACAAAAATTAGTAAAATCTGATATGGTACTAGCATTTTCACTTCACACATGCTATAATTAGCCAAGACGTTTTATAAAATCTAACGAGTAAAGAGATGGCAAAGAAGAATACGAAACGAAAGCTGATTGGTTTGGTGAGTAACTTGAGCAACCACCGAACTTACTATACTACCGTTAATACCCAAAACCGCACCACTAAAGGTCAGGGTAAATTAACACTGAAAAAGTACGACCCAATTGCAAAGCAGCACGCAACTTACACCGAGACAAAGAAGAACCTCGGTCGTAATGAAGTTAAAGCTCGTAAAAGCTAATTTTACCAGAATCACTAGTAAACTCCCTCAAATCCAGAGGGAGTTTTTATTACCTAAGAAAATATTCTTATTTTCGCAGCCGTGAGCGTATATCACGAATAGCATTCATGTAGTAGAGAAAAGCGTCATACGGCGAGTCATAGGGACTAAAGTAGGCGTGCACATCACCGTCGGTAAAGCATTTTGTCCCCATGTAATAGAAGTGGTCTGAGGTTTGTAGTTTTCGCCAATCATCAATCAGCGCCTCATCGCCACTTTTCAGAACTTCATCTCTCAACTCATAAACGTAACGCAAAGCTTCTCTCTGCAGACTATTGCCATTCCAGGCCGTCAAATCCCGCTCAGCATCAGCCCAGGTGACGGGCGACGGCATACTAATTTCGCCAGCTGGCTTATTTTTAGCCAAAGCCTCACTGACTGTATAAAAAGTATTACCGTTGACACTCAGCCACTTGCCAACAAATTTCTCGAAAAAGTCAAAAATACCAGACTCTGACCACTGATGTTCGCCAAAAGTTTCATAATCCATAAACAAATCAAGCAGCGGCGCGTAGCGAACCGAATCAGTCACCCATGTATTAAATTTATCTATAGTCAATGGCCAATCGCTCCATTTCTGGTCGCTAAACCTAAACGCCAAATCATCGCTCAGCCGATAATTTTTAAGGAGTAATCCAATTTTTTCCGTGCCTGTCGGTCGGTAAACATAATTGGAACTGCGCCAATTTAGAATCGGGTCCCAGCCTTCAGCCAGCACGCCCTTAAAACCATATTGCTCCGCCCATTTGGCCAGTTCATCACTATACGCTAATTCCGTATTTGCCAGCACCCGCGTTTCCACACCAAAAACCTCACGAATCTTCCAGCGATGAAGCTCAATCTGCCTTTCAAACTCCTTACGTGAGTAGAAAAACGCCAGACTGTGATGATAAGGACTTGATAAAATCTCCACTTGGCCAGTTTTTACCAAGCGCTTAAAACTCTCCAGGATATCAGGATTAAACTGTTCGGCTTGCTCTAAGAACGTACCACTAAAACTGAGCGACAATTTAAGGTCGGGATATTTTTTCAGCAATTTTTCAAGTAGAGCATTCATCGGTAAATACGATTTTTCTGCAACTTTCTGGAATATTTTTTGATTGTCCTGTGCTGGATTTTGACCGCCAGAAAAATAATCATGCCTCCAAGCTACGTCGAATATGCTATATTCGCGTACCCGCCAAGGCTGATGGACATGAAGATATAAAACTATACCTTTATTTTCGCTCATGATAATGCCCCCTTATACAGCCTTAAACATTGCCTGGCCGCATCTTGCCATGAAATCTTTGCGTACTCATCCTTAACGTTTTGCTTGAGAGAGTTCTTCAAAGCAGGCGACTTGGCAATATTGACAATTTCATCCGCTAATTTATTTACATCCCAATAATCAAACCGCATGATATTATTCAGCACCTCACCAACGCCAGATTGACGGCTAATCAGTAGAGCCGTATCATGATGAGCTGCCTCCAGCGCCGTTAAGCCAAATGGCTCAGAAACCGAGCTCATCACAAAAATATCAATCAAACAGTAAATATCCCGCCATTGTTTTCCGCGCACAAAACCCGTAAAAATCATCTTATCACTAATGCCCAGGTCTGCCGCCAGCTCAATTAATTCATCGCGCTGTTCACCATTGCCAGACAGTACAAACACAATCTTCTCACACTTATCAAGAGCCTTCGCTGCAGCCCGCACAAAATAAGTCAGACCTTTCTGTACCGTCAAACGCGTTAAAGCACCTACAACCGTATAACCATCGCGCTTTAGCTCTTCCAGATACCTATAAGTACTCGAGTCATATTCGTGCGGCGGCAAGTCAGCCAAATCAATCGCATTATAAACTACTTCAATTTTTTCTGGCGGAATATGATAGTTCTTAACAATTATATCCTTAGTTATCTGACTAACGGCAATTATTCGATCCGCCATCAACAAACCTTGTTGCTCAATTTCATGAACCAACGGATTTCCTGATTGCTCTCCAGAACGGTCAAATTCTGTTGCGTGCACATGCACAATCAATGGCGCACCAGTCATTTCTTTAGCAATCATCCCAGCCTCCATAGTCAACCAATCGTGTGCATGAATAGCATCAGGCTGATGACTCTTCACAAATTTCCGAACATACTTACCATATCGTCGCTGGACGGCACGCATCGGCGAAAGCCCATGCTCATCCTGAGCGTTCTCCCGATCTTCCGGTGAACCATTATTATAAGCACCTAGGTCATAATAATTCGGCGGCAAGGGCGTAGCTGAATAGATATTCATATAATCAATTCCTGGATGTTTAGCGTTGTAGGGAATAATAAAATCAATATCCACACCCTGAGAAGCCAGGGCCTTCGACATCTGATAACAAGCAACGCCAAGACCGCCACTGTTGTGCGGAGGAAGTTCCCACCCAAGCATTAAAATTTTCATCTCTGTTTTTATTGTAGGACGACGCTTATGTTTTTTCAAGGGATTTTGGTATTTTTTTCACGGAATTTTTCTTTTTCACAATTTTAACATTTGCCAGAAGGGTAATTCATGATAAAATGAACGTTATAGGAGTGTAGCTCAGGTGGCTAGAGCACTGGTCTCCAAAACCAGGTGTCGGGGGTTCGAGTCCCTCCACTCCTGCCAAGATTCTCACTTAAAAGAGAATCTTTTTTATTAGTAAAAAATCTGTTATAATCTCTCCATATGAAACCTCTATCGCCTTCGCTTCCTCACATTATTGCCATGGTTGGTGCACCAGGTTCAGGGAAGACTCAGTTTGCTACAGAATTTGCAAAGATTTTTAATTCTCCAGTGATCAATTCTCGTCAATTTGAAGTTTTTACAGACGACACAAAAGCCATTTCTGACGCGACTTTGGCTATCTTAGAAGAATTTTTGAAGACCAAGCAAACTGTCGTCCTAGACGGCGCCACCGACCAACGCACTAACCGCATGCGCATTAATCGGTTGGCTAGAGAATATGGGTATAAAGTCCTATTCGTTTGGGTGCAGACTGATTCTGCAACCGCCAAACGACGCTGGATAAAGAATTACGGACAAGACAGCGAATCGTTCGATCGTCGATTAAAACAATTCTCCGCACCGCACAGTAGTGAATCTTACATTGTGATTAGCGGCCGCCACACCCTAAGCACTCAGGCGCGCACGGTCCTTAAGCAAATTGGCACCAGCCGCCCAGAACCTCCACGTCGCGTTACGCCAAATCGCATTAGTATAGGATAAGCATGCCAACTATTACCGATGCCGAATTCGGGGAGATTGTTATTAAAAGACAAAGTCTAGCGAAGAGCGTTAGTCTAAAAATCGCGCCGGATGGCCGACTTAGAGTTACTATGCCTGTATATGCGCCTGTTGTCGCAGCAAAAATGCTAATTAAAACCTCGCGTAAACAGATTCGCGAATTAGTTTCTAAACACCAAGCAACCTTTTCTTATACCGAAAATCAGCAAATTGGTAAAAGCCATCATCTGTTAATACAATCCACAACTAAGCCGTCTAACGTGAAAATTATCGGTACTCAAATATTAGCGGAAATTAACGAATCAGAATCAATTAAATCCGATCCAGTCCAGCAAATTATTCGTGATAAAATCCTCATCGCCCTCAGGAAAGAGGCAAAAGGACACCTACCAAGGCGTCTGTCGTTTTTAGCTGAAAAGCACGGTTTTTCCTTTTCTCGCTGTAAAATAACTCACGCTTCCAGTCGCTGGGGAAGCTGTTCTTCTTCTGGTACAATCAGCCTAAACGTTGGGATGATGAACTTGCCGTTTGAACTTATTGACTATGTAATCATTCACGAGCTATGCCACACCAGGCACATGAACCACTCGACAGCATTTTGGTCAGAGGTTGCCAAATTTGACCCGCAATATAAAATCCACCGCAATGAACTAAAAAAATATTCACCGCACGTATAGAAATATATACGCTTATGCTATACTTAAGCCATGTGGGTGTTCATTATTTTGTTGATTATTCTTAGTGTTATCTTGGGAAGTATCACTATTGCTCTACATCAATTGTTACAAAAAATTGACGGAAAATTAAGTAAAAAACCCCCCAGGAAAAACCTTAGAGAACATCAAAGACTAATTACGCTAATTAACAATATCACTGACGCCATTCTCAGCACCGATGAACACGGAATCATCAATACTTACAACTCTGCCGCTCTTAATTTAATCGACACAAACAGCGGCATTAATGGTGAGCATATTAGCCAAGTTTTAGAACTGAAGACGATTGATAAAAAGCCAATTGATATCTTCAAGGAGCTCACTAAATCTTCAACAATTCGTCAGCGCGATGACATAATTATGATGATTGATGATGACGATTACGTACGACTGGAAGTAACACTCGCCCCAGTTCAAGGTGGCGACAAAATAACTCCGGATGGCTATGTGCTAATTTTACGTGACGTCACCAAAACAAAAAGCCTGGAAGAGGAACGCGATGAATTCATTAGTATAGTGAGTCACGAACTACGCACACCCATTGCCATAGCCGAAGGGTCGCTAAGTAACGCTAAATTGCTTGTCGAACGTAATATTACTAGCAAAATACCTGAGGCAATTGATGAGTCTCATAAGCAAATTTTATTTTTAGCGCGCATGGTAAATGATCTGAGCACGTTATCGCGCGCCGAAAGGGGAATTGCTGACGAGACAGAGATAATCGACGTGGCCGAACTTGCCGCACAGATAAACTCTGAGTACTCGCCGCAAGCAGCAGAAAAAAACTTGGCCTTTAATTTGGACATTGGTGGGAGGCTTGGGTCAGTCCAGGCTTCTCGTTTATATCTAGAAGAAATCCTTCAGAATTTTATCACTAACGCCATCCGTTACACCCAAGAAGGGTCAGTTACACTGTCGATTAAAAAGAATCGATCTGGCGAAATTATCTTTAAGATCATTGACACTGGTATTGGTATTAGTAAGGCTGACTTAAATAAAATATTTGATAAGTTTTATCGAGCTGAAGATTATCGCACACGCGAAACTAAGGGTACTGGCCTGGGACTTTACGTATCCGCCAAATTAGCCAAAAAGCTGGGTTGTAAAATTGAGGTAGAAAGCCGGCTGAATCACGGTTCAACTTTTGGTTTTCGATTGAAGGAGTTTAAGAAATGATGAAAAGGATATATAGCGCAGCTTGCTATTTTTCCTTAGATAGACTATAATAACTATTGACAGTCTGTGAAAAGCAGACTTTTTAAATTGGGAGAAAATATGGCACAGAAAGGCAAGGCAAGCAGCAAAACCACGGTTCGTCGGATTAAAGCTACTGACGACGCGCCAAAAAAAGAAAAAACTGTCACGAAAAAGACTAATAAACCAACCAAGGTAGTCGCAAAAACAGCTAAAAAATCTGGTGAACGCGGCACGCTAATTGGTTATTTCAAAGGCGCTTGGGCAGAATTAAAGTTAGTTCGTTGGCCAACCCGCTCAGCCACTTGGGCGATGACAGCAGCAGTCCTCATCTTTACCTTAGCTTTTGTTGTTCTAATCCTACTACTTGACGCTGCATTTAATTGGGGCTTTAATCAATTTTTGAAATAAAAGGAGTTATATATGAGTTCAAAACGATACGATGACAGCCAGCAATGGTACGCAATCCACACTTATTCTGGCTACGAAGAAAAAGTTGCTGAGTCAATCCGTCAACGCATTAATGGTGTTGACATGGCTGATAAGATTTTTGACGTTATCGTGCCAAAGGAAAAGCAGATCCAAATCCGTAATGGCAAGCGAAAAATCGTTGAGGCTAAGATCTTCCAGGGCTATGTTCTGGTGGAAATGAAATTGACTGACGAAACTTGGTATATTATCCGCAACACGCCAGGTGTGACCGGATTTGTTGGCGCCGACACGACACCAACGCCAGTTTCAGAAAAGGAAATTGCCAAGATTAAAAAGCGCATGGGCGTTGAAGAGCCAAAGCATCAAATCGACTTTACCGAAGGCGAAATCGTATCAATTACCGACGGTCCATTCAAGGGATTTGACGGCGCAGTTAGCGAAATCGATGCTTCTAAGGGCACACTGAAAGTTATGGTTAGTATGTTTGGCCGCGACACTCCAGTCGAACTGGACGCACTACAGGTTAAAAAAGCTTAGCTTGCAATTTAGCGGATTTTTCGCTATAATACTCGGGTTACGCACTATAAACTATAAGGAATCACTATGGCAAAGAAAATTATTGGTAATTTAAAATTGCGCATTCCAGCTGGTCGGGCAACAGCAGGTCCTCCAGTTGGTTCAACACTCGGTCAGTGGGGCTTGAACATGATGGACTTTATCAATCCATTTAACGACGCCACCAAAGACATGATGGGTAAGGACGTAATTGTTCACATTCAAGTTTACGAAGATCGAACCTTCACCTGGAATTCGCTTGGACAACCAGTTGACGACATGATTCGTGAAAAAGCTGGCATCCAAAAGGGAAGCGGTAAGCCGCATGTTGATAAGGTCGGTAAGCTTACTCGCGCGCAATTACAAGAAATTGCTGAAGCGAAAAAAGACCAATTGAACGCAATCGACATTGAAGGCGCAATGAAAGTTGTTGCTGGATCAGCTCGCTCAATGGGCGTAGAAATCGTCGACTAATTTGAAAAGGAGAATAGCCCCGAATCTGTCGGGGTTATTTTTATGGTAAAATTTGAAAAATGATTGTAGAAAATATTTTAGACGACGCAGTTATCTCAGCTCTCCAATCTGACCAGCTAATCATCGCTAAGACAGATACTATTTATGGCGTGCTGGCTCGGGCTGGGTCGAAGAAGGCGATTGAGAGATTATATAAAGTCAAGCAAAGACCCTTGAGCAAATCTGTCATCGTCCTCGCCTCTGATATCACCGATATTCCCGGGCTGACGCCACATATGCAAGAAAAATACCAAAAACTAGCCACAGAACGCCCAACAACAATTATCGTGAATGTGTCTCCTGATTTCTTGCCGCATATACCACATGTTAACGGCACGCTGGCATTTCGTGTCGTCCCAAAATCACCACTGTCGGAATTAATTCAGAAAGTCGGCTACTTAGCCGCTCCTAGTGCTAACCCACCAGGTAAAGAGTCAGCAAATAACATTACCGAGGCAATCAATTACTTCCATGAATCTGCTGCCGTCTATGTTGATTCCGGAGAAATTGTAGATTCTAAGCCGTCACAAATTATCCGCATCAATGACTCCAGAGAAATTGAATTTATAAGAAAATAATTTTCAAACAAAAAACTTCCCGTTAGACACCTAAAAGGGAAGCTTTTTTCGTAGATTATCTGACAAACGGATGGGCAATTTCCAAATCTGGACGCTTTTCCGCAATTCTCAGCAGCTCATTATATTTAGCAATTCGCTCCGAGCGTGACATTGAGCCGGTCTTAATCTGACCCGTTCCCAGACCAACTGCCAGATGAGAAATTGTTACGTCCTCAGTTTCACCCGACCGATGGCTCATTACGGTATTCCAGCCAGCATTTTTCGCCATCACAACCGCTTGAATTGTCTCGGTCAATGTGCCGATTTGATTTGGCTTAATTAAAATAGCATTGCCAGCTTTTTCCTCAATTCCACGCTTCAATCGCTCAACATTCGTCACCAGAAGATCATCACCAACCAACTGAGCAAAGTGCCCCAAATCTGCTGTCATCTTCTCCCAATCTTCCCAGGCTTCTTCGTTCAGACCATCCTCAATCGAAAGCACTGGCACGCGCCCCAGCAGTGCTTTGTATGTGCGAATCATTTCATCAGCCGACAATATGCGGCGCTCAGTCGACAAGTGATATTTGCCATCTTTATACAGCTCACTTGCCGCCACATCCAGCGCAAATCCAAAGTCTACACCCAATTTATAGCCGGCCTGTTCAATCGCTCTAGTCAACAGCAGAATTGGCTCCATATTGCCATTTCTGACATGCGGCGCATAGCCACCCTCATCACCAACTGTTGTCGGATAGCCCTCGTCTTTCAATATTTTTGCCAACACGTGAAACACCTCAGCACTCATCCGAACCGCATCCGCAAAAGTTGCCGCGCTAGTTGGAATAATCATATATTCCTGAAAATCAGTCGCACCGAGCGCATGCTGGCCACCGTTCATCACATTAATCATCGGCATCGGCAGGGACATGAACGGACTATCCGCCAAATTGTTCACATATTGATAAAGTTCAACACCACGTGACTTGGCGGCAGCCTTCGCTACAGCCAATGACACCGCTAAAATTGCATTTGCCCCCAAGCGCGCCTTGTTTGGCGTACCATCCAGAGCTTTCATTTTATTGTCAATTGCCGCCTGATCGAACGGACTCATTCCTTTTAAGGCCTGAGCAATTTCATTATTAACGTTATCAACCGCCCGAAGTACACCTTTGCCTCCAAACGCTAGTTCACCATCCCTCAACTCAACCGCCTCAAATGACCCGGTACTCGCGCCAGAGGGAACAGCCGCCCGCCCAAAAGAACCGTCACTCAGAATTACGTCAGCCTCAACCGTCGGATTACCACGTGAATCTAAAATTTGCCTTGCCTGTATGTTTGTAATTGTTATGTCCATAGTTACTATTTTATCAAACATTTGCCTCAGTCTCTAAACATATGGTATAATTTCATCACTATCAATCAATGCTGGGAGGTGGATTCGCCGGAGAGTCGCGAATCGCCGTTCGTACCACAGAAAGGATTATCATGGCAAAGAAAGCCGAGTTGCTAGAAAAAGCAGCAGAACTAAAGTTAGCAGTCAGCGAGAAAAACACGATCGCTGAAATCGAAGCAGCAATTGCAGAAGCTGCCAATGAAAGCAAATCTCACGACAACAAAGACAAAGACGTTGTTGCGGAACGCGAAGCTGTTGTCGCTAAGGCCGGCAAGCGTAGCCAAAAAGCTCTAGATGAGGCTGCCGAAAAAGCAGAGAAGGAAGCTCGCAAGGAGGCTGGCGATACAACTCCACAGTCTGACGATGCTGAAGCTCACGTAAAGAAAGGTCCAAAGCCAGTTACTCGTCCACGCCTGGAGCGCCGCGGTAAGAAATACCAGGAAGCCGCAAAAAACATCGAGAAGAACAAATTGTACAGCTTAGACGAGGCTTTAAAGTTGGCTACTGA
This sequence comes from uncultured Candidatus Saccharibacteria bacterium, assembly GCA_938046775.1. Taxonomy (GTDB): domain Bacteria; phylum Patescibacteriota; class Saccharimonadia; order Saccharimonadales; family Saccharimonadaceae; genus Nanosynbacter. The sequence goes on along the minus strand of CALIXB010000024.1, from coordinate 48,461 downwards.
AACCAGCCCAGTTAAGTTCGACGCTAGCGTTGAAATCCACATCCGCCTAGGCGTTGACCCACGCCAAGCCGACCAAAACATCCGTTCAACCGTAGCATTGCCACACGGTACGGGTAAGGATGTTCGCGTAGCAGTTTTTGCACCAGAATCAGAACACGCTGCCGCTAAAAAAGCTGGCGCTGACATCATTGGTGACGAAGAATTCCTAAGCCAATTGGATAAGGAAGAATTGAACTTCGATATTTTGGTCGCAACTCCACAGTACATGCCAAAGCTTGGTAAGTACGCACGGCTGCTTGGTCCGCGCGGTTTGATGCCAAATCCAAAGTCTGGCACCGTTGCTGCCGACGTTGCTAAAGCTGTCTCTGAAGCAAAGGCCGGAAAAGTTGAATATCGCGTTGATAAGCAGGCCATTGTTCACTTGTCAATCGGAAAGGTATCCTTCGGTACTGAAAAATTGGCAGAAAACGCACGCGCATTCCTAAACAGCTTAAACTCTCAAAAGCCATCTAGCTTAAAGGGTGTTTACATTAAGAGTGTCGCAATTGCCACAACTATGGGCCCTGGTATTAAGGCAGAGAACTCTCTGTAATCTTTATATCTCAGGCAATTAAATCCCGTCGATTCTGGCGGGATTTTTTGTGAGGTGAGGTTCGGCAAACTCACTATATAGGTATTGCATTTTCTCGCTTTTTATGCTAAAATACCAAAGCCAGGTAGGTATGGATGTTGAAGCTTGAGTCATTTTGATTCGCTCTCCAGCCCAGCTGGACACGAACCGAAATGTACCTTAACATCTGTATCCTTTCATTACTCCCCATTTAGGAGATCACATGTCCACAAAGAGATATGGGCTGGCAGCACTGTTTGCGTTGCTGACCTTGGCCCTGGGTTTCTCGGGGGTGGCAGCTGCTGCCCCTGAGAGCCCCGACGACACTACGGTAACGTCGTCGTGCACCCCCCGACCCATTGGGTCGGAAGAAGTGAGCGCGGAGTATGTCCGCACTGTCGATGGATCCAGCGAATTCAGCGCATATGAGAGCGTCGAATTCGGATTTAGCCTGGCCCTCAGCGAGGGCCACTGCCAGGGTGACTCGATTGAGTTCACCACACCAGCTGAGCTGGGGAGCAATGGCTCCCCAGTCGACTTGACAACCGACGACGGCGTGGTCATTGCCCGCGCCGTCTACGCCGACAGCAAGGTCAGCGTCACGCTGACCGATGCCGTCGAGAACACTGCCTACTACGCCTTCGAGGCGCACGCCTGGTGGCGTGCGTCAATGAGGGATACCCTCATCCCGGGGGAAACCCGGGACCTCATCTGGGAAATCGGAGGAGAAATCCGCCGGACCCAGATTCATGTGGCCCAGTGCCCAGGCTGCTCGCAGCCTGGCACCGGACCCTCCAAGTGGGGGTGGGTGCACCCTGACTCGGAAAAAATGAGCGTCACAGTGGTTACCCCCACCGCGACGAGTGTTGGGCAAGGGTTCTTAATCAGGGACACGCTAACATCCCCGGGTCAGCACTTCAATTGCCCAAGCCCAGCCAGTCAGGCTAGGGTGTATTCTACAGCGGGTGTCTGGGGGCAGCCCCAGTACACACGCCACATTCCGGTCACGGTGGTGGAGTGCACCTCCACTGCAGTGACCCTATCAATCTCACTCAATACGGACGAAAAAGCCCGTGTTGACCTGTCCTTGTCCATAGATCCGGACAATCCGGGTCCGTGGACAGACACAGTAACCATCAACTCCCAGGAGAAGTCCTGGGAAAGATCGGCCACCGTGCGTAGGGCAGAGTCAGGAGGTGGCGCAGGCTACCTCCTGAGGCCGACGCCAACCCCAACTCCATCGCCAAGCGTGACCTCGGAGCCGACACCGGAGCCCAGCGCGACTCCAACTCCGTCACCCAGCACAAATACGGAGCCGACACCGACACCGTCACCAACGCCATTAGTAAAACCAACGTCTTCTCCAAAAAGGCTGGCCACAACTGGACTGTCCGCAGACAGTCTAGCAGTCTGTGGGATTCTTTTGACAGTTGGTATAATTGCGACCTGGACTAGCATGTCCAAGCGACGTCGTTGATCTAGACGGGGGGACTCTCAGAGTGCGCTAACCATGAAAGGAAACAGAGAAAGGAGGTTCGCCCGCCCGCTCCACCACGGAGCGGGCTTTCTCTTTGCCTAAGACTAATACATATTTGATTTGATTTGATTTGATTTTATTGCTATATTATTGTAAAATAAAAATATGCCAAAATTGAATAATGAAAGTCTATTGGACGGCGCCGAATGCGCGAGACTAACTTCCAAAGAGGCGAATCGCATATTTTTTCAGGAAAACCCGAATAACCCAGGCCAAGACTTAAGGGAAGTCAGAAAGACAGAAGCTACAGAAGCCGCCAAATCTATGTGCCGGAAATGTCCGGTCTTAGCGAAATGCCTAAAATACGCACTTGAACATCCAGAATTAACCAGATACGGAGTCTGGGGCGGAACGTCCGAAGGGGAGCGTAAGCGAATACTAAGAATGGGGGAGAGCGAAGTAAACAAAGCAATAAAATCAGCTGAAGAATAATTGCTATAACCCTTGTTTTTCGTTGTCATTTCTGCTACAATTTTAAGGAACATTACCAAAGACAGTGGCGATTTGTATGAAAAACAGATGTAAAAATGCCACCGAGGGATGAAACTAACAGTTTTATTTGACGTCTTTGGTAGTGCGAGAATCAAAGACGTTTTTTGATTCTCCATTACCGCACGTTAACAAATTGGTACATAACAAATTAACTCAATCAAAGAAAGGATTTTTATGGCAATTTCACGCGATAAAAAACAAACTTTGGTTGCTGAACTAACAGAGCTTCTGAAAGACGCTAAAGGTACAGCTTTCGCTCGCTACCAAACTCTTACCGTGGCTGACTTGCAAGAACTACGCAAGGCTGCCCGCGAAGCAAACGTCGTCATCAAGGTGGTAAAAAACCGCTTAGTACGCGTAGCGTTGCAAGGCGTCGACACCTACAAAGAAACCGACACTGACCTCCTGGTTGGCCAGTTGGTCTACGCCATCAGCGCGGAAGACGAGGTCATGCCAGCGAAAGTTTTGGACACGTTTGCAAAGACGCATCCAGCACTGCAGTTGGCTGGTGGTTTCTCAGGTGAAGGCCTCAGTATCAACGAAGCTGACATCAAAGCATTGGCTGGCTTGCCAAGCAAAGACCAGCTTGTCGCCGAAGTGGTGGCGCAATTGCTCTCACCAGTACACGACACCGTGGGCGCGCTGGGCGGCAATTTGCACGGCTTACTAGACGGCATCGAGGCCAAAGCTACTGCTTAAGTTTAGCAATCAATCATCTCGAGTTATTCGGTCTTCATAAACTCCGGTACAGCGATTGCAGCCCGAGCGATCCGAAGGTGCGCGGCGCGAAAAGAGGAGACTGTGAAGATTAGATAACTCGAGATGATAACTAATTAATAATCTAAGGAGATATATCATGGCTGATATTAAGAAATTGGCTGAAGAACTGACCAAGTTGACAGTTCTGGAAGTTAACGAACTAAAAAAACACTTGAAAGAAGAATACGGCATCGAGCCAGCTGCTGCAGCTGTCGCTGTTGCTGGTCCAGCTGCTGGCGGTGACGCTGCTGCGGCTGACGAAAAAACTGAGTTCACCGTTACCCTGAAGGACGCTGGCGCTCAGAAAGTTGCAGTCATCAAGGCTGTTAAAGAAATCACCGGCCTGGGCCTAGGCGAAGCAAAAGCTATCGTCGACGGCGCTCCAGCACCAGTTGTAGAGAAAGTTTCTAAAGACGACGCTGAAGCTGCAAAGAAGACCTTGGAAGGCGCCGGCGCTAGCGTTGAGCTTTCATAATTTGTTATATAACGCCAATTTGTTTCGTTTAATCACCGTCCGCTTTGGGCGGTGATTTTTATGTGACCACTTTCTAATATCATGAACCGCGCGCCAATTGCAAGGGTAAAATTTGCAACACTTTTTTATTCACATCTTATAGCATTGTGGAAAATTAGATAAAAATAGATCTGACGACTTGTCACAAACATAAAGCTGTGTTATATATTAGTTAAGTATTATAAAAATAGACAAAGGAATTGCGAGAACCATGTCTGAATTACCAGAAAAACAAATTAAGCGTCTTCGGACACTTATTCAAGAGGCGGAAACTAACTTAGCTGCTGCAAAAGAACTATTAATCAGCATCATCGGTGACGATGGACAGGTAGTCACACCAAAGACCTCGTCCGATAATGTAACTGGAAAAGTTATTGAAGGTGTATTTGACGGGCAAATGATGCTCAGCCCTGACGGAAAGAATTACCCAATTCCTGCCAATTATGCTTCGAAGTCTAAGCTGGTTGAGGGTGATTTGATGAAATTGACCATCGCCGAGGACGGCAGCTTTATCTATAAGCAAATCGGCCCGGTACCGCGCAAACAAGTCATCGGCACGCTCGTCCAGCACGACGGCGTCTATTACGTTGAGGCTTCCGGCCGCGAATATCGTATTTTACTCGCCAGCGTCACTTATTTCCGCATTAACATTGGCGACCAAGTCACCATCATCATTCCAGAAGACAATCCTGACGCTACCTGGGCAGCTGTCGAAGCAGCACTGTAAAGGAAACTTATGCCAGACGATTTTTTACTCGCTTATGCCAGTTTTAATGCCGACAACCAGCCGTTTATTGACTGTCAAATCGGCGATGAGATTAAGCGGCGGGAATTGTTTGGGCAAGATTTATCGCTTGAGTTTGACTTCTCAACCAAATATTGCACCGGCTGGGTGGATTTTGAGAATCACAGTAGCCAAATTTGTCCAGATTCCGCCACGGTTGATGGCAAATATGAAAACTGCTTGAAATGCCGTGATCGAACTGGTTTTAATCCTGCGTTTTATAACGCCGATTCGGTGTCGGCGCAGCAGGAAAAGATTAACCAAAACCCGCACTTTGTCTATCTGGCATATTTCGCGCCGGGAGTCATTAAAGTCGGCATTTCTCAGGAAGAGCGCGGCATTCGGCGGCTACTGGAGCAGGGAGCGCGCTTGGCGCTGAAGCTGGAGACGTTTTCTTCGGCATTGATTGCCCGACAATATGAGGCGAAAATTTCCGCACTGGATGGAATTGTCGAGACTATGCCGATTCATAAAAAACTTGAACTTATAAAGCAGCCTTTTGAACGAGCGGCCGGCGAGGAAAAGTTGCGGCAAAAACTGCTTGAAATCGAACAGAAAATTGGCGTATCATTTCCGAAGTCCGAGCTAATTCCTTGCGAAGATTATTTTCATACTAATGACATCGATTTAACGCGGGCTATAATCATGAAAGATCAAAATCAACTTGTCGGGCGCGTCCGCAGCGTTATTGGCTCAATTGTCATCACCGAGCATAAAGACCAGCTACTAGCTTACAATCTCAAAAAGTTCATCGGCTACCAGGCGCATAAAATTACTGGAGATATTGAGTTGGAATTGCCAAGCGAACAGCTGACGCTATTTTAAAATGCACAAAATTACCATTTTTAACAGAGGTTATATTATTATTGTGATATATTTTTGACAAAATTGCTTGACATTTTATTATATTACTGATATATATATATTAGCTTTCACAACATGTGCTAGCCTGCGTCAAATCAACGCACCAATTTGCGGAGAATTTATTTTCTCCGCCCGACTCCAGAAGGAGTTATCATGGCTTACTTCGACGGACAGCCTGCTATTGTGCACAGGTCTGGAGGACAGATCAACGTCTACTACGGCGGAGCTTTCACTCCAGATGGACATGGGCATGGACACGTCAAAGCCACCGGTGGCCCCCTGGGCGAGAATATCGTCTATTGGAGGCTACCTGAGAGCGAGGGTGGTCAGGTTATCGTCGACAACTCATGGGAAACCATGAACGGCAACGACTTGCGCAATCACCTCACTGGCTTCTGAGCCATAAGACCTGGATATGTCTGAAAACTATCCATCTTACCTGGTATAATTTCACTATGAACAATTACTCAAATTTTATATTCCCATCGGTAGTTTTTGAAGCATTTCCAATTCTCAAAAAATTGGGTTATGTTCGACAGTTTGCATCACTGATACCACTTAGTCCAGATACGACTTTTCATCTGTTTGGCGGTGAAGATGGGCACTTTCTTGTGCTAGTTATGACCGACTATGACGACCCAATAGATCAGAGCCAAGAGCTAAAAAATATTTCTGGTGAATACGCGTTTGAGTTTACTAGGCTTATCAAACCGTATAATAATGATGAATATATTAAAATCAAAGAAAATGACGAGATACTTGAAGATCCGACTGTATCAGATACTGATAGCTATTACCGTTTTTATGTCGCCGAGACTAAGCACAAAGTCGACCTACGCTATCCATAAATACACTAGACGCTGTTTTCTGCTATAATTATCTCATGAGGAATATGAGGGAATGAGTCAAGCGCTGTACCGCAAATATCGCAGTCGCAGCTTGGACGAAGTGTTGGGGCAAGATCACGTGACCAACATTTTACGCCGAGCCTTGGAGCAGGGGAAAATCGCCCATGCGTATTTACTGACGGGTCCGCGTGGCGTGGGAAAAACCAGCGTAGCACGGATTTTGGCGCATGAGATCAATCAATTACCGTACAATGAGGAAGCCTCGCACTTGGATATCATTGAAATCGATGCCGCCAGTAACAACGGCGTCGACGACATCCGCGCTCTACGCGAAAAAGCGCAAGTTGCGCCCGTTTCCGCACCAAAAAAAATCTACATCATCGACGAAGTCCACATGCTATCTAAGCCCGCCTTCAACGCACTGCTAAAAACATTGGAAGAGCCACCAGCACACGTGGTATTCATCCTGGCAACCACTGACGCCGACAAGCTGCCCGCCACCATCCTCAGCCGCGTCCAGCAATTTTTCTTTCATCCCATCTCAGTTGACGTCATGGCGCGCCAGCTGATGGCCATCGCCGAAAAAGAGGGCTTTGCCATCGAGGCGGACGCTACTCGGCTGATTGCTGAGCGTTCGCGCGGCGGGTTTCGCGACGGGATTAGCATGCTTGATCAATTGTCAATCTTGGCAACAGCCGACCAACCATTGACCAGTGCTATGGTCGCTGAATATTTGGGCCTGAGCGACACTTCAAAACTTAACGGATTACTGGATTTATACCAGACTGGCAATAATGAGCAAATCTTAAATGTCTTCCGGGATTTAGAAAATAACGGCGCCAATTCAGTGGTCGTTTCTCATCAACTCCTATCAATCGCTCGTAATAAACTACGGCAAAACCCAAATCTAGTCAAGCTGATCCAGCAGTTAATTGAGGTTGATCGACACCCGCATCCGGACTTAAAATTATTGACGATATTTATGGATTGCGATTCTCAGACCAGTAAAAATCCAATTACACCAAAGAAAAATGTCGCCGAAACCATAGTTAAAAAGCAGCCTACAATTTCAGCGCTGGCCAAGCCGACTGCTCCAGCTAAACCAGTAGAAAACTCTCTTGAGAAAGAGGAAAAGACAGTGGAGCCGCCGAAGAAACCCGCTGCAAAGCCAAAGAAAACTGACACTACATTAGAAATGGATTGGGATAAAGTAGTTGAAAAGGCAAAAGAAAAATCGCTCGGACTATCTTCTTTACTGCAAAAAAGCCAGTGGGCATTTGATGGAGAAAAATTAACAGTTTACGCTGGCACCGCGTTTTACAAGAAAAAACTGGACGACGCCAAAAATCGACCATTAATTGCGGAGATAATTGCAGAAGAGACAAGTATGGAGCTAGAAATTGATATAATTGGAGAGAAGAAGCCGCCAGAGGACAAAAAGCTGGCGAAAATTGCCGAATTGATGGGTGGCGGTGAAGAGGTTAAACTGGAGAATATTTAATGGCAGATAAAAGCAATGCGAACGGAAAAATTCCACCACAAAATTTAGACGCAGAAAAGAGCTTACTTGGAGCTGTTTTAATTGACGAGGAAGTCCTGGCGGACGCCGCGGAAATCACTCACGCTCACGATTTTTATGATAAAAACCACGGACTGATTTTTGCTGGGATGATGCACTTATTTGAAAAACATAAGCCAGTTGATTTATTGACACTAACAGATGAATTAAAGCGTAAAGATGAGTTAGAGTTAGTTGGCGGATCAGCATACCTAACAGAACTGACAAACTACGTACCGACAGCAGCACACGCCTCAGCATACGCCGAGATGATAGCACAAACAGCGGTACGTCGACGACTAATCAAGGCGAGTGGTGACATTTCTGAACTTGGCTATGACGAATCTACGACAACGCAGGAACTACTGGAAAAAGCTGAGGCTGAATTATTCAGTGTTTCCGACCAATCAACCAAACAAGACTTAGTGAGCCTAGAGAGCATTCTGACAGACAGCTTTGACCGAATTGAAGAGCTTAGCAAAAATAAAGGCTCTCTACGGGGCGTCCGTACTGGATATCGCGACCTTGACAATATGACAGCTGGACTACAGAAGTCCGACTTGATTATTCTGGCGGCTCGTCCGGCCATGGGTAAGACCACGCTGGTGACCAACTTAGCATACAACGTGGCGACAATTGAGAAAAAGCCGGTGCTGTTCTTTAGCCTCGAGATGAGTAAAGAGCAACTGGTTGACCGCATGCTGGCGGACGCCTCAGGTGTTGACAGCTGGAATATTCGCACTGGAAACTTGAGTGATAATGATTTTGCCAAATTGTCTGAAGCCATGGGCGAGATGGCAGAGGCGCCGATTTACATTGATGATACGCCGGGACTTTCGGTTCTGGAGATGCGTACTAAGGCCCGCAGAATTGCTCACGAAAATCAACTGGGACTAATCATCGTTGACTACTTACAGCTGATGCAGGCCAACGGCAATCACAATGGCAACCGCGTCCAGGAAGTGTCGGAAATTTCCCGTGGATTGAAGTTAATTGCCCGTGAGCTCAATGTGCCACTGATTGCGCTGAGTCAGTTGAGTCGTTCAGTCGAATCGCGCACCCCACCAATTCCACAGCTGGCTGACCTGCGCGAATCTGGATCCATCGAGCAGGATGCCGATATCGTCAGCTTCATTTATCGCCCAGGATATTACGAACCAGACAACCCGGAAGTCCAAAACATCACCGACCTAATCATCGCTAAGCACCGTAACGGCCCCGTCGGAAAAGTCCAATTGTACTTCCACCCAGAGCGCCTCCGCTTCATGAGCCTGGATCGCAAGCACGAATAGAATTGTGCTATAATCATACCAATGAAAAAGCAAAAAGTTACTGATATTTTTCTTTACCGATGGCGCTATGCTTTCGGATATACTCTGTTGGTATTATTGTACATAGGGGCTGTTACGGTTTCAGCTTTACACGCACCAGGCGGACTGTCTCAAGCAGAAATTGACATGGTTAATACCACAAACCACTTGAAATTTAGCTCAGAAGGACTTGCCGTAACCAACTTACCGTTTCATCTACTTCAGCTAGCATTTTTCAAGCTATTTGGCGTCAGCTTACTGACAATTAAAGCTCCAGCCGTCCTACTGTCGATTATTAGCTCCATAGCCATATTCTTCCTACTTAAACGCTGGTTTAAGCCCTCCACAACCATCTTATCGCTACTTATCATGATCAGCACCGGTCAATTCCTATTCATAGGACAGAGCGCAACCGTTGGCGTTTTATATATTTTCTATACCGCCCTAACACTACTTTTCGCGACTCTCATTCTTCAGAAAGCACCAAAGGCTTCACTCTGGCGGATTGGACTAGCCATCACCACGGCTTTCAGCCTCTTCACTCCATATCTTTGGTATATCAATCTAGGGCTCCTGATCATCGCCTTTCTCCACCCACACCCACGCTACTTTCTTATCTCCAGAAAACATCGAGGGGCCTGGATTTTACCGTTGACTATTCTACTCGCAATAATTCTCGGAATTGGCTTTCTGTGCTATAAATCTCACGCATTGCTTCATAGTCTCATTGGCATTAATAATCTCAGTTTTGACATGTTCGCCAATCTTAAAACCCTATACTACACCTATCTTCGCATCTTCCCGTCAGTCGTAGGCAACCAAATTACACCAATCATGGACTTTAACGCCATGATTCTAATCGGATTAGGATTGGTTCGCAGTTTCCAAAAAATTGCCAGCGCCCGCTCATTTATGATTTGGTCATGGCTAGTTTTAGCAATCGCCCTGCTAATCTTCCAGCCAAGCTTAACGCCAATTATCATCGTTCCGCTATTCATTCTGCTGGCAGTCGGCCTGGAATCGCTAATGGCTATGTGGTACGGGCTTTTTCCGCGCAACCCTTACGCTCGCGGCACAGGATTAGTTCTTATATCTCTCTTAATTATTGTCATGGTGACGGGTGGTAGTTTCCGCTACATTGATAGTTATCGTTATTTCCCAGAGGCTGTTTCACATTTTAATAAAGACTTGTCTCTACTACAGAAAAATACCGCACCAACTGATTCGTTCTCTATATTAGTCAGCAAAGAAGAATCACCAATTTACGAAGCGCTCCAAAAACATAGGTATCATAAAATCTCAATTATCCATAAAGCACCAGAAAAAGTCGGACAAACATTATACGTCAGCCATGCCGTAAAAACCACCATACCAAAAACCTACTCAAGCCATCTATCATCAATTATCGTCAGCGAACATAACCAGGGCGGGGACCGCTTCTATATCTACACATCTGACAAAAAATAAGGTATAATTATACATATTAAATAAGGAGGAATATGGCATTTGATCAAGTAAAAATGCTGCAACAGCTACGTAAAGCACAGAAGCAATTAGGCAAGGAAATCATTGAAGTTGAGGCTGGTGATGGTGCGGTAGTGGTGCAAATTAGTGGTGAACTAAAAATCAAGTCAGTAAAAATTGACCCAGAAATGGTTGACTTAGAGAATATTGAAGAACTAGAGCACTGGATTGAAATTGCAGTTCGCGACGGCATGGCTAAGGCTCAGGAAGTTGCCGCTGAAACCATGAAACCGTTGATGGGCGGTCTAGGAAACTTGCCATTCTAAGATTATGTCAACTGACATTTTACCCAAAGCCTTAACGGCTTTAATTGATGATTTTGGTAATTTACCCGGAGTAGGACCGCGGACAGCAGAGAGATACGCTTACGCGGTTTTACGCCGCGATCCTAAATCTGCCAAGCAATTGGCGCGCTCACTAGATCGACTACATGACCACGTAAAAACCTGCCCAAAAACATTTGCACTGATTGATGCTAGCGACGACGTTTCGCCACTATACGCAGACCAGGGCAGAAATAGACAGCTTGTTTGCGTAGTTGAAGAACCACTAGATATTATTGCCCTAGAAAGAACAAAACAATTTACCGGTACCTATCATGTACTAGGTGGCGTAATTTCGCCAATCGATAATATTGGGCCAGAGCAACTACATATTCCTGAGCTAATTGAGCGTATAAAAACCGACGACGTACAGGAAATTATTATCGCCACTAACGCTTCAGTCGAAGGTGAGTCTACCGCTTTATTCTTACAGCGCTACATCCAGGAAGCTGGATTAGGTACCACTATTACTCGCTTGGCGCGCGGCATCCCAGTCGGCGTCGACCTTGAATATGCAGACCAGATTACATTAACGCACGCCTTAGAAGGTCGGAAAAAACTATAATCTCACACCTTAAAGCCAATAAAATACCCGCCTGATTATGGCGGGCATTTTTCTATTAGCTTAGCCTATTACATTTGGCGGCGGCTAACAACATAAGCGATAGTAGATGCGGTCAATCCACCCAGGCCTAGTGCTGACATAATCACGTCGCCTGCACCAGTATTTGGCAACTCTGGAGAAGGTGTAGGAGTGGTAGGAGTTTCCTTACATTCGCTCAAATCCTTATGGATTGCTTTATTAAACTCTTCCTTCTTAATTTCGGTAATATATTTCTTACCGTTTTCGATTACACATACCTTGATCTTTTCAGGAGACTTCTTACAGTCATCTGGACTCTTTGAATACTTGCTAGTATCATGAGACTTTGACTCTTCCACAAATACTGGATATTCACCTGTTTCTAGCTTACAAACTGGAACCTTTGGTTCATCTTTAACCGTGATAGTCTTTTCACAGTTTGGACTCTGCCTTTTAACTTCGCCAGTCTCTTTGCCGTTTACCGTAACAGTAACTTTATAGTTACCGGATTTTGCGTAAGTGTGTTGGATTTCAGATGAGGTAGTTGTCTGAGTATTACCATCACCGAAGTCGTAAGTGTAGCTGGTGATAGTTGCGCCGTCTTTAGCTGTTGCTTTTGTACTAAACTTAAACGTGTCACGAGAAACTTCAGCTACTTGCAAGACGTCACATGTTAACGCTGGCTTTGCTGGAGGTGTTGTTGGTGGACCCCAAACTGGGTTACCACAATCCTTAATAACACCGGTGATGAACTTACCATTGTCATCAAACCATGCATAGATTCGGTAGCTCTTAGGACCATCAACGAAGCTCTGACCAGTTGTGTACTGATAGTAAGTATAACCAGCCGCGCTATATGTACGCTGTGGGGCAGGCTGAAGAGTACCAGCCTTAGACTGTACGGTTACGGCGTTTGTAGCTACAACTCGACCGTCAACTGTAATATTACCGCTTGCGTCAACCACGCCTTCACGCATGTTTGAGCCACCCTGAACCATAGTTTCAGTAATATACCATTGGCTATATAGAGATTTAATCTCCGAACGGCTATATGCCGATTGCAATTCTGACATAGAATTGGTGCCGCAGTAAACGACATTAAATTTGTTACAGCCGGCAGCCTGTGAAGGCGATGCTAGCCAAATTCCACCGAACAAAGCGATTCCCAGAGAAATAGCGATGCCGATTTTCTTAAATTTGTTCATAAAAACTCCTCTTTCCAGCCCAATATTCGGGCTTTATGTTCCCATACTAGCACAATTTTTATATTTTGTCAATAATAATTTATAAAAATGTTTACGTTTTTAGCGTATCTGTTACACGTCTCTATATAGCTATAAATTAAGCCCCTAAAATCCTCACCAAAGACATAAAAACTATTTGTTATAATAAATATATGCTCGATACAGCTAAACAATTTATCCAATCTGCAAATAATATAGTTATTATACAAGCTGAAAATCCTGACGGCGACAGTCTGGGTTCTAGCTTAGCACTGGAAGAAGTGCTGAGCGACCTGGGAAAGTCCGTCACATTATATTGTCCGGTCGACATCCCCAAATATCTGCGCTACATTCGCGGCTGGGACAGGGTAGTTGGCGATTTTCCAACACAGGCCGACGCTGCCATTATTGTTGACACTAGCGCCGACGTATTGCTTAGCAAAGTATTAGAAACACCTGGAGTAAGACATTTTCTGGAAACACATCCGGTACTGGTTATTGACCACCACACCGCCGAGTCAACCCTGAGCTTTGAACACACCATGCTCTCTGACACAGTGGTGGCCACCGGGGAATTGCTCTACCAATTGTTCACCCACGCTGGCTGGACTATCAACCAGCAAGCGGCGGAGAATCTACTTATCGCCATCATGTCTGACAGTCTGGGCCTCACCACGCCAAATACCACCGCGGCAACCTTTCACGTCGCTGGTGAATTGACCGAGCTGGGCGTATCCAATGCCGAAATTGAAGAGCGGCGGCGCGAATTTATGAAAAAATCACCGGAGATTTTGGCGTACAAAGGCAAGTTGATTGAGCGAATCGAATATTTGCTGGACGGGCAATTGGCGCTGGTACACGTGCCATTTGAGGAAATTCAAGCCTACAGCGACGCCTACAACCCCGGCGCACTGATCGGCGACGAGCTGCGGCTAGTCGAAGGCGTGGCGCTCAGCTGCGTCATTAAAACTTATCCTGACGGCAAACTGACCGCCCGCCTGCGCGGTAACCTACCAATCGCCGACACGGTGGCTGGCTACTTCGGCGGTGGCGGTCATCCGTACGCGGCAGGATTCCGTGTATATGAAAGCTATGATGAAATCGTACGCGAATTAGTCACGGCAACAGATCAGGCTCTACAAGCAGAATATTGATCCACTACGCTATCAATATATACCTCTCAGGCCTTCTCTATCTAGTTGCTCTATCAAATCATCATTCACATCAAATGCGCCCTCAGACCGTAGAGGACCGTTAACTTTTCTTCGTACCTCTTCTACTCGATCTTGCAAACTAGGGTAACTAAATATTATTCCATCATTATATGCAAGATAATCCTGAATCACTTTTTCCACGGCATAAGCTTGCAATTCAGAACGAAGTTTTACTTGATTGGATTCAGTAGGGTTTATTTCCAAAACTGGATTAACAACACGATCATACGCATGAGACGTTTCGTGACCCAATGTGGCGCTATCAACACATATCAGTCCACTCTGAGTCACACTAATAACAGGGCGAAGACTCACATAGGAGCCTGTCCAGGCGCCTTTCATTTCGCAAAGACCAGTATAACAAAACCCGCCAACATTTGTTCTTTCTATTTTTGTGGGCGGGTAATCCTCTAAATAACGATATATACCATCAATACGTACTCTGGTAGAGTTGTCACCAGCGAGAGTTTTTTCTATTCTATCTTTCTGCACTGGCATAGGAGATATCTGCTTTCCAGAAACAACAAACTTATTACTCCCAATAAGCGGTATTATGTTTTTATCTGGCCAGTCTGAGTCAGGATGGGTGTCGCCCAACTCTTCACCTTCAACATATTCCATAGGCTCCAACATTTGAGCCGTATCACATAACCCTAAGGCTAGAGCCCCCAGCGTATCAATTATCTCAGGCTCCTCTAAAGCACCTATCAACATATCTTTCATGCGCTTCAAAGAGTCCAGTGAAAGAGGTCTGTCATATCTAGACACAGGCGGATGCATAAAATACACTTCTCCCATAAGTTCTTTATTGTGTATTAAATAGTCTATTCTGTCAAACATAAGGGCTTATCTGGCAATATAGCTACAATGTTTTAGGCTCTAATAAGACTAGGCTAGCGTTGACTTTTTAATATAAGTGTGATATAAATAACATCAGCTTTCGTTGACAAGTCGAGAAAATCCTTGTCCGAAAGCGCACTTTGACAGACAGTTATATACAAGGTGAGTTTTTATTCCTTTTATAAAAAGCAGAGAAGAGGAATGAGATCTCGCCTTGTGACAAAACGTCACTTAACCATCCATGGGTGAGAAGACAGGAAAGGGATTATGTCCCGACAGAGAAAAGATAATGTCACTCTGAAGATCGAAGGAGAAGAAATTTCATTCAAGAAGAGCGACATCAAGCTATTCAGAAGGTTGGAAGATTCCATTGATGAAGTCGAGCGAACACTTCGGGAATCTGGTAAAATTCCAGATTCGGAAAGGAAGAGGTTTATCGCAGACGTGATTGAGGGATATCTCTCTGTTATGCTGGTGCTTCATTATATACTGACATCGTTCGACGCCAAGCACCACTCTGTTCGCAGAGTGACAAATGCTTCATACGTAATAGGGCAGAATCTCATTGCCATATTCGTTACGTCAGGAGCTGCGGCCAGGACTCAGCCCCGGCTGACCTGGAAGTCTATGTCAGTATACAACGAACTCATACTGCATCACAGCAGAATGATGAAGCGTCTAAGCGGTGCAACCATCTCCTCTCTGAGGAAGGCAGTAAGCGACCTGGAGGAGCGCAATAAGGATGTTGCTAATTTCGACGATTATCTCGTTGATATTGCCATACCTGCACTGCAGGTAAAAGAGAGCGCTCACGTACTGTTAGAGGAGAGTGATATTCTTATGCTGAAAGAATATCAAATTTCTCAACTGCATCAACTGCTCAGGAGGACTAAGATCCTCCTAGAGTGGAAGCGTCCTCGTCCCCAGGACTAATCCGCCAGGAGAAATGGCAGGCGGCGTTTCGTAATAACACTGTCTGTCATTTCTTCCTTGAAATTATTAAGTCCCAACTGGGGCTGTTTTTATATCAATTTTGAAAAAGCCACCAGAGTGACGTACAATAGGACTAATGATAAAACTCTATAACACGCTTACTAGAAAAAAAGACGAGCTGAAACCGCTCGACGGAAAAACAGTCAAGGTTTACACCTGCGGGCTGACGGTGTATTCGCAGCCGCACATTGGCAATTGGGTTGGTTATATCTATTGGGACGTGCTAGTTCGCTTATTGCGCTGGCAAAATATCTCAGTGATTCGCACGCAAAATATCACCGACGTTGGACATTTGACTAGCGATGATGATAACGGCGAGGACAAGATGGAGAAGGGGGCGCGCCACGAGGGTAAGACTGCATGGGACGTGGCCAAGCAGTACATCGCCATCGCCGAGCACGAAGCCTACGAGGTGCTAAGGCTGGTGCGGCCCGACCATTTGGTGCGGGCAACGGACTATATCCAGCAGCAAATCGACTTTGCCCGCGGGCTAGATGAAAAGGGATTTTTATATAAGATTGACGGCGACGGCATGTATTTTGATACGTCACTATTGAAAGATTATGGCAAATTAGCACGGCTGGACGTGGCGGGCCTAGAAGCGGGCGCGCGAGTCAGCGTGGCAGGTAAGCGCAACATCACCGACTTTGCCGTATGGAAGTTTTCACCAAAAGACACCAAGCGCGATATGGAATGGGATAGTCCGTGGGGAGTCGGTTTTCCTGGCTGGCACCTGGAATGTTCGACAATTGCCCGTGAAACGCTCGGCGATTCTATTGATATTCACGCAGGCGGAATTGATCATATTCCAGTTCATCACACGAATGAGATTGCCCAGAGTGAGAGTTTGACCGGACAACAATTCTCTCAAATTTGGCTACACAATAACCATATCAAAGTTGACGGCCGCAAGATGAGCAAGTCGCTCGGCAACATCATCACTCTCATAGACATCACCGCCCGTGGCTTTAGCCCTATGGCTTTCAAACTGGCAATTCTCAGCAAGCATTACCAAACTGAGGGCAATTTCACGTGGGATATTTTGGAAGCAGCCCAGGCGCGACTGGATCATTGGCGCGGCTATGCGGCGCTGCGACACCAGACGCACGACACGCTGGATGATGATGACGAGAAGGATGAGCAGGAAGGTACCGTGTCGCTGTTGGCGGCGCGGCAGGCGCTGGTTGAAAAGCTGAATGATAACTTGGATACGCCAGGAGCCTTGGCGCTGATCGACGAGGCGTTTTCACGGCTGGATCACGCGCCGTTAGAAAAAATCCATCGCGGCGGTTTGTTGCAATTGATTGAAATTATTGACGAGGTTTTGGGCTTGGATTTGGCGAAATCGACCCCTGATATTACCGACGATTTGAAGAGATTAATTATCCAGCGTCGTACCGCCCGCGCCGAAAAAGATTGGCAAGAATCTGACCGCATTCGCGATGAACTGTTGGCGGCTGGTATCACCATTCGCGACACGCCAAGCGGCAGCATTTGGGCATGGAAATAGCCCGCTGAATCCAACGGGCTATACTTTCATTCTGGATTTAATTAACTTTCATTTTTCAATTTCTTCATTAATTTATTCAGTGGTTTTTCACTCTCAATACGATTTAGCCGAGCCTGTTCCAAATAATTCTCCAGTAGTACCCTAACTACGCCAGCCGTCGGAATGGCAATCAAGCTCCCCAAAAGCCCGCCAACATAGAGACCGATTGTCACTGACGACAACACCATCAGCGCCGATAGTTCTAACTTCTTTGACTGAATTGATGGTGCGATGAAATTGTTCTCAATCTGCTGATAGACGATGAAATATATAGCATAGATCACACCAGCGGTGACGTTGTTGAAGAATAGAAGTAGCGAAATCAGCAGTCCAGCCAATGTCGCACCAAACATTGGGATAAGTGTCAACACGAAGGTAACCATGACGGTCAACATAGCCAAGTTTGAATCAATAGCCGGAAATGCCAGGCTGAGCACGAACACCACAAAACCTGACAGTATCGCATCTATTCCAGAAACTGTTAATTGGCCAGAGACATATCCCGTGACTACGTTATACATGCGCCCAACCAGTTTTTTATGTCGCTCCATTTTTTCCTGGTCGTTATAAAGACCCCATAGGCGCTTCATCCACATTGGACCTTCCAGTAGCATCAAGAATGACAGGACTAGCACCAAGAATAATGACCCCAGAAATGCTGCCAATGAACCTACGCTTGAGATCAAGCTAGTACCAGCGCTAGTAGCCCAAGACGAGGCCTGCTGCCTCAGGTTATTTAACGTCGCGTCAACCTGCGGACGTAAACCGTTTTTATCAATTAACTCATTAAATCCATGCCACTGTGAGCCAGTTTGGTCAATCAAGCTCGGTACACTTTCAACAAATTTGGCGGATTGCTGGACGATTGGCGGTACCACAAACCAAGCCACGCAACCTAATAGAAGTACCAATGTCGTATAAGCCAGCGCTGTGCCGCCCAATCGACTTTTACCTGGTAGTTTTTTAGCAATCGCCGCCACGGGACGATTCAGAGCTAATGCCAAGAATAAGGAAATCCCCAACAAGATAAGCGCATCCTTTGCGGAGTAAATCGCTAATCCCGCCAGGCCAAAACCCATTACCACTAACCAAAACCGCACGAACGTTTTTGTGTCTATCTCAATACGTACTTTCATATCTAAACCTTACCAGCTTTCCTTTTCATCCGCAATGTTGATAGCGATAATTTATTATCATACGACATAGCACCGTAACGGAAGACACGCACCGATAGCCACATGACAAATACCGCCGTAACGACCAAAATTGTCGCACCCAATAATGCTTCCCAGACTGGCAAATTGCCGACTGCATTTCTTAACAATAACGGAATTGGCGCAGTAAACGGGAATAGTGATAGGAACTTAACAAAGAACGAGTCAGGGAACGACACAAAAACTGTAATGCCATAAAGTGGTCCAACAAATAGCATCATCACCAAGCCAAACCATTGGCTCGCCTCCTTAGCGGTCGGCATCATTGCGCCCAAAGTCACCAGCATGCCCGTAAACAGCATGAAGCTGGCTGAGAAAATTACTATCGCCAAGCTAATCCTCACAGGATCAAATACAAGTACGCTCAAATCCATATTCGGCAATTGTAGCTTTGACCCAAACGCCAGGTATCCCGCCACGACAGGCAAAACAACTATCGATATCTGAATCAAGGCCAGCACCATCAGTGATAATATTTTTCCTGTAATTAACGTGTCGGTTTTAACCGTCGTCAATAGCATCTCTACTGTGCGATTTTCTTTTTCTTCAGTAGTACTGGTTAGCATTTGATTGCCAAAGAAGCTAATCAGCATGAACAAAATCACTAGGAACATTCCTGGCGCTATCATTTCATTAATGCCGCCGTGCTCCTTACCATCAAGATAGGTAGTTGACGATAATTGGACTTTGTTTTGAAGAATAGTGACTTCTGCTGGACTAATGTTATTAGTTACCGATTTACTCAGCAGGCTTTGGGCCACTGCGCCATATTTACCATTCTGGAACAGACCAACATCTTTACCGTAAACTTCAACTTTTTGCTGGCTTATGTCTTTTGGAACATAGATATAAGCATCTACTTTGTTATTTTTTACGTCATTAATGCCAGATTCTTTTGATTGAGCTGGCTTAGCCTTGACCGCTGCGAGTAGCTCTGAAGATATCAACTTTGAATCGTCGGTAATTTCTAATGAAAATTCTTGCTTATCCAATTCTTTTGAGGCCTGAATTGTCGTATTCTGAGACCAGAACATGATACCATAAAGCACCGCTATCATTAGAGGAAAACCCAATGCCATCAGCCAAAAAGTTGGCTTTTTCAGTACCCGGATCGTCTCAAACTTGAAAACCGTCCCCAAATTATGCATTTTACTCATCACCCAACTCCTTTGCTTCGCCGCCATACACTTTGACAAAAATATCGTCCATTGACGCGCCGCCGAATTGCCGCTTAACCTCATTTAAAGTGCCGTACGCCGCTGCTTGGCCATCCTTTAATAAAATCAGTCGATCGCACAATTGCTCAACCTCTTCCATTTGATGCGTTACGTAAATAATCGTCGTGCCAGCTCTTCGCTGCTCTTCAATAATATTCATCAACAACCGACGATTCACCGGGTCAAAACCCTTGGTTGGCTCATCCATAATTAGAAGTTCCGGATCGCCCATAATTGTTACACCCAGCTGAATTTTTTGCTGCTGGCCGCCTGATAATTTATCTAATCGCATATTTACCTTGTCGCTTAAACCAACGCGCTCTAAAAATTTCAGAGAGAATTCTTTAGCTTCATTACGATTTAGGCCCTTCAATTGACCAAAATAAATCATCACATCCAGCACTTTTTCTTTTTTATATAAACCACGCTCTTCTGGTAGGTAACCGAGGCTCAGCTGATTCTCCACGGCATACGGCTTGCCATTAATTAGCAAATCACCAGCCGCTGGCTCGTATAGCCCCAGCAGCGCCCTGAGCGTCGTGGTTTTTCCTGAGCCATTGCTACCGAGAAAACCAAACACTTCACCCTGAAAAACGTCAAAGCTCAAATCTTTAATAACTGTTTTATTGCCAAACTTCATCTTAAAATGACGAATTTCAACAATTTTTTTATTACCGGACATATACCTCCTTTTCTTTGAATAAAATTATAGCACTATCCCTAACAAACGTAAAAAGGGTATAATAGATGCAGTATGCGACTATTAGTCATCGAGGATGAACGAAAAATAGCAAGGGTAATTTCCGAATCCCTCAAGCGCGAAAAATACGCCGTTGATATCTCTAATGACGGCGAAGAGGGCTTTAATTTGGCAGACAGCCAGCCATACGATTTACTGATTGTCGATCGAATGCTGCCGGGCATGGAGGGTGCGGAAATTGTTAAAAAATTGCGTAAAAACGGTAAAAATATGCCAATTTTATTCCTCACAGCCCTGGGTACCACCGAAGATAAAACTTTCGGGCTGGACGCCGGCGCGGATGATTATTTGGTTAAACCGTTTGCTATCGACGAGCTGCTGGCGCGAGTCCGAGCCTTACTGCGCCGGCCGCCAATTCAGCAGCCAGATGTTCTAAAAATTGCCGATTTAACGATTGATAAGCAGCAGCAAACCGTAATGCGCGCCGGAAAAACTATCGACTTGACCAGTAAAGAATACGCGCTGCTGGAATATTTAATGCAGCACCCGAACCAAATTCTTAGCAAAGAAACACTCATCGACCATGTTTGGGATTTTGATGCCGATATTTTACCGAACAATGTCGAGGCGTACATAAAAAACTTGCGCCAAAAAATCGATAAGCCGTTCAAAAAACAATTGATAAAAACCGTCCGCGGCTTCGGTTACCGGATTGAAGCATGAAAATTTTTACCTCGGCAACTATCAAATTGGCGGGCTGGTACTTACTGATTTTAATGGTCGTCAGCCTGCTGTTTAGCAGTATTATTTTTCAAGTGGCGCGCTCAGAGGTTGATACGCAAATCCATAAAATTATCATCCAGCGCGGCAACGATTTTCCTAGCATTGACTTGTCGGAACGAATGGATATTTCGACGCGCAATCTGCTGATTAGCTTGGGCTATATCAATCTCATCGTGCTGCTGGCGGGTGGCGCTTGCTCGTATTTATTGGCGAGGATTACGCTGCGGCCGATTGAGGCGGCGCATAAAGCCCAGTCGCGGTTTGTTTCCAACGCCAGTCATCAGCTGCGTACGCCGCTGGCAATTATGAAAGCGGAGACCGAACTGGCGCTAAAAAACCCGAAGACGCCGCGGGCGGAACTAACGGAAACGTTGGAAAGCAATTTGGAGGAAATTAACAAATTGACCGAGCTGACCGCCATGCTCTTGGAGCTGTCGCGGACAGAAAACAGGCTGGCGCTAGAAGATAAAAGCTTCGACTTGGCGGAATTAATATCAGAGCTGATTGGTGAAAGAAGGGCAGCGGATCGTGTTGAAGTAAACTGTCCAGAGCGCGTTAATATTTATTTGCACCACACCGCAACGCGAGAATTATTCGCAATTTTACTCGATAATTCACTAAAACACAGTCCGAAAAATTCACCAATAAAGATCAGCATTTTACCTTCAAGGCAGAATATCATCGTTCGCTTCCGTAATGATGGCGCGATTTCCCAGCAGAATCTGCCGCACGTGTTTGAGCAATTTTTCCGAGGCAACCAGCGGACGAAAGGCTATGGGTTGGGGCTGCCGCTGGCGGAACAATTGACCAGAGCTTTAGGCGGACAAATCTCTGTTACCACCATAAAAGGCTCAACAGTTTTTACCATTTCTTTGCCAATTGTTTAGATTTTCAGCTAATTTTCAGAATCGGATGTTGTAATGGGATTATTGATTGGTTGGATTGCCAGTCTGAAAGGGGAAGTATGAGTACAACATTTTTAAGTAAAAAAGGCTTTAAGGAATTACAAAAAGAAATTGCTGGGCTAGAGATTTCAGAAAAGGCACTTATGGTAGAGCTAAAGGAAATCGGACGCGCCAAGTCACGCGACGACAAGCTTCATCGTAACGACGTCATTACGCAACTAGAAAATATCCAATCAAAAATTTTCACGAAGAAGGATATTTTACGCCACGCCAAGCCACTACCAAGGAAGCGCGATCGCCTAAAAATTGCTATTGGCTCGGTCGTGGATTTGATGGATCAGCAGGGAAAAATATTCCGTTATACACTGGTTCACAGCCTAGAAGCCAACCCTCTGGACGGGCGAATTTCCGTGGATAGTCCGCTGGGAAAAAGCTTGCTAAATCACAAGAAATCCGAAACTGTTTCCTGGAAAAATGGCTTGACAACTAAGCAGCTACAAGTCGTCAAAATTAGTTAATCTCAATTGTCCACCACGACAGTTTAGTCCTCACTAACGAGTGGGGACTTTTTATATAAGGTAATAGGCTAATTTAGAAGAACCCGATCTATTTATTGACGAGTTTGTGAATTTATAGGATAAAATCCTTGTAACTTGCCAAAGTCGCCTGTGCGATAGTCTGACTAGTTTGATGTAGGTATTGCTTCACAAAGTAATACCCAAGTTTATACCCCGCCCAGCGCGGCAAAATATCATCGCCGGTGAAAAATATTTTGGTATAATCGTAAACCTTGTCTTCAAAATTGCCTTGTAGTGCGGCAATTATCTTGTCAATTTCAGCTTGAGAAGTTTTCTGCATTTCTCTCAAGAAAAATTGTTGGTTTCGCCGTCCGAGTTTAATCATCGCTTCCTCTTCTAGCGCGACCGCCAAGCCCTCCAAAATCATCCCATCAAACATAGTTTCGGCATATTCAGGCAGTTTTTCCCAACGCAGCGAATGCGACATTTCGTGGCAAATCGTTTCGAAAATAAAATCCTCGCTAACCCCGTGCTGGCTTTTATCAACAGAAATCATAATCAAGCGCGAATGAAGAGTTTTACCAGCGATTCCGTCCTCGGCGATAGTTGACAGCATAAACGAAGGCGTAGTGATAATTACATCAACTTCGTAATCAAACTGTGCGAACTCGCTCGAAACAAAAGTCTCGGCTTGTTGCGCTGTATTTTTGAATATGGCAATTTCGGCATCGGTGAAAGTTTGGTTGGCGTTAGCGATGTGTAGGTGGAGTTTGCTCATGGTTTTACTATACTGCAATAACATAAGTATTACTATAGGGGCAACGCTATTTATTAAGTGCAATATTTAAATGGAAATCACTAAAATCTCAGCAGCGACCTTCGGCGGGTCGGGGTGCGAGCAACCAGCCGAGCAGGGCTTTGCCCTGATTTATCTTTCAATGCTGTGTCATAGCCTGGAAATAGGTTCGAGCAAACTCGTAAAAGTGAGTCAAATTTGAACATGTATGGAATATCACTCTTTTGGGCGATTTTTGTTTTTATATTAAATTTCAGAAACGGAATAAAATACTATTAAAAATATAAAGCAATAAGCCGATGCTGCGGCATGCTATAATTACACTAAGAATATTCACAAATTTAGCGACAAAAATAAACGGGGGATATTATGTCAAAGCTAAACGTAGACCAGAAAAGCATCTATGAGCTTTTATCGGATAGGAAAGCGGACTACATCATACCAGATTACCAGCGTCCATATGCATGGGACGAGGATAGCTGCCAAACTCTCTGGGATGATATATTTTCTTTCGCGATACCAGATAATGATGCTACAAAATTCGACACAAGCGATGAATATTTTCTTGGCTCAATTGTGACTTTTGAAAACGACAAGAAGCAGCAAGAAGTAATTGATGGCCAGCAACGTCTGACCACATTTATGCTTCTTCTCCGAGCTTTTTATGACCGCTTCACGAAAATGCAAGATCAAGATTCAAAAGACTTTTCCGAACGTATTGCCAGCTGTATATGGAAAACAAACGAAATGGGCAAACCAGATAAGGAGCACCTAAAAATAGACTCTGTTGTCGCCACAGACAAAGACAAAGACGAGTTCTTGTCAATTCTAAAAACTGGCAATGTAACCAGCAGCCAGACTAGTCGCTACGCCAACAACTTCCGATTCTTCCTTAAAAAAGTTGACGATTTCATCAATGATTTTCCGAAATTTGCCGAAAAACTTCCTGCTCGCATCTTAAATAACTGCATTCTTATGCCAATCGAAGCCGAATCTCAAGATACCGCTCTTCGCATATTCTCAACGTTAAACGATAGAGGTCTCCCACTTTCAGATTCCGATATTTTTAAAGCTCAATTCTATCAATATTACAAACAGAAAAGTGAAGACGGCAGAGATGAGTTTATTAAAGATTGGAAAAAACTCGAGGAAACATGTGAAAAAATCTTTCACCCAATCACTGGCACGCCAATGGACGATTTATTTACGAGATACATGTATTTCATTCGCGCCAAGCGAGACAACAATAAGTCCACCACGACCGAATCGCTCAGAAGATTTTATGAGCGTGATAAATATTCCGTACTTAAACAAGATGACACTTTTGAAAATCTTAAAGATCTTGCTCAATTCTGGGAAGATATTACCGATCAAAATCGTGAACGTTTCAGCGAAGAGGTTTTAAAGAAATTATTCATATTAAACTACGCGCCAAATAGCATGTGGAATTATTTCATATCTGTTTACTATTTAGCAAATCGCACCGAAGACGGAAAATTGGATGATGAAGATTTTAAGATGTTTCTCGATCGTACAATTGCATTCATATGGGGATATGCAATAATGCACCCAGGCGTGAACGCATTAAGAACGCCTATTTTTGCCGAGATGCTGAATATAGTTAATCTAAATGAAGTTACATTCTCAGACTTCAAATTTGATAAAGAGCAAACACGCAGTGCGATCCTTATTTATGATTTCAAGAATGGCAGACCAATCACCAAATCCATGCTGGCGCTTCGTATGATGCTTAATAAAGAGCAATCATATCCAAAACTCTCTCAGCAGTTTGATATTGAACATATTTATCCCAGAAAGCGACAGGAAAATGAAAAAGGATTGTCTAATAATCGACAAATCGACCTCCTTGGCAATAAATCTCTTTTAGAAAAACGAATCAATATTCGCGCATCCGACTATAGATTCGAAGATAAAATTAAATACTACCAGGGTTTTGATAACAGTAGAGGACAGCGCATAGGCGGAACAGAAAATCTTGAGCTCAAGAATATAAGCAACGTTTATAAAAAATTCGGAGAAAAAGAAATTGTCGAGAGAACTAATTTGTTTATTGACGATTTTATGAATTTACTAGATAAAAATGGTTTGATTGCTTAAAAATAAAAATCGCCCAAAAGAGCGACTGTTTATGCCTGTCAAATTTGGCTGGGACGGCAGGATTCGAACCTGCGAATGCTGGGACCAAAACCCAGTGCCTTACCGCTTGGCGACGTCCCACTATTGCCAGGACAATGACGATTATAACACGCTGGCCAGAAAAAATCCACAAGTCCTGATATAATACACTCTAATGGGAAAACAAATTTTTGAGACTTTAAGACTAGAGAAAATCGTTGGTGGCGGCCAGGCGCTTGGTGCTATGAATGATGGACGCAAGGCGTTCGTTTGGGGCGGGCTACCAGGCGAATTGGTGAAAATTCGTATAACTAAGAAAAAATCGCACTTCGTCGAAGGCGTGGTGACAGAAGTTCTTGAAAAAAGTCCAGAGCGAATTATGCCGCGAGATGAGAATAGCTATCTCAGTACTAGCCCTTGGCAAATCATGCCGCTCTCCAGCGAACAGACATATAAAGCGAATTTAATCGAAGAAGCTTTCCGACTTCATGGCGTTACGTTACCAGAGAAAATTGACGTCTTTACCGACGGTATAGAATTTAATTATCGCAATAAAGTCGAGTTTAGTTGGTTTGGCGATAAGACAAATGACGGCACGAGAGAAACTTTAGATTTGGCATTTTTCAAGCGAGGTAGCAAGGGGAAGGTCGTTGTCGAAGGGACTAGTCTGGCTCATCCAAAAATCAACAAATTGGCAATTGAAATCCGCAACCTCCTGCGAACCAAACCAATTACCGCCCGCCAATTAAAAACCCTCTTGATCCGCACAGACCAACAAGGAAACGCCGTCTGGCAATTGTACGTAAAAGACCGACTTACAGAGCTAATTTCCACAGAAGAAGCCGGCCGACTGCCAGCCAAAGGCGGCGAGATAATCTATTCTGACCCAAAAAGCCCAGCCAGTCGAGTCACTGAGCGCCTGAATAAATTTGGCGACACGACACTGACCGACACAATCTTAGGCGTCACCTTTAATTATGCCTGCGAAGGATTTTTCCAAGTCAATATTCCAGTTTATGAGAAAGCTCTAAGCGACATGCGTGACTGGATAGACCATGAGAATAATTTACCAACCCTAGACCTTTACTCTGGAGTTGGCACAATCGGGCTAACAATTGGCGGCGATGATATTACACTGGTCGAAATTAACGAACACGCCGTCGCGGAAATGCAAAGAAACATCACCAAATTAAACCGAGCAAACGCCAAGGCGATTTTAGCGCCAAGTGAAAAATCTCTGGAATATATAAAGGGCGAACAAATCGTCATCGTTGACCCGCCGCGCGCCGGGCTACACGCAGATGTCGTTCGGAGACTATTGGAAACTGCGCCGCTACGAATTATTTACCTAAGCTGCAATCCAGTCACTCAGGCACGAGACGTTAGTCTACTTCAGGAAAAATACAAAATCACGCATCATCAAGGCTACAATTTCTTCCCGAGGACGCCGCATATTGAGCATTTGGTGATACTTGATAAAAAGTGAATTAAGAATACATAACATTGACAAAATGTAAAAGATTTGGTATATTAATGGTATGCTTTATAATGATCCAACCACAAGAGAGCGTGCAGACTATACAGACACAGAAACTGCGCTCACCCCAGAAAAAACTTCCAGAACAATGGGAGAAGTGGCAACCAAAACCTTAGCACTAGAAGCTATACTGAATAGCTTACCTGACAGAAGTGGAGATTCTTCGTCCGACACGTCGAGCGAGGAATAATTGCGCTAACGCCGTGAGAATAATCACGCCAATCGCTGGCCACATGATAAATAAATTAGGCGCCGTAAAGTCGAAGAAATCTCTCAAGAAGCCAAAGCCGAAACTACCGGCCGCCACAACAACCACCGACAATAAGTATAATAGTCGGGCGCGCTTGGCGGCTTTATCGATAGTGACATCCAGCATAATTCCAACCAAAAATACCAAATATACACCAAAGAACGTTGCCGTCAATACCGTCATAGTTGCAACTTCAGCGGCGTGACCAGGGAAGACTACAGACATAATCCAATAGGTAAAGGCTACCGTTAAGCCAGTTAGTAGTGCAATCGGTAATACCGCCAGCAATGTATCACGCCAAAAACGCTTAGGATTTATGCGATGTTTCGGCACGGGCGGGAAAAGCGTCCACATAAGCGTCGGCATAGTCACCAGAAAAATATTCATAAACGTAATATGTCGCGGCGAATATGGATAGTTCATATTTATAAGAATTGTTGTAAGAAGAAGCGTTACGCCGTAAATAATTTTATGGAAAAAGAGGATAGCAATTACTTCAATCGCCTGCATAATTTGATTGCCCAGCTTCATTCCCATAGGTAGAGACGTAAAGGAATTGTTGAGTAAAATAATATCAGAAACCCGACGTGAGGCCGGAGCGCCAGCATACATCGCCACACCGAGGTCTGCCTTTTTTAGCGCCAGCGCGTCATTAACGCCATCACCGACCATGCCGGTAAATTTGCCTGATTGTTGAAACCTGGCAATTAAACGCTCCTTTTGATCAGGCAGCACACGCGCAAAAATCGTATAAGTATCGGCGGCTTCATTAAATTTATCTTCGCCTAGCTTCGCCAAATCAGCCCCTAAAATCACTTTTTCTGGATGCTTAATGCCAGCTTCACGTGCGATATATTGAACCGTGCGCGGATTGTCACCAGAAATTACTCGGATAGTTACACCTTGGCGCTGCAAAAAATCTACCGTCTCAACTACACCATGACGCAGGGAATTACGTAAAATAACCGCGCCAATAGCCACACCAGAGCCGTCTCTTAAATCTTTTATTTTGGTTTTTTCATCAGTAAATTCCGCCAACATCAATACACGCAGACCTTTATCCGCCCAATCGTTCAATTTCTTTTGAGTCTCCTTATCAACAGGCGCCAACTTCGACACAAACTCCGGCGCACCCATTATTAAGGTTCGCATCCTGCCGTTGACCCTAGCTCTCACGCCCGCCATTTTACGCGCAGACGAAAACGCCATAACATCAATTATT
Organism: uncultured Candidatus Saccharibacteria bacterium; assembly: GCA_938046775.1. GTDB lineage: Bacteria > Patescibacteriota > Saccharimonadia > Saccharimonadales > Saccharimonadaceae > Nanosynbacter. Next base: position 19,658 of record CALIXB010000024.1, on the reverse strand, counting down.
TCTGCGCCCTTTGGCGGAGTAGCTTCTGCTAGAATAGCACGGCCAGTAATATTTCCGCCACTAGTTTCATGGGCAATTAAAGCCGCAAAGCTAGCCACATCCGAGCTCGAAAAATCATCTCCAAATGACGCAACCTTTTCCAGTGACACTTCATCGCTGGTCAGAGTGCCAGTCTTATCCACCGCCAGCAAATTCAGCAGCGCCATCGCTTCAATTGCCGACAACTTCTGCGGCAAGACTTTTGCTTGAGCTAGCCGTAATGAGCCAAACGCCAGCAGCAGTGAGCTTGCCAATAATAACCCCTCCGGCACAACCGTAACCGCCGCTGAAGTAATTGTCTTTAAAATAATAACCACATTATCGCCGGAGAAATAATAGACTATAGCGATTAATAGAGATAAGATAATTGCACCATATGTCAAGAAATAGATTGCTCGCCAAATCGCTAACTGCAGAGGTGTTAATTCTGGTTTATACCGCTTCAAAACTTGGCTAATAGCGCCAGCCTTCGTGTCGTCACCAATAGCAATCACTCGCGCCATACCTTCACCAGCCAAAATAGTTGTCGCCGCTAGCACAACATCGCCATTCTTCTTTTCAATCGAAGCCGACTCTCCAGTCAGCATACTCTCATTCAATTCCAGGCCTTTTGACTCAATAACTTTCGCGTCAGCCGGTAACTCATCGCCAGCCTGAATAATAATTTCATCGTCAATCTTCAGGTCGTCATAGCCCACTTCAACTACGTTTCCATCTCTTGACAATCGAGCCTTTGGTGCGCTCATCAGCTCTAATTGACGCAAAACTCGCTTAGCTCTAAGTTCTTGGATAATGCCAATCGTCGAGTTCACAACAATCACCACAGAAATAAACCAAGCATCACGGTACTCACGCACATACACTAGCGCACCAGCAAGCAAAAAAATAACCACGACAATAGGGGATAGCAGGTTTCGCTTAATGATATCCAGATAGTCACGCATTAGCTTGTCTGTATCCTTCTGTAGCGAAAGCGTGCGCCCACTCTCCAATTGCCATATGCATCAGAGTCAAATTGATATATCTCACCATTTTTTACTTCAGAAATAAGCACCAGAGCAGGATTATATGGCGCCAAAGTTTTATAAAAGTGCAAATCTTCATCAGTTACATGCTTGCGCCCAGGAAAAACTTCACGAAATTTCTGCTTACCAATATCCGTAAAATATCGCGGCTGTCCCTTCGGTGGTAAAAATAGCTCCGCCCGCATACCCATTCGTGAAATTATCTTTTTAACATCAGATAAAATTAACGGCGAGGTCGCTTCCAGATACAGCATCAACTGTTTTTTATTAGTTAAAAAAACTGAGGCTTTGGCGGTACGACTAACATCAGCATGCCATAAAATAATCGATTGGATATCAACAGTAAAACCAAATTTTTCCTTGGCGATTCGTTCTAGCGCCAGCTCGTCGTATGTCGCTTGGTTCATAGATAATATTTTACCATTTTTTCATGAGGTGTGCGAGGTGAGAATGTTATTAAAAATAGAATTTATCAACATGATAAAATAGGGCTATGGATTTCAATACTCGCTACGCAAAGTTAAATGATAATCAACGCCAAGCTGTTGATTATATCCACGGCTCACTTCTGGTGATTGCTGGACCAGGAACAGGCAAAACCGAGCTGCTGAGCATGCGCACCGCTCAAATACTTAAGAAGACCGATACTTTACCGAATAGTATTTTATGTTTGACCTTTACCGAAAGTGGCGCCACAAACATGCGCCAACGCCTTCGTCAAATTATTGGCGAAGACGCGTATAAAATTGCCATCCATACATTTCATAGCTTTGGCACAGAAATTATCAATCAACATCGAGAATATTTTTTCCGTGGCGCCGACGCTCAGCCTGTTGACGAGTTAACACAGTACCAAATTATCTCTGGAATTCTTGAAAATCTTGATTGGCGAAATCCATTAAGTGTGAAAAATAGCGGGGAATTTGTTTATATCAAAGAACTAATTCGAGTTATTTCCGAATTCAAGCAAAGCGGCTTAACCCCAGCAGAACTAAAGACAATTATTGCGGATAATCAGCGCATTATAGATGAAATTGCGCCAGACATTCAGCAGATTTTTGCCACTAAAATATCTAAAAAAACCATAGAGTTATTTGCGCCAATGGCTGAAAAAATCGCCGAGTCAATTGATAAAAATCCCGAAAAAGAAAATTCTAATTTACCATCCTCCATCACTCCATACGCCAATATCTTAGCGCTTAGCGTCGCGCACGCTGCTCAGGAGGCAATTGACACCAACTCCACCAAGCCGCTGACTGCTTGGAAAAATAAATGGTGCGAGAAAAATGCTAAAGGCGAAGTTATCCTGAAAGACTCGGCAGCCGCCGATAAATTATCCGCTGTCGTTGATGTTTATGAAAAGTATATAGAAACCCTAGATGATCGCTCACTGTTTGATTATGACGACATGATTCTATCAGTTATTCAAGCCTGCGAAAAACACCCCGAGCTGCGCGCCAACCTCCAAGAGAAATTTCAATTCATCATGGTCGATGAATTCCAGGACACCAACTTAGCACAACTACGTTTGCTATTTAATTTAACTAGCGACAACGACGACAATCCAAATATCATGGCCGTCGGTGATGATGATCAAGCGATTTTCAGTTTCCAAGGTGCGGACGTGGGCAATATCCAGCGTTTCCGCCAACATTATCACAATCCAAAAATTATCGTTCTAACCGATAACTATCGATCGGCTGAAAATATTTTAACGTCAGCGCGACAAGTAATCACCCAAGGTTCAGATCGACTAGAAAATACCATTGATGGACTATCCAAGCAGCTGACAGCGCACGCAGACAGCCAAGGATCGCGTGTTGAAATCCAAGAGTTCTCTTCTGCCAGCGAAGAGCGAGCGGGAGTTGCTAAGCAAATTGCCGAGCTAATAAAAAGCGGCGAAAAACCAAAAAACATCACAGTCATTGCACGCCATCACAAAGAATTAATCGAGGTACTTCCATATCTTTATAGAGAAAATATTGCTGTTAATTACGAGCGACACGACGACATTTTAGAACAAGATATTATCCAGATTTTAGATAAGCTAGCGCGAGTCATCGTGGCAATTCACCAAAATGATCTGAACCTAGCCAATAGCCTCCTTCCAGAGATTATCGCTCATCCAGCATTCGGTTTTTCAACGTCAGACATCTGGAAATTGAGCCTTCACGCTTACAAAAATCGCCAATTATGGCTGGAAAGTCTGCTGACAAATAGCACATTTAAGGAATTTGGCGAGTGGCTACTAGACCGCGCTAAGGATGTACCAAATCTACCACTAGAAGAGCAGCTGGACAATTTATTAGGATTAACCGTTGACAATAAAGATGACAATACCTCGACGAGCTCTATCGCCAACTTTTATTTCCCACCAGACAAGCTAGAGAAAAACCCCGATACATATTTAACGACCTTAGAGAGTCTGCGCACTCTACGCCAAAAACTCCGTGACCGAATTACTGATAAAAATCCAACCTTGGAAGATTTTCTGGAGTTTATAGATCTTCACATATCAACCAAAACCCGCCTAACACAAATCCGACCGCACGCCAGTTCAATCCGCGGCGCCATTAACCTAATGACCGCCCACAAGTCCAAAGGACTAGAATTCCCACATGTCTTTGTTGTCGGGGCAATTGACAGCGCTTGGGGAGAGAAGGTTCGTACGCGTAGTCGACTAATCCGCTATCCCGCAAACCTCCAACTTCAGCCAGCCGGAGCCACCTACGACGAACGACTTCGCCTGTTCTTCGTCGCGATGACCCGCGCCAAAAACACCTTGACGATGACTTACTCGCAGACCAACGATTCCGGCAGCGACACAATAATTGCCAGCTTCCTCACTAATCACACGCCAACCATTATTCCCGCCATCGAAAATCCAACAGAACAGATTGAGATTGCCAAGACCAGTTGGTCGGAACGCTTGACTTCACCGATTATTCCAGAACTAAAAGACTTACTGGCACCAAACATGGAAACCTACAAGCTCTCGGTAACGCATCTTAATAATTTCCTCGACGTTTCGCGCGGCGGGCCGCAGAATTTCTTATTGAACAATTTGCTTCATTTTCCAGCCGCTAAGAACTCTGCCGCAGCATACGGAACCGCGATTCACAGCAGCCTTCAACAAACGCACTGCTTATTTAACGCCAATCACCAATTGCCAAGCACTGAACAAATCATCCAATTCTTCCAAAAATCCCTCGAGAGCCAACATTTGCCAGCGGACGATTTTCAATTGTATTTGGATAAAGGGAAGTCGGCTTTGACAACATTTTTAAACGCCAAATCTTCAGATTTCCACGACACAGATTTGGCGGAATTGGACTTTTCTAATCAAGGCGTAATTACAGGGGAAGCCAAATTAACTGGTAAACTTGATGTCGTCGACATTGATAAGAAAAATAAAACTATATTTGTAACAGATTATAAAACTGGCAAACCATCTCATTCCTGGAAAGGCTCGGCTGATTACGAGAAAATCAAACTTCATAAATATCGTCAGCAGTTGATGTTTTATCAGTTACTAGTCGAATCCTCGCGTGATTATAGTAATTTCACTTTTACCGGCGGGCGGCTGCAATTTGTCGAGCCAGACATGAAAACTGGCGATATTCTCAACTTGGAAGATACATTCTCCAGAGAAGAGTTAACTGAATTTACGCAACTAATTGAGATTATTTGGCAAAAAATCACCACGTTAGATCTGCCGGATATTTCTGGCTATTCAGCGGATTATAAGGGGATGCTACAATTTGAAAACGACCTTCTGACAGGGGAGATATAAAAATTATTCTAGTATATTGTTGCATTTTTTTATAATTAGTGTTATTATAATAAACGCTTTTGTTGGTAGAGCTGATTCTATATCGTGCTCTCCAGGAGCACAGATGAGGTCAGCTCTTTTCTTTTAGGAAAGAGGTGAAGGCGGTGTTTTTTGAAGACCGCTCTCGGAAAGCATACCGTGAGGCTGCTGAAGCTGTCCAGAACGGGACAGCAAACAGCTCTCAAAAGTCCATGAACGACCGAGCTGCCAAGCAGGTCGGCAAGATGGGCGACGATGCTCGAGCTGCCCAGAAGGGAAAGCTCAAGTCTTCTAACTAGATTTTGAGCCATCCTAACTGACGGTCATAGATCTTAATCTATGAAAAAGTTAACCCAGCGTTAGCAAAAGGGCGTCCGTCCGCCCCTGGCGTGATTCAGCCAGCCGGTAATCCGGAAAAGAATCAAGGGTGTGCTGGGTCAGGAGCAAGGTCTTAAAAACCAACGCTCACGGGTTCGACTTCCGTCATATCCACTGGGATGGCACAACGGCGTGCCATCCCTCCCTACCTGGGCTCGCGAGTTCACTCGTGGCAGTTTTTCTCGACGTTGAGAATTACTCCGAGCAGAACCGCTTGAGCCCTCCATCCCCCTCATTCTCAAAGACGAGAGTGAGGGGTTTTCTCCTTTTTGTGATAAAATAACAGAGATGACATCGTTTTGGAATAATTTACCGCAGCCATTTTTCATCTTGGCGCCCATGGAAGCCGTCACTGACGTGGTGTTTCGCCATGTCGTGAAAAGGGCGGGCGCGCCCGACGTGTTCTTCACCGAGTTTGCCAATGCCACCGGCTGGGTGCACGCCGGCGACAAGGCCATCGCCGGGCGGCTCATCAAAACCGACGATGAGCATCCACTGGTCGCCCAAATCTGGGGTGGCGAGCCAGGCGATATGGAGCAATTTGCTGGCTATTGTGCCAGGCTCGGTTTTGACGGCATTGATATCAACATGGGCTGTCCCGCCAAATCTGCCATCAAATCTGGCGGTGCCGCATTGATTCGCCGACCCGACGTAGCAGTTGCCGCCATCGCCGCCGCTAAAACTGCCGGGTTACCAGTCAGCGTCAAAACCAGGCTCGGCTATACGTATGTTGACGAATGGCGCGAGTGGCTTACGACAATTCTCAGACAAGACATAGTTAATTTGACCATCCACCTCCGCACCAAAAAGGAGATGAGTAAAGTCCCGGCGCATTACGAGCTCATCGACGATATCATTAAACTGCGTGATGAAATCGCCCCGCAGACGCTGCTAACCATCAACGGCGACATCCGCGACCGCGCCCACGGCGAGGAGCTATTTGCCGCCCACCCAGGCCTCAACGGTATCATGATCGGGCGGGGTATTTTCAGTAATCCGTTTTGCTTTCGGAAAGGCGGAGTGTCTTCGGAGATCAAGGATAAGCGGGTGATAATCGGTGGGGCAGCACTCACTTCTGAACAAATCTCTGATTTTTCAGAAGAAGGGGCGGACCGACTAGCAGGACCCGCGTCTAGCGACCTACGTGCCGTCGCAGACGGCGACGACGGGAGCGGCAATACTAAATCAGAGCTTATACGCCTACTGCACTACCATCTCGACCTATTCGACCACTACCAACCAACCCTCGGTCGCCCATACGAAACCCTCAAACGCTTCTTCAAAATCTACGTCCGCGACTTCGATGGCGCCAAAGAGCTGCGCGACCAGCTGATGCACACCAAGACGACCGACGAGGTGCGATCAATACTTGCACACAACGATCGTCCATATTATACTTATTGACATGACAACAAAAAAACAAAAACTACAAAAACAACAGGCCATAGACACATGGATTGTCATAGCATTATGGGCAAGTGCTATCTGGTTCTCGCTCGCACGCGGATTCATTACTGGCATCGGCGGTTGGGTACTAGCACTACTTGGCCCGTGGGCGCTTATCGTTAGCTGTATCTGTCTTGCAATCATCTCCCGACAAGTGAAAAAACGCCATGCATCAAAAGACTATCTCACCACAATAGTACGTGTTTCCTTTATCGTCATGTCAATCTCATTATTTATCTGCGGCCTTGCAATGCCTGATTTTAGCGACATGGAGACCTTTTCAACATTATCCGTGTATACAAATAACGCTATTTCATTTGAAACATCAAAAACTATCGCCATTATCTCAGGGTTTGTAGTGGTTCTGTCTCTATTCGTGGCTGTTACTTTTGGTATCGCTGAAGACAGAGAAGAGACGACGGAAGACGTCACTATTTAGGTTAGTATTAATTAGAGTCTTAGTACTATACGCAAATTGCTTGAAAAGATATGATTATTATGATATAATTACGATATGGAAAAGTTTTCGGTATCTACCATAAATCCAGACGTCGCAGAACTACCTAGTATTATGTATCGTCTTGATAGCTTACCGATGGGGCATATAGCTCTGTGTTCACACAAAATAGACTCAACGATAGCATCTCTTCCTACGACTGTGACCACAAAGGAAAATAACACATACAGAACAGGGCGCGAAGACAGCATGCATGATGTACGTTTTGCAGATATGCATATCAGTGGCAATACCTTATTGTCACGCCTCCCAGTAGCCCTTAAACCTTATCCTGAAAAATTTTCTATACTAGCAGGCAGAGATTATGCAACAAGCGTAAGGCTAAATAAATTGAGCGAGGATAGACAAATAACCTTTGCATATGCTGGATTTATGCGAGACAAAGAAGGGACATTGCACACAATCACTCGTTTTGAAGAGGGCGTTACAAGCTGCGACAACCTTATATTTAATCCTGAGAGAACAGAACAAGAGGTCTATCTGGCGCTTGTAACAGCAGCAGAAAGCTTATTATTCTTACATGGCGAAGCGGGTATGACTCATGGTGATTTCCTACCACGAAACACAGCCTATGATCCAAGTCTACAATTTAGGATAATCGACACGACAACAGCAAGGGATTCTACAAACCCTGACGATTATCTTGATGACATACAAAGGTATATCGCAGGTCTACGTGATCCAAATGTTCACGAAGAGTTCTCCATACCAAATGAATTCATAAATGGAATATTCCTCGATACATATCAAAAAACAGCAAGAGGAACACTACCAACCGAAATACGAAATATTATACTCGGTAAAGTAAGTCAACTGATGATTGCTCTCGACAAAGTTTAGCGCCGTCGCTTGCGTCGATGCAAGTCCGCCACCTTCAACCGCACCATATGACGGTCAATGAGCTGCTTGGCTTTCTCGCGCTCGACTTGGTCGCCGGCTTCGTCGCGGGCTTTGATAGCGCGCTCCAATGCTGCCTGTGTTTCTGCCTCAATGATGTCGTCGCCGTGGTCGGCCTCGTCCACCAGGATTTGTACCGATGAATAATCAATTTTTACCACGCCGCCGGAGATCGCGAAATACTCTAATTGGCTGTCCAGATCTTCTTTATGGCGGCGCACAGTGATGACGCCGTCCCGCGCAATCGTCACTAGCGGCTCATGACTCGGAAAGACAGATATTTCGCCGTCAATGGTTGGAATTGACAGTGAATAAACCTCTTCGTCAACCTTCGTGCCAACAAGTGTAACTAATGACAATTTCATGGCTATTTGGCTTTCTCTTCAGAATGTTTTTTAGACTTAGCAGTTTCCGATTCAGCATCACGCGCTACTTGATCGGCCAATGTGCCCTGCACCATGTAGAACCAGCTTTCTGGCTTGTCATCGTATTTACCAGCCAAGATGTCAGATGCGTCACGAATGGTGTCTTCCAGCTTGACGTACACGCCAGGGTTACCAGTAAACTTCTCAGCCACGTGGAATGGCTGGGCTAGGAAGCGCTGGATGCGGCGAGCCCGAGCAACGATTTGCTTCTGGTCATCCGACAATTCTTCCATACCAAGGATAGCGATGATGTCCTGTAGCTCCTTGTACTGCTGCAGCACTCGCTGCACTTCGCGCGCCACGCGGTAATGCTCCTCACCAACGATTTCTGGATCAAGTGAATTAGAGCTAGAATCCAGCACATCGACGGCAGGGTAGATACCAATTTCCGTCAAAGCACGGTTCATCACGATGGTCGCATCCAGGTGGGCGAAGGTCGTCGCTGGCGCTGGGTCGGTCAAGTCGTCGGCTGGCACATACACCGCCTGAACAGAGGTAATCGAACCCTTTTTCGTCGAAGTAATGCGCTCCTGCAGAGCACCCATTTCTTGCTGCAAGTTTGGCTGGTAACCCACGGCACTTGGCAAACGACCGAGCAACGCCGACACCTCAGCACCAGCCTGCGTGTAGCGGTAAATATTATCGATAAACAGCAGCACGTCCTTGCCCTCATCACGAAAGGCTTCAGCCATCGCCAAACCTGAGAGTGCCACGCGCAGACGTGCTCCAGGTGGCTCGTTCATCTGACCAAACACCAGCGAGGTCTTGTCCAGCACGCCGGCTTCTTCCATTTCGTAGTACAAGTCATTTCCTTCGCGAGTACGCTCACCAACACCAGCAAACACCGAGTTACCAGAGTGGAACTTAGCGATGTTGTTGATTAGCTCGGTAATCAGGACGGTTTTACCGACACCAGCACCGGCGAACAGACCGGCTTTACCACCTTTGGCCAACGGTGCAATCAGGTCGACAACCTTAATTCCAGTTTCCAAAATTTCCGTCTTGTTTGACTGCTCACTCAGATCCGGAGCAGGGCGGTGAATCGGCGCGGTTTTACCCTTTGGCTGCGGCTTTTCGTCAATCGCTTCACCAACCACGTTGAACATGCGCCCCTGAGTCTCGGCGCCCACCGGCACAGAAATCGGCGCGCCAGTCGCCACCACTTCCGCACCGCGAGCCAAGCCGTCAGTCGACGACAGCGCAATCGTTCGCACCGTGTGCTCATCAAGGTGCTGCGCTACTTCCAACACCAGCGTCTCTTTGCCATTTTTAACATGCAACGCGTCATAAATCGCCGGCAATTTAACGTCGCGCGGAAACTCCACATCGACCACCACGCCAACGATTTGAATAATTTTTCCTAAATCTTTTGCCATCTTGTTCTCCTTTATCATTGTTCCATCGCCTCCACACCGCCAGAAATCTCTGCCAATTCCTGGGTAATCGCACCCTGGCGGGCTTTGTTCATCGCCAAGGTCAGATCGTCAACCAGGTCAGACGCATTATCCGTCGCATTTTTCATAGCCATCATCCGCATAGAATGTTCACTAGCACGAGCATCCAACAATGCCTGTAATAATCGTGCGCCCGTCAAACGATTCGCCACAGCGTCCAATACTTCCGGGATGCTTGGCTCGTACTTGGCATCAGAAACTGTGTTAGAAACTTCACTCGGATCAATCAGTGTCTTCGTACCAGCCGGCAACAAGCGCAATAACTCTGCCGTCTGCACCATACTATTGACAAATCGCGTATACACCAGTGTTACTGCGTCAACTTCGCCATTCTCAAACATGCTAGTCGCGGTGTTTAAAATGGTGTGAAAAGTTAGCCCTGACGGCTGATCTGGTAAATCATCATAGTTACCGATAATCTTCGTATCCTTCAAGCGCGAGGCAAACTGTGAAGCCCGACGTCCAATTGTCAGGGTCAGATTCTCAATACCGCGCTCATCATCACGCTTCAGTAGCTCCAGATATTTCTTCAAGACGTTGGTGTTGTACGCACCAGCCAGGCCTTTATCACTAGCGATGACGATAATCAAACGCTTGTTAATCTTGCGGCGCTTGAACAGCGGGTGATTGTCAGTCGCACCCTGGCTGGCCAGGTAGCTCAGCAGCTCCTCGGCCGCCATAGTGTAGGGAGCCGAGGCCTTGTCCGCCTCTTGAGCGCGGCGCATCTTACTGGCGGCCACCAATTGCATCGCCTTGGTGATTTGCTTGGTCGAATCCACCGAGCGAATGCGATTTTTCAGCGCACGAGTACTCGGCATGGATTACTCCTCAAACCCTTTCGCTGCCATCTGCGTTGCGTCATCAATCAGCTTCAGTTGCTCGTCAGTCGGCTTGTCGCCCTTATTAAGTTCACGCATGGCGTCTTTGTTATTCTTCCAAAGTTGTGTCAGCAGGTCAGCTTGTGCTTCCTTGATCTTGGCAACTGGCACATTGTCAAACGCACCGCTAGTCACCGCGTGAATACTGACAAATTGCTCCCACACGCTCATCGGCTGGTATTGCGGCTGCTTGAGCAGCTCAGTCAAGCGCTGACCGCGGTCAATTTGCGCTTTAGTTGCATCATCCAGGTCCGAGCCAAATTGCGCAAACGATGCCAATTCACGGAACTGTGAAAGGCCGAGCTTCAAGTTACCACCAACCGATTTAACCGCCTTAGTCTGAGCAGCACCACCAACACGGGAAACTGATAGACCGGCAGAGATAGCTGGACGAATACCTTGGTAGAACAAGTCGGTTTCTAGGAAAATCTGACCGTCGGTGATGGAAATCACGTTGGTCGGGATGTACGCCGAGATGTCGCCAGCCTGCGTCTCGATGATCGGCAGAGCAGTCAGTGAACCAGCACCCAATTCGTCTGACAACTTGGCTGAACGCTCGAGCAGGCGAGAGTGTAGGTAGAAGACATCACCAGGGTACGCCTCGCGTCCCGGTGGACGACGGAGCAAGAGCGACATCTGGCGGTAAGCCACGGCGTGCTTGGTCAAATCGTCATAAATCATCAGCGCATGGCCGCCGTTGTCGCGGAAATATTCACCCATGGCCGTACCAGCATATGGCGCCAGGTACAACAGGGAAGCCGCGTCTGACGGGCTGGTCGCCACCACGATGGTTTGCTCCATCACGCCTTCTTCTTTCAGGCGGTCAACCAGCCTGGCAATCTTTGATAATTTCTGTCCAATCGCTACGTAGACATTGACCACGCCGGTCTTTTGCCGTGCCTGGTTGATCATGGTATCGATAGCAATGGCAGTCTTTCCCGTCTGGCGGTCACCGATGATCAGCTCGCGCTGCCCGCGACCGATCGGGAACATGGCATCAATTGACATGATACCGGTCATCAGCGGCTCATGCACCGACTTACGGCCCATCACGCCGATAGCTGGGCGCTCAATCAGCCCGCGTTGCTTCGTCTTGATAGCTGGTCCACCATCGAGCGGCCGACCTAATGGGTCAACCACCCGGCCAAGCAGCTCCTCGCCAACTGGTACATCTAGCACCGCACCCTTGCGGCGAACGCTGGCGCCAGCCTTGACTTTTTCTTCGCCGCCGAGGATCACCGCACCGATTTCATCTTCCATCAAGTTCAGCGCAAACGCTTCTACTGTGCCGCCATCAGTTTCAATTTCTAGCACTTCGCTGTAGCCAGCTTTACTGAGGCCGTGCACCCACGCCACGCCGTCGCCGACGCGGATGACCACACCAGCGTCCTCTAGCCCTTCCGTTGCCTCCAGCTGCGCAATTTTTTCCCGCAGGCTTTTGGCTAGTTCTGTCACATCAATCTTGCTCATTTTTCCTCCTAGATTTTCTTCGCCCGCAAGTCGTTTAATTTCTTGGCAATTGTCGCGTCCAGCGTTGCGGTTGGTGTCCGTAGCTTGAAGCCACCAATTAGCATTGGATCAATTGACTCTTTCAGCGTCACCTTCGACTTATTATTATTGGCGCCCACTGCAGACATCAGATATTTTTCTATCTCCCGCTTTATATCAATATCAAGCTTTCTTGCGCTTTCAACTGACGCCACGATTTCACCATGCTCAGCCAATTCTGCTTCAACATCTCTCACTAACAACTCAATCTCACGCTGGCGTTTTTCATAAACCAACAAACTAGCAATCTCTTCCATAATCGTATCATTGCCAGCCATAATCTGCTCAGCTGCGTATTTTGCCAACTTTCGCCTGGACACCAATCGCATCTATTCAGCCTCCTCTAGCGCGGTCGAGATTAGCTTTGCATCCTTTTTAGAATCAATCTTCTCGTTTAAGACTTTGCCAGCCGCCTCAGCTACCAATTCCAGAGTTGAATTATGCAATTCTTTCTTAGCGTTTTTAACTTCCTGGGCAATTGTATTATGAGCTTCTTTAATCAAGGCCTCCGACTTGGCGGTGGCTTTTTTAGCCGCTTCCTCAACAACCTCAGCTGCTTCTTCTCGGGCTGACGCTACGATATTACTAGCTTCAACTCGGGCTTTTCGCACCATCTCGGCAGTCATCTCTTCGGCTCTATCAGCATTTTCTTTGGCTGATTTTGCCGCCGCGTCAGCAGCCTTAAGGTCTTTCTCGCGCTTAACAAGCATCTCCATCATCGGCGGATAGACAAACTTACGCAGCACGAAAAGCAAAATTAAAAACGCTACTGTCTGAAGTGCTAAAAGTGTCCAATCAATCCCTAGCGAGCTCAGCAAATCAGCTTTCTCTGACGCGCCAGAATTGGCAAATTGTGTTAATATTCTCTCCACAATTTACTCCGAAAACTACATAACTTTGCCGACGATTGCTGCGACGAAACCAATAATAGCAATCGCGTCGATGAAAGAGATGCCCAAAATCATCATTGTGCGTAGGTCGTTGATTTTTTCTGGGTTGCGACCAGCGGCGTTCATAGCGGCTGCGCCAACGATTGCAGCGCCGATTGCCGCAAATGCAGCTGGGATTGCGTAGGTAAGTGCAAATGATAATGCTTCCATTTTTAATATTCTCCTTTAATTAATTGTTAACTAATTTAATCACTTTCTGCCGCCACTAATTTCTTAGCTTCAACAGAGGAGTGAACATCATCAAGTGGCTCGTGTGAATCGTGGTGAGCCAGCCCTAGGGAAATAAACACCGTTGACAACATAAAGAAAATGTACGCCTGAATACCGCCGATAAATAACTCGAAGAAATAGAAAGGCTGCAGTGCGGCTGGTGACATGAATTGCGTCATATAAGCAATGATAGCCAAGAGAATTTCGCCAGCCAAAACGTTACCAAACAAGCGAAAACTCAGACCTAGCATTCGCGAAAACTCTGCCACCAACTCCAAAATACCAACGAACGCCATAATCGGGTCGCGCAGTGGATTAACAAAATATCGGCCCATATTTCCCTTAAAACCTAAATATTTAAAGGCATAAACTTGTGCAGCGACAATTGTCACAATTGCCAGCCCAAACGTCATATTAAGATCCGCTACGCCACCGCGGAACAGGGGAGTATGATGCTCACCGATGGTAATTGGACCAACAATCGGCAAAAGTCCCAGCCAGTACTGCGCGACAATAAAGAAGAACAGGGTAATGCACAGCGGCGCTACTTTACGCGCCCACTTCTCGTCGGGGATAACCTGGTGAACAGTATTATATAGTCCGTCAAAAGTCCACTGAGCCAACATGGTTGCGAAATTATGCTTCTTTTTTCCTAAAACTGCTGCTCGCGTCCTAAACATTAGCCACACTAACGCTACCAAACCTAAGATACCGACCAGATGCGAATTAGTTATTGATACGCCAGCTATATTAAAAACTTCGTCAACTTTTACCGAAATGTGCGGACCAGCACTTGCTATGTAGTTAATCATTTCTTCGACTCCTGTCGCTTAATCTTAGCAATTTGCAAAAATACCAGAACAGCCGCAATAATCACGCCAATGACAATTCCCATAAGCGTCAACTTAGGCTTTAGTCCAGTTCTGTCATCCAGCCACAATCCCAACAAAGTTAAACCAACTGTCGGCAAAAACATCCGCCATGTCGTACTAATCATCGTCTTAGTCAAAAGCGTTGCCGCATTAAAGTCGTCTGTTTTACTAGCAGAAGCATCAGTTTCCTTCATAATTACTTATCACTATATCAATCTGTTATACTATTTTGCAAGATGCCTCGGCGAAATTATCCAAAAAATAGTCAAAAATCACAGAAAACATCATTGATGTCAATTACTGGTCTGGCTAATTGTCAGAAAAAGCGACACTTCTCGACAGAAGTAAAAGCACGCCAAGCCGCAGACACCCAAGAACTAGTCAACCCGAATTTATCCATTGATGTATATCGCTGCGAATGGTGCAAAGGCTGGCACCTGACTTCTAAGAATTCTTAATAAGCGTAGCCAATATGCTATAATTGAGATTGTTATTAAACAGGGGAGTATATGAGCGAAGACACGACGAACAACCACCAAGACACAAAAGTTGTTGTATATAGTACCAGCTGGTGTGCGTTTTGCCACACGGAAATGGAATGGCTGAAAAAGTTGGGTATTGATTTTGTTTCTAAAGACATTGAGGCCGATCCTAGCGCCAAGGAAGAATTGCTAAATAAAAACGGCGGCAATTTCCAAGGCGTGCCGGTTACCGACATTAACGGGGAATTAGTGCTTGGTTTTGACCGACCAAAGCTGCAAGACTTGCTGCGTAAGAACGGCTTATTGGCTGATTAAAAATAAGCGTCTGAATACGAATTATCCCGCCTGAGCAGTGGCGGGATTTTTATTCTCCGCCAATCTGCACGACCTCGCCGCCGATTTCTTGGCGGAAATAATTGTCGTGGCTAACGTAGAGGATGGCGCCAGAATATTTCGCCAGCGCCGTCTCCAGCTCCTCAATGCTTGGCAGGTCAAGGTGGTTGGTCGGCTCATCCAATATTAGCAGCTGCGGGTCATTTGCCAGCATGGCAATAATCTGAAAGCGGGCTTTTTGACCACCCGACAGGTGCGCCAGTGGCGTCATCCGATCGGCTTCGGTGAACAAATAGTCAGCCAGTAGTTGGCGAATTTTTGTATCAGAAATTGGCAGGTCACGGCTCAGATATAATTTCTCGATCGCCACCTCCAGCGGATCCGCCAAATACCGCTCATCAATTTCTTGCTCATACACGCCCACCCGCACCTGTGGGTCAAGGAAGAGGTTGCCGGAGTAAAGGATGGGAGCGGCAGGTGCGACACCTCCTACACCAGAGACTGTGAAACGTTCGTGAGTAACGGACGTTTCAGCCGAACGCTCGCGAAAAATCTCCGGTGGAGATTTGAGCGAAGAGTGTTCTCTGGCAGAGGATGGTGGAGTAGCTGCCGCCCTACTATTCAACAACATCCGAATCAGCGTCGTCTTGCCGGCACCATTACGGCCGCGCAGCTCCATCGCCTCACCCTCACGCAGATCAATATTCACCCCCTCAAATAATATCCGCTCGCCAACACCAACCGCCGCATCCTCAACTCGCACCAGCACATGCTGGCTACGACTGGCCGCGTCCTTCATTGATAGCCGAATATTACGCGCCTTGAACTTGCCGTAGCGCTCAGCCGACTTATAATCAAGCTGCCCAGCCGACTCCTTATCAATCCAAAACGTCGGCTTGTCCATCTCTGATAATTCCGCCAGCTCGGCCCGCACCTCATTTTCCAGCCGCTTGAACTTTTGGATGGTGCTGGGGTTTCGCGACTTTTCCTTCAGCCGCTGATAATCCAGCACCTTTTGCCGAAGGTTGGTCATCCGCTTCTCAACTTGCTCAAAATTATTCATGCCCGCCGCTGTCGCCTGAGCGTTTTGCTTGAGGTAAGCATCATAATTACCGCGGTAGCTGACCGCTTGGCCGTCTTTAAGTTCGACAATTCGATCCACCCGACCCAGTACATCGCGGTCATGCGTGATGATCAACATGGCCTGGCGCGGCTGCGAACTCATCCAGTCGATAAACTGCTGCTTGGCCACGTAATCCATGTGATTAGTCGGCTCGTCGATCAGCGCCAAATGTGCCCCCGCATGCATAATCTTCACAATCTCCACCAGCCGCTTCTGACCGCCCGAAAGGGAACCAAGCGGCCGCTCGCCGCACCCGCTCAGCTGAAAATTATCGAGCTCTCGGGCAATCTTCTCCTCAATCTGATAAAACCCTTTCTGGTCAAATCGCTCCAGCGCCTGCGTGTACTCCTCAATTTTGCGCATATTATCGCCCATAATCTCGGGATATTCATCAATAATTTTCTTTAAGCTCGCATATTCGGGCAACCCCGCCAAGATGTAGCTCAGCACCGTCTGATCGCCCAAACCATGATGCTCCTGCGCCGTACTAGCCACCGTGATGCCGCGCCGAAAAATCACCTCGCCAGTATAATCACTGTCCGTGCCTGCCAAGACACCAAACAACGTCGACTTGCCGACGCCATTGCGGCCGACCACGCCAATTTTCTCGCCGTCATCCACGCTAAACTTGACGTCGCGCATCAACGTCTTGTCGCCAAAACTCTTCTCGGTGATGTGAATATCGGCTATCATCCGACTTATTATAGCAAAGGTGGGGGGAGAAGTATTAGATACTTGCAGATAAGGCTATTCCGCCCAAACTCTGATACTCATAGTTTTCTGCGGACTTAAGTTTCTCTAATAAGCTATCCACTTCATCGCTACCCAGCAACCCCTCTTGACCCTTAATCATATCCGATAATAAACCGCTAGCATGCCTTACAGTCATATCATTAAGTGCTTGACGAAGATTTCTAATTTCACTATCAACAATCTGCGATGGCGGCTCTCGCAAGGTAAATAGCGGCTCGTCTGACACCGGCACCATCACACCTTTCATTCTCTCAAGCTCATTCCTAATGAGAACCCTAGACTCCAAAATACTTCTGTTCTTTCCTGTACTCCGATTGCCACTAACTATTTCAATACACAGCCTATCCAAGCAGACTTCAGTAGCCAACTCAATTTGTCTTTTGGATTCTTCGTTTATCGCCGAATCATCAAACTCAGAAAAGCCCATTTTATAAGCAAAAAAGTCCAGCATAATAGGGACGCCAGCACCCATCTCGACCCCCACGGAATACTTAATTGCACCGCCTAAAATGAAATTCCGAATTCTTGATGGCAGATTAGCGTAATGTAAAGCATCACGTAGTGTGCCTCTTGTAATATTAATGTTTTGACTGGACTGGCTATTGAGAAATTCTTTTTTATTACTCCAACTACCATTCTCCAAACCCCAAACGTACAGCTCTACAATAGCCATAGCTTCACGCTCTTTCGGAGGTGCGCTGTGCAAATTGTCGGCCCGCTGAACTGAGACAATATCCATTACTGAACCCATTTTTACCACCTTAACCGGCATTTCAATATTAGCAGGAAGCGCACCTTCGTTGATGAGCTCCTCGACAGCTGCACATCTGGTATGTCCAGCTACCATAAGATAGTAATTGCCATCTGGGCGCAGCCTATCAGTAAAGTTATCAAACTTCGCATCACCGCCCCACGTACGATTAGTAAAGTCGATATACTCCTCCAGTAAAGCAGGAGTAACGCTAGCCACAATTGGTGGATAGAGCAGCCCTTCCTGCAGAATACTGTCCTTCAGGGCGGTTGTTACTTTATTCCTGTCGCCACGAATTTGAGATAGTTGCACAATTTTACAAAGAGGAACTTGATCTTGCTCGCCATTAAGTAATAAGCCTTCGCGGCCAGACATTTTTTCTCCACGCATTCATCCAGTATGACAAAAATGACACACTCTTTTCAAGGGTTATATATTGTATTTTTAACATGCTTATGGCATAATATAAACTCTATCTCTCCAGGTCGTTAAACCTGCTATAATATACCCATGCCAAAGCCAAAAACTAAAAAACCCAACACCCAGGCCGTCATTAACCGACGAGCTCGGTTTGACTATGAGTTGGGCGAAGAAATTATTGCTGGTCTGGTTTTGACGGGGCTGGAGGTGCGCGCCGCCAGGGAAGGGCATGTTCAGTTGAAGGGCGCTTTCGTCAGTTTAAAAAATAACGAGCTATGGCTAAATAACGCTAGTTTTTCGTTACAGCTAAACGTCCGCGGAGAAGCAAACACCCGATCGGTCGACACTTCGGCACGAAAATTATTGGTCAGCAAAAAACAACTTGCCCATTTTACAGACGCCAAAAAGCAAGGCATGACTATTGTGCCGACCAAATTGTTGACTAATGGAAAATTTATCAAAGTGGTTATTGCTCTAGCTAGAGGTAAAAAAACCTACGACAAACGCGAAACTATCAAGCGTCGCGATCAAGACAGAGAGACTAGGCGACTAATCTCCAATAGATAAAATCTGTTACTGATTTTCCCGTATTTCAATCAAATTTTTATAAAGCTTCTCCAGCTTCTTGACCTGACTACGTTCAGTAAATTTGCCAGCAAGCTTTTTACTCTCAACACTAAACTCTGCCTGCTTTTTCGGACTCTTTAGAATTGAAATCACCTTCTCAGCTACACTTTCTGGAGTGTCTTCCGCGAAATAACCATTAACCCCGTCTTTAACTACCTCTGAAACCTCTTTGTCGATAATTACAATTGGCTTACCAGCATGAGCCGCTTCATGAAGAACCCAGCCTTGCGTGTCCTTTAACGAAGGGAATGTGAATACATTCATCACACTATACGCCACGCCCAAGTCTTCACGCGGCATAGCACCAGTAAATATAATCCTATCTGCAAAATCTGTTTCAGCAGCCATCTCTTCCAATTTTTGACGATATTCAAAATCACCGACAAACAGCAACTTCGACTTCAGCCTAGTTGAGGCAATAAACTTATCAAATGCTTCAATGAGAATTGGTAGGTTTTTCTCTTCACCTAAGCGCCCAACGAAGCCAAAGACCTCATCTTTTTCTCTCAAACCCCATTGTTCTCGAAACTCTTTTATTCGCTCAGACTTTGGCTTCGGCAGAGCATTGACGCCATTTGGCATCAAAGTGATATCATAGCTATAATCTTCCGTTTGCCAAGATTGTAATTGGTCACGGCTTTTACGCGATAATGCGATAACCGCGTCCGCCTTGCTGTATAGAATAGTAATAACGCGCTCAATAATATCTTTGTTCCATT
>CALIXB010000023.1 GCA_938046775.1 uncultured Candidatus Saccharibacteria bacterium | reverse complement strand
AAATGATTGCGGGTTTGGATAAATCGGCTCAGCACCGTGTCCAGCCGCGACCGCGCGTCAATGTCATGAATCTTGTCACGGTACAATTGGCTAATCGGCAGTGGCAGATCGCGCCCCACCACATCCTTCACATATAAAACGCCGACCAATCTTCCTTCGGAGCAAACTGGGATTCGCGAATGGCCAGCGTGTTTAATTTGCGCTAGTAGTGTCGCGTCAAGTTCATCATCCAAATCGACAGTGAAAACATCACTCATTGGTGTAACCAAATCACCAGCCGTCTTTTTACTAAACTGCAACGCTCCCGCCGCGATTCGACTTTCATCATAATCGACTGGGCTATCCGAACGCTCAGCATGTTCATGAATGATCTGTTCTAGCTCTTGGTGTGAGTACAGCTGTGGCGCTTCCTTACCTACCCAGCGATTGAGTAGCTTGGACATCGGCCGGGCCAATGGCCAAAATAGCACATAAATCACATCTAGCAGCCAGAAGAAATAACGCGTGATCTGATAGCCGCGCTGCGTAAAAATCGCTTGCGGCAAAATCTCGCCAAACATCGTGATGAGTAGTGTGGCGATCAGCCCACCAACCACGCCATTCGTCATATTGCCCAGCAAAATCGACATCGCCGTATTCACGCCGACATTGCCCAGCAAAATACAGAAAATCAGATAGTAGCCATCTTTGCGGTAGCGATACACCCGTGCAGCGATCACATCGCCGTGTCTGGCTTTGCGCTTCAAGTCGTCTGGTCTCGCCATCATCAAGCCAATATTCAGGCCTGAAAATATCCCAGATAACGCCAATAATAAAACGGCCATCAACCACAGTAAAATATCAGACATAGCTTACCAGCCGCCACCTCCGCCGCCACCTCCGCCACCACCAGCGAAGCCGCCACCAGTCGAACCACCAGAGGTCGATGAATAGTCGCTGGCGCTACTGGCCACGCTTGACAGACTGTTCATTCCAGCCGCAAATGCCGCCGCGTTGAACGCGCCCTGACCACTGTACCAATCTGGCTGCTCACCAACTTGCTCATAGTATTTGCCCAACTGCTTACTCCACTCTTTTTCCTGCCCGAACAGCACCGCGTATGGCAAGACTCTCTCATACAATTTCACCAATTGCCGCTCATCAGCCGTATCAATCTTCACTTTTTCCGCACCCTCAGGACTTTGTAACATCTGTAGGCGCTCGGCTTCAGCCACACCAATATACATTTTCAGTCCCGCCAAGTATCGCCTGAGTGCCAGGCCCTCATCAGTCAGCGACCAACCAAATGACAAGGCAAATACTATTCCCGCCATTATTAATAATACCGGCGACAGCAATAATGCACCGATAACAAAAAACCATAAAGCCCACTTCTGTACAATTCGCTTATTTTCTGGTTTTTGCTCACACAAAGCATACTTACCGCGAGCCAAACTCTTCAAATTATTATCATCATCACCTGTTCGCGCCGCATACGACAAATTATTCTGTAGCTTTTTCAGATTTAGCCGCTGACCTGGTTTTGGCATCGACTCGCCAAACATATCCCGAATAACTTCAGACTCTTCCGACCTCAGCTCTGTCAAGTCTTTGACAACTTCAATTTCATACTGCGCCGACCGCAGAAATGACGCCTTTTTCACTTCGTACAATTTAATGTAGTGACGTACTGCTAAATCCAGCAACTGAGCAACCTTCGCCGAGCCCTTAACTATAAAGAGATCATACCTTTTCAAAATATATGTTGACATCATCACACTCGCCTGTTTTGGCGGCAAATACTCTGGCGGAATTGGCTTTAGTTCGCTATATCTACCAAACAGCCGTCGGTAGCGCCAGACTAATAACAATATTAAAATGGCCGTCAAACTACTCACAACCGCTTGCACCATTGACCAAATTTCTATAAACTTTTCAATCAACGTCTCCTGATACCCAGCAAAGGTGCCACTATTAAAGCCAACCGCCATCGTTATGCCCTCCCGACGGTCCAGTCGATTCACATTTGCAACAATTTCGCTCTTATCACCGCTGACATTGCATCGCTGCCTCGATCCCTGCTTACCAACATAACAGAAAGCTTCGCCGCGCCGCGCCGCCTGAAGTGACTCGTCAAGCTTCACTGAAACTCGCACATTCTCTATGGGTATCCGCCACTCATTGCCGATGACATCCCAGTAAAACTCATCACGCCCCGTATTGTCATAGTGCTTAGTTACATCACGCTGAGTAAACTTGATGACGTAGGTTTTCTCACCCTGAACATAAACATCTTTCTTACCAATCCTTAGTTCATCACCATTCCAGTTATACTCCAGCGTTTTTCCCTGTCCATCAGTCACCGATTGTAATGAAAAATTCGTCGGATGATTATCATACTTCTTCACAAATATTGGCGCAATGCCGCGGTTTTGATTTGGTGGAAAATTAGCAGTAATCCGCCACGTTGCCGCCAAGGTCGAACGATTTTCGCTGTCGCGACCCAGCGAATACTCGGCATCAAATTTAGTGATGGTAAAATTGTCCGTCTGCGCCGCAAACGCCGCCTGGCCAGATCCAACCAACAGAGATCCAGCGATTAGTATCCCCAATATAAATCGCTTCATACTCTAATTATAACAAACCCAGTCCAGGCGACAATTACAGCTTCACTTGCGGATATATCGCTCGCGTCGTTTCATCAATCTCATGACGTAGTTGCGGGAACGGCACACCCTCGCGGGCAGTTACGCCTTCAAAAATCCAAAACACCCGCTCAGAGTAACCCCAACCGCAAGCTGGCGGCATACCGTACTCCAACATCTCCACATAGTCGATGTCCAACATCATCGCCTCGTCATCGCCCGCATCGCGCATCTGTTGCTGCTCAATAAAACGATTCAACTGATCAATCGGGTCATTCAACTCCGAAAAGCCATTGCCCAACTCTGACCCAGCAATCACCGGCTGGAAACGCTCCACCGTCTGCGGATTGTCAGGGTTAGTCTTAGACAGCGGACTGATAAACTTCGGCGTATTCACCAACCACACCGGCCCCGCTACATCTTTACGAATATTCTTCCACAATTTATCAATACCGCGCGGGATGGAATCGGTCTTTTCCACTTCCAAACCATGCTCTTTCAACTTGGCAGCCACCTCTTCAATCGTTGTATTATACACATCAATTCCATAATGCTTTTGAATCACCTCAGCATAATCCCAAATTTCCCACTCGCCGCTCATATCAACATTAAATTTGCCCAGCTGAAATTGCAACGTACCAAACGTCTTTTGAAGCACATCTTTATACATCGCCTCCATAAAGCGCATGCCCTGCTTCCAGTCCCAATACGCGGCGTACCACTCCATAGCAATATGCTCTGGCAAATGCTCATCGGAATAATTCTCATTGCGAAAACGCGGCCCGAGGTCATACACCTTCTCAAACCCAGCACCAATCAACCGCTTCAGCGGCAGCTCGTGAGAAATGCGCAAGTAAAACTGCTGGTCGTCCAGCGCATCCATGTGCGTCACAAATGGGTTAGCGTCAGCACCGCCAGTAGTGTGTTCCAAAACTGGCACATTAACTTCGGTAAACCCATGCTGGTTCAGATAATCACGCGTCGCCTGCCAGAACTTGCTGCGGCGAATAAACCGCTCGCGCACCTCAGGATTGACGTTCATATCAACGTAGCGGCGACGAAAACGCTCTTCTTTGTTCTCGAGCTTTTCAGGCATCGGCCGCAGTGACTTAGTTAACAACCGTAGTTCACGCACGCCAACCGACTTTTCGCCAGTCTGCGTTGTCGTCATCACTCCGCGCGCCTCGATAAAATCACCCGTATCCAGAAGCTTCAGCTGCTTAATACCCAACACGCCGCAGCTAGCGTCCAGCTCCGCCACATCGTCGCGCTGCAAATATAACTGCACTTCACCAGACTGGTCGCGCAGTTTAATGAAAGCTAGCTTACCAAAACTGCGAATCGACACGATACGCCCTGCGACTACCACTTCTTGACCCGCCAATTCGTCATACCGTGCCAAAACCTCGCCGCAGCCATGCGTCCGACCAGACTTTGCTGGATACGGATCAACGCCCAATTGGCGTAATGTCTCTAATTTTCGTAATCGTTCGTTTCGATAATCTTGAAGTGTGGCCATAACAGAGATAATTATAGCACATTATCTGTAAATTATTTTAGAGGGCTTAAGAGATGGACTTAACAACGTAAGTGATTTCCGCTTTCGGCGTTTTAATCGTCACTTCATCACCAATTTTCTTACCAATTAGCTCTTTACCAATTGGTGATTGATCAGAAATTCTTCCCGCCAGTGGATCAGCCTCAACCGGACCAACCACTGTATAGGACACAGTTCTTTCTGGACACTGCAATTCAACTGTACTACCCAGACCAACACTTGAAGTGCCGCTTGATTTAATGATTTCAGCATTCTGCAAAATATCCTCAATTTCTAAAATCCGTGTCTCCACCAAGCCCTGCTCTTCACGCGCAGCGTCATATTCTGCATTCTCACTTAAATCGCCAAAATCTCGCGCTACCGCAATTTTTTCAGCAATTTCACCACGGCGACCTTTTAGCTCCGCTAGCTCGACTTCCAAGTCAGCTTTTCCAGTTTCGGTAATCTGGTAAGTTTTTTTCATAAAAATCTCCTCCTCTATTACATATAGCGGTATTAGTCTTATAAACTACACTAAATATAGTGTTCTATCTAGTCTTAATGAAGTCTATCTGAGTATAACAACCGCCATTTATTATGTCAATATAGCCGAGCTTAACGACTTAAACAAAACTCAAGTAGCTGCTGATAGTTCATCTTTTTCATCTCGCCGGTTGCTCGCTCAGTTACTTCAAATAATCCATCGCCATCAATCGCCCGATCGCCAATCGTAATCCGCCACGGTAGGCCCATCAATTCTGCATCAGCAAATTTCACGCCCGGCCGCTCATCGCGATCATCAAGAAGTGTATCCACACCGCTATCAGCCAATTCGCCATAAAGCTTACCCGCTAGCTCTTTGCCCTTTTCACCGATTGCGACAATATAAACCTTAAACGGTGCAATATTTTCCGGCCAGATCAGTCCTTTATCATCAGCAAATTTCTCAACAATCACCCCCATCACCCGAGTAATGCCGATGCCATAGCTACCCATATATGCGTACTGCTCTTTGCCATCAGCATCAGTGAACACCAGCTTCATCTCCTCTGATTTCTGTGTACCAAAATTAAAGATATTGCCAACCTCAGCCGTCTTCACTTTTTCCAACTCACTACGGTCAACGCCAAGCTCCGCAACTGCCTCATCCAAGACTTCTTCATTCACCGCAATATTTTTAGCACGATGTAAATAAATATAGTCCTCACCAGCATCGCAAATCGTCTGGAACTCGTGACTAAATTTGGTAAAGGCACCGCCAGAAGCAAAAGTCACATATGTCTCATCACCTATACCAAAACGATCGTAACAGCGCTTATACGCCTCAATGACGGTATTATAGTAATTATCTAAGTCTTCTTTACTAGCATGCACTGAATACATATCTTTCATGACAAATTCACGACCACGCATAATTCCACTCTTGGCGCGCAGCTCGTTACGCAATTTGTTTTGGAACTGGTAAACGCTAATTGGCAAATCTTTGTAACTCTTTAGATAATTACGCAATAAATCAACAATAGGCTCTTCGTGCGTCCAGCCAAAACCAACATCAGTGCCGTCTTGCAATTTAGACTTGAACCAGACGTCAACAACTTCATCGCTCCAACGACCGGTTTCCTGCCATAACTCTTTACGTTGCAAAGTGCTCATTGTTAGCTCTTGACTATCAACCTTATCCATTTCCTCACGAACAATCTGCTTAATATTCTCAAGCACCCGCAGACCAAGCGGCAAGAAAGAATAGACGCCTGCCATCGTCTTATGCACATAGCCAGCACGGATTAGCAGCTGAGCGTTACGAGCCACCTCACCTGCTGGAGCCTGCTTCAAAGTTCTGGTAAAAAGTTGTGTCATTCGCATATTTTTCCTCCTTTATATAAATGGAAATAAAGCACCTATTTGGTCGACGGCGTTTGTATTGATAAACAGAAAATAAAAAGCTATACCGTTTTTCATCATATGCATCATCATCGGCACCCAAACTGCCCCAGTATACTCCCTGGCGGCACACATGACCAAACTTAAAGTAAATGTATCAACTGCCACTGCCCACTGCAAAGGCGCGCCCGGACCGACCCAAAGATGCGCCAAGCCAAATGTTATACTCGTTATAAGAACTGACAGCCAAATTGAAAATGAGTTGCGTAGTTTACCATAAAGATATCCACGATATAACAATTCCTCAACAATCGGACCCAATAATACCATTACCGTAAATGCCATTAAGAGCTGCCAGTGTGACGCAAGCATACTTTGACTAAAGGGTATTGCTTGTCGCTGTTGCACATCAACCGAGAAGACACCACTAGCGATACTCATCGTGACTATCGTCAAGAGAAAATAAGCCACAAAAGCCAAGGGTGAAATAAATATTTCCAGAAACGTTGGCCAGTCATTTACACCTAAATCCTGAAGAGACGTTCGCCGTTTTTTAATGTATATTGGTACACCAACAACTACAGCCAAGGATATGCCATAAACAAAAACTGAAATCGCAGTATTAAAAATAACTGGGTTTATCGATTTTAGAGGTACACCAAGCCCGACTAGCTGACTAATCAGAAGTGAAATAATTATTTCCACTATTAAGAACGCCCCGTAAACCCAAATTGGCAGTGCCACCAATAGCCACCACTTTCGGCCTTTTAATTTCTTATAGAAGTTTCCCGACATCGCTCACAGTCACCAAAATTGTTAATATTAATAAAATCAACATGCCGGTAGCTTGAATATTTTCTTCACGCTCTTTCGTCAGCTCTTTCTTAAAAATACGGAATATCGCCATCGTAAACCAGCGCCCACCATCAAGTGCTGGAATCGGCAATATGTTCATCACCGCCAGCGTCAGCGAAATCAACGCCGCCACAAAAATGACTTGGGCTATTCCAGAATTAACCACCGACGGAAACAGTACGCCCAATATACCAATTGGTCCGGCGACGTTTTCGCCAACAGACGACAAATCAGCACGGGCTGACTGCTTTGACTGTTCGGAGCCAAAAATCTGCCCGAATAAACCATGAGTGGTTTTTGCCAGCAGTACGCCAACACCTTTTATCGTCTCATACGACAACTGCCCGGTCGTCGCTATTCCCATAATAGGCGCCGACCAAGTGCTGTATATTTTTTCCGACTGACTAGGAGCAACTCCCAAATACCCACCGGCTTTGGCAGCCTGTTCAGAGTTTAGCTGCACATCAATTAACGACTCTTTGCCATCACGACTATACTTAATCGGCACTTTTTTGCCAGCGTTCTGCTTAGTTATAATTGGCAATTTTTCCGCCTCAGTAAGTGGTTGGTTATTTATGTCAATCAATTGATCGCCCACTTTAATCCCCGCTCTATCAGCTGGCGAGTCGGGAGTAATTTTTACCACCGATACTGGCGAACGACGTACCTCAGTGTCAAATGGCAGCTGGACCTGATTCGACAGCACCTTTGGCAGTCCAATTACCGCCAGAACTGTAAACAAAATAATTGCCGTCAGCCAGTTCATCATAACGCCGGCTAGCAAAATCTTGGTTTTTACCCAAAATGTCGAACCACCATACGTACCTTTGCCCTTCGCTGAATCATACTCGCCTTTTAGACGAACAAACCCACCAAGCGGCAACCAGTTTAGGCTAAAAGTCACGTTTTCACCTAAAAAGCTCCTCTTGACTTTCCATTTCTTTGCGGCTGGCGGAAATCCAATCCCGAATTCCTCAACCTTAACGCCGTTTCGCTTAGCCACCAGCGCGTGGCCCAACTCGTGCAAGACCACCAGCGATATAAGCACAAATAGGCCTAAAAGAATCCCCCAAACAATCATTTACCAAACCGCCTATTCCGATTAGCATACTCCTCTAAAATCACCGCCACATCGTCAGTAGTCATGTCTGGCCAATTTTTCTCCACAAACATCAGCTCGCTATAGGCCGAACGCCACAACATAAAATTACTGAGACGCTGCTCACTAGAAGTCCTAACAATCAAATCACAGGGCGGCACATCTGGCGCATATATATTCTGCGCTACTAACTCCGGTGTAACATCCTCGGCAAGAACCCTAGATTGAACAATTTTTTTAACCGCATCAGCGATCTCCAAATGTCCACCATAATTTAGACATAAGACCAATTCGCCACTATCTAAATTAGCTGTCTTTGCTTCAGCATCGTCAATTGCTTCAACTAGTGCATCCGACAACTCATCCCTAGATCCAATCACCCTCAAGCGTATATTGTTCTCAATAAATGCCGGTAAATCAGCCTTTAGCATCTTTAACAGTAATTTCATCAAATGGCCAACTTCGTCCTCTGACCGTTTCCAATTTTCCGTACTAAAAACATAAGCACTGACATATTTTACGCCACTCTGAAGCGTTTCTAAGGCCACATCTTTCAGTGCATTATATCCCGCCAAGTGACCTTCGTACGCCGGCAAACCATGTTGTTTGGCCCATCGCCGATTTCCATCCACGATAAAACCAATATGTTGCGGCAGCTCTGATTTTCTATTCATTTTTCGCCCTCCACTCATCAATTAATTCAACATCTCGAATATCTTTCTCTCGCCCGCGCCAATTTTTCCATCGTCGTAAAAATTCCAAATTAATGAACCTAACGTCATCATACACCACTGAATGGCTCAATAAATCGTCATAGCCAACAACCTGACCGTCAAACTCCCAACCGTCCCACAGCTCAGCCGAACCATCAGTCTTTACAAAATACGGACGCTGATTACCATCAAGCTTTCTGGTCCAATCTCCATAATCTTTAGAAAGTTTTTTTATCAACTCAGAGCTCGCTGCAATATCAACATCTTCAGCCCGACGAATTCCTAATTGGTCTAAAATACCACTGCCAATAACAATAATCTGCTCAAGAGGCAGCCCCAACTCTTTTACTCTATCAGCAAAAGTTTCGCTCATTAAACAGTCAAGACGTCCTTTTCCTTCGCCTTAAACGCCTCATCAATTTGCGCCTGCATTTTACTCATTAAGCTATCAACTTCCTTCTCGACCAACTTCAAGTCATCTTCGCTTAGCTCTTTTGTATCCTTCATCCGCTTTGCTTCTTTTAGAGCGTCCTGACGAATATTTCGCATCGCAATTCGAGCCTCCTCAACTTTCTCGCTCACCTGTTTTACTAACTGACGACGGCGCTCTTCAGTTAAAGCTGGGACTGGCACGCGCACCACTCGCCCATCGTCAGACGGATTAAATCCTAAGCTCTGGTTGTCGCGAATTGCAGAAGTAATTGCAGTAATATTTCCTGGATCAAATGGTGTCACCAGTAGCATCTGGGCTTCTGGCGCAGTAATATTAGCCACTTGATTAAGCGGCATTTTTGCACCATAAGCCTCAACCATAACACCGTCCAACATTCCAGCATGCGCTCGGCCCGTTCGAACTTTCTTCAATTCATCTTGGAAAAAGCCAAATGCGGCATTCATTTTCTCTTCATAAGGGTTTGTGTCAAACATATATTCCTCCAATTTATCTACCGCTATTATACCAAACTTCAGGCGCCTTGTCTGCTAATTTTACCTATTAGCCCGTGATATAATAACAGAGTGATTTCTAAGATTAAGCTATATAATTTCCGATCTTACAGCCTACATGAAGCAACTTTTAGTGATTCTGGTACAGTTATTGTTGGACCAAACGGCACCGGCAAAACAAATCTACTTGAAGCGGTTTACGTAGCCTTACGCGGTAGCAGTTTTCGTGGCAGTCTTAGTGATTGCATGACATTTAACGCCCCTCAAACAATTATTCACCTAGAGGGAGACTTTGGCGCAAGGCGAATAAAGTTAAACGCAGCGTCAGGAAAAATTAGCAAAGAATTCATAATTAACGATAATAAATCAAAAGCCTTGACCAGAAAAAATCGTTTGCCTGTAGTCTTGTTTGAACCAAGTGAACTACGTTTAATCTCCTCCTCTCCTTCCCGCAGGCGCGATTTTCTAGACGGGCTAATTGCTCGGCTTGACTCCAAATATGACACTGACTTGAAGGCTTTTAATCGTACACTATTACAGCGCAACGAGCTCCTAAAATCCCATCAAGAAGATTCACAAATCTGGCGCGATAACCTGTTTGCGTGGGATATAAAATTTGTTCAATACGCAACCAACATCGCCCAAAAAAGAGCTAAATTTCTCCAAGCTAACGAGCCTCGCATAAAAAATTTATACGAATCTTTAGCGGGGAAAAATACACAATTATCAATAGAGTATAGCGCCACTGCACCCCTAGAAAACTACGACCAATCTTTACTTGACCGCCTAGAGAAAGCTCGCGAATATGAAATTGCCACAGGCTTCACTTCTGTCGGCCCACACCGTGAAGATTTCACAATTTTTCTCCATGACCAGCCCGCCGTTAAGGTTGCCTCACGTGGCGAAATGCGCACTATTATGCTAGCCTTTAAGCTACTAGAATTGGAGCTCCAAACAGAAATCAGCCAATCGCGACCATTAATTCTACTAGACGACGTTTTCTCGGAGCTAGACGCCACACGCGAAAAACTCCTCCAGGAAACCATTCAGCATCATCAATTCATCGTCACCACAACAGACGCACGACACCAAAAAGACGGCTGCTTAATTATTTCCACGCAATAAAAATCCGCCCTCTCGCGTGAAGGCGGATTTATTTTTCCTAGGCTTATTTATGCTTGAATCGCATCAGAATTTTCTACCAGCTCCCCAAGAACAATCGTTACGTTATCTTCGATAATTTCATCATATTCTGGAACACGCTCACGAATCCATGCGTCAATTTCCTCAGCCGGCGCATTACTGTCCTGCATTTTTACCAACTCCACCAACTGTTCATCAGTCAAAGATTCAACAACCTCCTCACTGATCCGCTCGTTAATTGTCTCCTCTACGTGCTGGATCAGCGCCTGCATCTGATCGTCTGGCAGACTAATGCCGATTGAATTCAGCTGCGCCTTGGTGACTATTGTTGCTCGAATGTTTAATTGGGTTTGGTCGTTATTCATGATTTTATGATATCCTTTTTATTTTTTATTATCAATTATGCTTATTTGTTACTATCTAACTCTACTGGATCAAGCCTGTCTGCCACCCTTCTGGCGAGCCTACCAGCTCCTGATGAAATACTCTTACCGAGCTGCTTCATCCAGTCGGCACCTTTGCCAGCAACTCGCGCAATTTTCTCTTTAGCAGATTCCCACTTATCGCCAAGATACTCCCTACGAGCCTCTCTTCGTTTATCCTTACGCTCCTTAGCAGCTGCAGCACGATCTCTTATTTTCTCCTTGATTTCATTTATTGCTACTTCAGTATTGTGAATTTTTTCCTCAGTAGAATCAATTGTGCTCTTGAGATTATTTACGTCAATCTTAGCATTCTCCAGAGCCGCATTAGCTGCCGCACTTAAATGAGCCATTTCAGCAGCTTTTAGGCGTAGTTTGTCATTGGACGGATCAGCATCTGAAGCTTGCTTGGCCTTATCAGCCTTAGCGGCCGCCTTCTTAGCCCTTTCTTCCGCTTCTCGTCGCTCCTTCTCTGCTTTCTCCAACTTGGCAGCCGCTTCTTTTTGCTCTTGCTTAGAATTTTTTACAGTCTCTTTATTGCTATCAATTGTCGACTTGTCAGCCTTATTATCTGCCTTATACTGCTCTCGGGCTTGGCGGTATTGTTGTCTTTCGGCCTCACGCTCACTTCGAGATACGTCTCGATCTCCTGCACGCATTTCACGCTGCCACTGCCTCACCCTCTTGCGTGTACGAGCTTCTGCCGCTTTTTGAGAAATAACTTCACGACCACCCGCAAATAATTCTGCAGCCTTGGCTTTTGCTGCAGTATAGGTGTCGCTGATTTTTTCCTTAGCTTGACCAGCCCTTTCTGCAACCTGCCCAGGTAATTCAGAGCCACGACTCACTCCGATATAAAAGCTCTCGGACAATTTTTTCCATGTCTTAGAAAAACCTTCCTTCACCTTAGTCTTTAACGCATCCACCTTTTCTTTACCATCAGCAATTCGCTCATCACGCGTTTTCTTCTGTGACTCCATAGCCGGATATTGTGTCGTCGTCCCTATAGCTTCGCGCTCGTAATTAACCTTCACCGGGGTTTTACCGTCTGGATTTACTTTCTCCGCAGCCGCTTTTGCTTTACTCTCAAGAGCCTCTCCAGCAGCTATTACGTCATCGTACGTAATTTCTGGAGAAGCGGCTGTATTTTTGCCTAACGTTTCGCTCATATCTTTCCTTTTTTTGCTTTGATTATCACTTTTGATATGTACTCATACTAGCACATATTTGTAATATTGTCAATATGCTTATGATAAATATTGACAAAATAAAAAATCGGCCGCATTGCTACAGCCGATTTATTTCTGTATGTGAAAATTTATTCGCTGACGCCCAGCTCAATTCGCTTAAATTGGCGAACTACGATGTTCTCACCTAATTTAGCAATTGCTTCTTTAACGTGCTGTTCAACGGTCTTGGAGTCGTCCAAGATGTACGCTTGGCTCATCAACACTTGCTCAGCAAAGTGCTTGTTCAGCTGACCAGCCACAATCTTCTCGCGCATCTCTTCAGGCTTGCTTGCTAGTGCCTCGCTGGCCATCAATTCCGCCTTTACCCGCTCCATTTCCTCAGCTGGAATATCCTCTGTAGAAGCATACTTTGGGCTCATCGCGGCAATCTGCATAGCAATTTCGTGCGCCAACGTCTTAAAGTCGTCCAAGCGAGCCACAAAGTCAGTCTCACAGTTAACCTCGACGATCACGCCAATTCGACCAGAGTGGACATAGCTTTCGATCAAGCCTTCACGCGCTTCACGGTCGCCTTTTTTCTCAGCCTTAGTCAAGCCTTTTTTGCGCATCTCTTCCAGTGCCTTGTCAAAGTCGCCATCAGCTTCAACCAACGCCTTCTTTGCGTCGGTCAAACCTACGCCAGTCAATTCACGCAGTTTTTTAATGTCATCAACAGAAACGCCCATCCTATTTCTCCTCTTTTTTCACTGGTTTTTCTTCAGGTTTCACACTACCCGCACCTTCGGCAACAGCTTCAGTGAAGTAGTCTAGTAGCAATTGGATGCCCTTAATAGCGTCATCATTACCAGGGATAACGTAGTCGATGCCAGTTGGATTGACATTGGTATCAACAATAGCAAATACCGGCACACCCAATGTCTGAGCTTCACGCACTGCATTTGCATCAGTCAAAGCATCAACCACGACCACTGCGCCTGGCTTACCCATCAAATCTTTGATACCGCCATATTTAACGTTCAAGCTATCGATTTCCTCTTGGAAACGCTGTACTTCCAATTTGTTGTAGCGCTTTTCCAAATCACCTGACGCCATGCGCTTTTCCAAATTCTTCAGCTTTTTGATCTGCTGAGTAATCGTCGCGCCGTTGGTCAACATACCGCCAATCCAGCGTTCAACTACATATGGCTGGTTGATCTTTTCAGCAGCCTGACGTACCACGTCTTTGGCTTGCTTTTTCGTACCAACAAACAATACTTTGCGGCCTGACGCTGCGATTTTTGTTAGTTCTGGCAGTGCCTTATCCAACGCTTCAACCGTCTTGACCAAGTCAATGATGTGACTGTCCTGACGCTTACTGTGAATATATGGCGCCATCTTTGGGTGCCAACGGCTGGTTTTGTGTCCAAAGTGAACACCTGACTCCAGCAAAGCCTTAATGTCTACCTTTACAGACATCTCTTTCTCCTTTTGCCTCATCCGCTCACGATTATGGAGTGTGAAACGGATTGTGTCGTTAAAATTAGTTACCTGATGATTATACCACTAATCCCCATCAGAGGCAACCACCCCTTGACGAGATTGAACGAATTTTTCCAATTCCTCGCTAAGCTCTATTCTTTCTAAGCTAGTATCTAGAGGCGAATTTATAGAAGATACCTTTTTAACATCACAATCTTCAGTAAACTCAAAATACTCAATTCCACTATCCGAAACGACGGCGCCATAAGTACTAGTCTTGCGGTTCAAATCTTCCACGGTCATAGGCGGAGTTGGCTCGCCAGATACGTTTACTGATAGTTTAAAGAATAGCAATGAAACTTTTTCTTCCGAAGGTGTTCCATATTCTACGCATATACGACGCGCATCAAAGGCTACGACCGAAGTGTGGAAATCCAGTAAGACTTCTTCGTCTAAACTTTGAGCTGTCTTATGAGTCTTAGATTCCTCAATTGATACCTCCAGTCTCTCCTGAACCGCCTCATGCGGCCTAAATAATTTTGCAGTTACCTCTTTAGGCTTACCTGGTGTCCGGTCGACTCTAACCCCAAACTCACCGCCAACTAGCGCTATCATACGCCCTGGCTCTCCCGAATTATATAGCACAAAAGATTCGGTTTTATCGGGATTTTCTAATGCCTGCCCTACCTCTCCCGCCACCGCCAATTCCTTAGAGCGACGAAAAGCCTCTTCCACTAAATATTTCGAGCCGGCACCCATACTCTCACGATATATAGCAGAACCTTTTTCCATAACGCATACTCCTCCTAAATTAGGATATCTCATTTGTAATTATGCGCTACTTTTTACTGATGCGTCAATACGTCCGCGTGCCCTTTCGGTAAATATTGCAATACATGCGGTTTTTTGCTAAAATACCAAGGTTATGAAAAGCAGTATTCACCCACAGAACTATCGCCCTGTCGTATTTAGCGACGATCAAGCGGGCTTCGCGTTCTTGACTCAGTCAACAGCGCCAACAACAGAGACTATTAAATGGGAAGACGGCAACGAATACCCATTAGTCAAAGTTCATATTTCATCAGCTTCTCACCCATTCTTCACTGGTGAGGAAAAGATTATCGACACCGAAGGTCGTGTTGATCGCTTTAAGGCGCGTCAGGCAGCAGCTGAAGCTCGCCGTGCCGCATTGGCAAATAAAGCCAAGAAAGCTAACGCCAATAAAGCCACAAAAGCTGATTCTCCAAAATCAGATAAAAAGGCTAAGAAATCTAGCAAATAGTAAGGTGTAGCGCCTTAAACACCACCCAATAGTTGGGTGGTGTTTTATTAATCAATAAACTCGTATCATATAAGGCCATCTTTTGCGAATCAAGGCAGCCGCCAGTCAATTACCTCGCGGCCCTGTCGCACCAGAAACTCATTAGCGCGCGAAAATGGCCGACTACCAAAGAACCCTCGATGTGCCGAAAACGGCGACGGGTGGGCACTAGATATTTTCAAATGCTTCGGGTTAGTAATCGCCTGTCCAACTTTTTGAGCGTGCGCGCCCCAAAGTATAAACACCAGCGGCTGATCATAATTATTAAGCATTTTTAGTAAATTTTCGGAAAATTCCATCCAACCATATCCGGCATGACTGCCCGCCTGGCCACGACGAACGCTCCAACTAGTGTTCATCATCAGCACGCCCTGCTTACCCCACGGTTCCAAAAAACCACTAGTCGGCATATCACCGCCGATATCATCCACAAGCTCTTTGAATATATTTTGCAAACTTGGTGGCAATTTCACTCCTGGCTTAACCGAAAAACTCATGCCATGTGCCTGCCCTGGCCCGTGATACGGGTCTTGCCCAATGATTACTACTTTTACTCTGTCCAGCGGACAAGCCGCGAAACATGAAAACATATCTTTCCTCGCTGGATACACGTCATATTTTTCCCGCTCCGCATCAACCCGATTCATCAACGCCCGAAAATACGGCTGCTCAGCCTGATCCTCAACAAACTCCCGCCAGGTGGAAAACTTCATACTCTCATTAAACCACGGCTAGTCCAACGTGACAATCGCTACACCGCGGCACATTACACCACGATCTCCGCGCATCTTTGCAGCGCATAAGCGATGCGCTCCATCACCCTGCAAAGCTAGAAAAACCTCCCCATCGCGACCAACAATAATTTCTACGTCACGTATAGCTGGTTGACTCCTAGGATCCATCGCTGCATACTGCCGAATAACTTCACTACTCTTCTTCCTGTCTTTGAGCTCCAAACCACGACCCTCACACCAATCTTGAATCATTGGTGCTGCCACAAACAAATCAACTGGCAACGGAATATCGCAATTAGGTATGGCTCTCATGTCAGGCCATTCACCCTCGTATATGGATATCCGCACTCGTCTAGTCGACCTGTCTTGCACCGCTTGATTTAACTTATCTAACGATACAGGTTTTTTCACTGGACTAGCATTAGCATTAAACAAGCTATTCACAATTACATCAACTCTTGGATCGTTAGCTGCAATAGTATCAGGAAGTCCCTCGGCATATTGCTGCAACTCAGGCGATTCTGTAGTACCAACCAACCCCAAACGATCAAGATCCACATCAACTGGGTTGAGCGGTTTTTCATACGAAGAGCTTAATCTATTCACTATCTTTCTATTATACACCTTTTTTATTACTTTGTCAATTATTACCACTGCTCCCCCGGATCTATGCTATAATTTTACAATATGACTAAAATCGCACTAGATATAGAAGCATTAAACGCTGAGCGATCCGAGCTGGGCGATTTTTTAGCACGACCAGACGCTTATAATGCGCCAGATTTTACAGCAAAAAATAAGCGATTTTCAGAGCTGGAAACCTTGATTGCAAAAGCAACCGAGCGTCAACAATTGACCAACAACCTGGCGGAATCCAAAGAGCTCGCCACTGGCGGTGATGAATTGGCGGAGCTGGCGAAGATAGAAATTACCGAAACCGAAGCGAGGCTGGCAGAACTTGAAGAAGAGTTATTTATCCTGCTCACTCCCAAAGACCCTAATGACGAAAAGAACATCATCATGGAAATCCGTGCTGGGGCTGGTGGCGACGAGGCGTCATTGTTCGCGGCGGAATTATACCGTATGTACCTGCGCTGGTGTGAGGCGCACAATTACCGAACTGAGCTGATCGACCAATCACCCAACGATTCTGGCGGCTATAAAGAAGTAATCTTTAGTATTAAGGGAGACTCACCATACGCTCAATTAAAATTTGAGGGCGGCGTACACCGGGTCCAGCGCGTGCCAGTTACCGAAAGTCAAGGACGAGTTCACACCTCAACCGCCACGGTTGCAGTGCTGCCAGAAGCTGAAGAGGCCGATGTCGAGATAAATGCGAACGATCTCCGAATTGACGTATTCCGCTCAGGCGGACACGGTGGACAAAGCGTCAACACTACAGACTCAGCAGTGCGCATTACTCACCTGCCGACCGGTATTGTCGTTACCAACCAAGACGAGAAATCTCAGATTAAAAATAAAGAAAAGGCGCTAAGCGTGCTACGTTCACGACTATTACAGATGAAAATTGACGAGGAAAACGCAAAATTAACCGCCGAGCGTCGCTCTCTGGTTGGAACTGGCGACCGCTCAGAGAAGATTCGCACCTACAACTTCCCACAAGATCGCATTACCGACCACCGCATTCACTACAGCCGCAGCAATATCCCCGCTGCAATGAACGGGGATATCGACGATTTGATTGAGAATCTACAGAGATATGAGCGTGAATTAAAAGCGAAGAACGCTAATCATTAAATAAATCTGTATATTTATCTTCTAGATCACGTGCAGCCTTATCCCATTTTTCTCGATGCTCCGGACTCAAAGATTCATTACCTGCACGCTTCATATACTTTTCATATAGAGCCCGGATAGCAGCTTCATTAGCAGTTCTCTGTTCTTCAGGAGTCATATTTCTACGCGCCTCTTCCCACCGGCTCAACAACCTTTCAGTATCGCTCTCTGTTGCTGTCCCTTCGGTTATTGTATCCATAGGCCTTATTCCACCTCCATCACTCCCCAGACCAAGGCCTATTCCCATAATCACATTACTGGTGGTGGGAAGTTCATACTTTCTTTCTACCATACTATTTAATATCGTCCATTTCTTTTGCTTAATAATATAAACAATATAATACTATCTTTGGCTTTATTTGTCAATATCTTCTACAATCTTGCTGTAATTTTGCAAGTACTTTCACTTTTTACATTCCATAGATATATGTTATAATTAACTATATGATTATCTCTGACTGGTTAAAAACAGCGACCAAATCCCTGAAAAATATTGGAATTTCGTCCGCCAGATTAGACGCTGAATTAATATTAGCCAACACTTTGCGGAAAAACCGCACTTACCTGCATGCTCATCTGGACGAAGAAATCGATCCCAGGCGACTTGACATCGCCAATGCCAGATTAGATTTAAGGTTAGACCGCGTGCCGATCGCTTATATTCTGGGCTATAAAGAATTTTATGGCCGCAGATTTACCGTATCGCCATCAGTTCTAATTCCCCGCCCAGAGTCCGAAGATTTGATTTCTTTATTCTTAGAATTGACCGCTAGTGAGATTACTGAAAAAACCCTCATTGACGTAGGTACTGGCTCTGGCTGTCTGGGAATAACCGCCAAACTAGAGAGAAATAACCTGTCTGTTATTTTGTCCGACATTAGCAAACCAGCCCTGAAAATTGCCGAAAAAAACGCCGACACACTGAAAGCAGACGTCACAATTCAGCAGCAGTCT
Organism: uncultured Candidatus Saccharibacteria bacterium; assembly: GCA_938046775.1. GTDB lineage: Bacteria > Patescibacteriota > Saccharimonadia > Saccharimonadales > Saccharimonadaceae > Nanosynbacter. Next base: position 40,365 of record CALIXB010000023.1, on the reverse strand, counting down.
TTACTTAATGGGCAAATTAGGCCAGTTGACTATATTTTTGCTAATCTACCTTATGTTGATAAGGATTGGGACGTTTCACCGGAGCTCAAATATGAGCCAGAGATTGCCCTCTTCGCTGAGGATGAAGGACTTAAACTGATCTTAGAATTAATCTCACAGGCACCAAGGTGTCTCACTTCAGGTGGACTACTATTCATTGAGGCCGACCCCTGCCAACACAATAGAATTATCGATACTGCTATAAAAAACGGGTTCAAAGAAGAAAAAAGACTTAACTATATTCTAGTTCTGCGGCTCATACGCACCCAAAACCAAATCTAAAACCAGCTCTTTATTGCCGCGCAAGACCGTAACTTTAACTGTCTCTCCCGGTAAAAATTCAGACACTAAAGTCGATAAACTACCGTCCTCGCCAACATTTTTATCATTAATCTTAGTGATGATGTCACCACTTTTTATACCAGCTTTATCGGCTGGACCATCTTTTTCTATAGTGGACTCCGACCCTCCATTGATGTAAGCGCCAGACTTTACCGGCAGCTTATATTCTGACTGAATGTCTGGCGTAATAGATGCGTAACGGACACCCAGATAAGCCTTCTGGACACCCTTGCCGCTTATAACGCCTCTCACCATACCTTTTACGGCATTAATTGGAATAGCAAAACCGATGCTTTGTGCATCAGAGGCGATAGCCGTGTTGATACCAATTACCTGTCCTGCCATATTAATAAGCGGCCCACCAGAATTGCCAAGATTAATCGGCGCATCAGTCTGCAATAGGTCAGTCAAGCTTTCTATTTTAGAACCCCTAGAGTCAGAACTTGCTACAACTGGTCGTCCTTTACCGGAAATTATACCGCTAGACACAGTATTCTGATATTGCCCCAGAGAATTCCCGATAGCAACAACTTTTTGCCCAACTTTTACCGTGCCAGAATTACCAAGCTCTGCCACTGGCAGCTTCTTAGCATCTTTAATTTTTAAAAACGCAATGTCATTAAGCGGATCGACGCCGACCAATGAAACATCAGTAAATTGGTCTCCATTATGTGTAACTACTCTAATTTTTTGAGAATTTTTAACAACATGCTTATTTGTCAAAACATAACCATCAGCACTAATAATAACGCCAGTCCCGGCGCCCATCTTCTCGGAATCCTCACTAGAGACAACTATAGAAACGACACTAGGTGAAACTTTATCAACAACTTTTGAGACGTCGCCATCGCTTACTGTTATTGAATTACCGTCATGCTTTACGTCTTGAGATGGACGATTAGCCAGCTGAAGCGTTATCCAACTCGTTAAGAATATTATGCTAACCAGTGTGGCAGCGCCCACCATACCGCCAACCAACCATAAGACTAATCTCTTCTGCTTGCCAGAATTTTGCATATATTTTCACCTCCCTATCAATTAAATAGTCACCGAATTGAGAAACGCAAACATCACGAATGTAATAGCAATTGTAAGAATTACCGGCCCAGATATATCTGAAAAACGAACAATTTTATGCTTTTTATACGACTGATAAGCCTTGCTGGTAACGAATGATAGTAACAGCAAAATTATGGTAATTTGCGGAACGCCACCGAATAACAAACCACCGTAGACAAACGTCCAATGATAAGCCAACCAGCCTAATTCAGCAAAGACGACCCCCCAAATTGCAGACAATAGTACAGTTTGTCTCTCGTCGTAGCTGTGTAGGAAATGACGCGTCGCACTATAGCCGATTAAGAACATTAGGAAAACGACCACAGAAACTGGCCAATCATAAGACACGGCCATTAGTGCGGTAACTCCAATAAAAATAGCGATAGCCGACTGCAAAGCCACTTGCCAACGCTTCGACATTGGCTTAATTACAATCAGCCAAATAGCGTAGAATACCGCTAAGAAAGCTCGGAAATATAAACTTGACGTAGACAGATACATCAAGCCGACCACGCCGACACCAACAGTTAAATCAACCAAATTAGCCTGCATGTTTGCCCACCAAAAACGTGGCCGTACGGCGATTATGCGCCATTTACTCAGCACAACAAGCGCTAATGCTGGATATGGCGACTGAATAGTTTGGGCAATAGCAAATAGTACCGCCGCTAAGCCAATATTTAAGACATAGTAGACCAACTCACTCCAAAATGTCCTGCGTTTAACTGTTTTTAGTAACTCCATAACCCCTTCTATTATACCAAACTATGATCCAGATCCCACCACAACGATAAACTGGGCATCAACGCTTAGGTTATATTTCGGAGAGTCAGACGAAACTGAACCGTACATTTCTTCAAACTTCGATTTTGTAGCAGATTTTTCTTTACCGGCTGGCAATTGATAGACGCGAGTTTTTGTCAACTTCTCGTTACCCGGGGCGTTGCCGACATGAACTACTTTTAGACCTAACTCCGACAGCCTATCCGCCTCTTTCTGCGCAGCGCCACTTATGCCGCTACCGTTCAAGACAGCAACCGTCGCCTTTTCCTTGGATAGCGGCGTGGAGTAAATTTCTGACTTTATATAAGCACGAATATCGCTATAATCATACAGTCCTGCGGCTGGTTGAACTATACTTGCACCACCTGCTGTACCAGTTGTCATCAATGTATTATCTGACTCCACAAAGCTCAACCGATGAATATCGGATTCTTTGATTTCTGACGCCAGGTTCATAATAGTTCGAATCTCTTTCGTATCTATATTGGTACGCAAATTCTTACCCATAGCATCCATTAGTGAAGTCACTTTACCAAAGTTTGTTAAAGTACCAGTAGAGGTTGCCTTACTCTTAAGAGCCATCAATACCAACTGCTGATTCTTCTCGCGGTCAAAGTTAGACTGTTCCAGGCCGTATGTCGGCGCTACTAATCCACGAGCTCTAGAAAACCACATAGCCTTTTCGCCGTCCATCTCGTGATTACCATTGGTCAACTGCATGTAGTGTCCGGTTGGACAGCGTGCCCGACGCTGCTGAGCGTTTAATTCCTTAGCGCGACACATCCAGTCCATGCTTGGATCGAGAATTCCTCGCGGATCACGACTCTGCACATTGACCGTAACACCACCAACCGCATTCACTGCGTCACGAATCACTGCTGTATTGATATGCGCCACATATTGAATATCCATGCCAAAAATATCGCCGATGAATTTCTTCGTTTTATCCATCCGATCAGTCTCGGCCTCCGGACTATTGCCATTATTTACACAACCAAAATATTCGTTAATTTTACCAGCATAGCCGGAATTACATGCCATGCCAAACTTAACATATAAATCACGTGGAATACTAAACATGTAGGCATCCTTTTTCGTCTGATTAACGCTAAGGACCATCATCGAGTCAGTGAGTGTTGCACCCGGATGATCTGGATCGTCATCAGTTGTACCGAGAATCAGCACATTACTTCGTCCATAAGAATCCTCTTTTAATTTCTGCTGCGAGAATAGATCGAAGATATTACCATTACCAAATACACTGTGCATTGTTTGCCATACCTTCAAGAGCAACCAGCCAGCAACAATCGCTATTATAATCCCAATAATTGCAAGAATAACCCTCACGATAAGCTTTTTCTTACGTTTTTGCTTCCGCTCCTGTCGATGTGATGGCTTGATGCTCTCATCAATAGCTGCCAATGATTCGCTAATATTCTGCTTTAATTTATTGGCAGCAGAAGCTGGACGTTGAACATTACTCAAAGCACGTGGCTTGTCCTGGGTATCACTAACACGCCCGATTGTGGTCGTTTTCTCGCTAGAAATTTCCCCCAACGAAGCTCGCTGCGGTCGTCCGGTGACAAAACCGTCCATCGACTGTTTGCGTGATTTCATATCTATTGATTATAGCACACGAAACGCTTATAATTAAAGCAATGGACGCTACTTTTATGGATCGTCATCCAAAGTTACAAGATGGCCTGGGAATGGTCATTTTCGTTGTAGGAGTGGTGATTGGCACTATTTTATTGAACACATTTGTGTTTCAAACATTTAACGTCGAAGGCGCCAGTATGGAAACTACCATGTATACCGGTGACCGGTTAATCGTCAATCGCTTGCCAGTTACATCTTCAAAATTACAGAATAAGAACTACATTCCCAAGCGCGGTGAGATTATCGTTTTTAAGAACCCTAATTTTAACGCCTCAACCGGTAAGGATGAATACATTGTTAAGCGAATTATAGCATTTGCCGGAGAAAGAGTAACAGTTAAAAACGGTACCGTGACAGTCTACAATAAAGAAAACCCTAATGGCTTCAATCCAGACACCTCTGTTAATAAAAATGAGCCAGGTCAACCAACTTCTGGCGATGTTGATTCAACCGTGCCCGACGGCACCGTGTTCGTTATGGGCGACCACCGACAGGGTAGCTATTCATGCGACTCCCGAAACTGCATGGGACCAATACCTCTATACGACATAGTTGGCCCCGTTAGCTTGCGGATATTCCCCTTCAATAAAATTCGCTCTTTCTAACTATTTTTCAAGTAATTCTCGTATTCGCTCAAACTCAAGACCATCCTTAAATTTGATACTAATCTGACCGGCTCCACGTCCGTTAGTACGGATCTTCACGCCTGTGCCAAACCTCTTAGATAGGCTCGCTACCACATCCGCATGCGGCATGTCCGCTGGACGACGTTTATTCTCAATTGGACTATCTTTAGCCTGCTTCCACAGCGTCACCACCTGCTCAACCCGACGCGCCGACCATTCTTCACGAATTGCCCGCTCCATAATGTCTTCCGCCGCTTCTTCAGGTAGACCAATAAGCGGCCTAGCCTGGCCCTCATTCAGCCTTCCCTCAAACAGTGCTTTCTGTACAGACTTTGGCAATTTCAGTAGTCTCAGCGTATTACTGACGGCGCTAATGGACTTACCACCTAAACGCTTACCAATCTCCTCTAAAGTCATATTAAACTGGTCACGTAACTTCTGATAAGCTGTAGCTGTCTCCAACGCGTTCAAATCGTGCCGCTGCAAATTCTCAATCAAAGAAATCTCCAAACGATTCTGGTCGTTCATACTCCTAACAATACAAGGTACCTCTGTTAATCCAGCCTTATTAGCAGCACGCCAGCGCCTTTCACCCGCCACAATCAAATATTTATCGCCCTTTGGCGTCACTACAATTGGCTGAACCACGCCGTGCTCACGCACCGATTCTGCTAGCTCATTCAGGGCGGTCTCATCAAAAAAGCGACGCGGCTGATCTGGATCTGGAACAATTTTATCAATTGCAATATCTCTTAAGCGCGACACTTTTTCATCCTGCTGCGCTGTCGGATCAAATGTTTCGTCAATCAAATTAGTTGGGATCAACGACTCGAAACCCCTACCTAAACCTTTTTTCATCGCTCCACCCTCTCTATAATTTCCTTCGTTAATGCTTTATAGGCGCGAGAACCCTTTGAAAATCGATCATATGCTCCGACTGGCGCGCCGTGGCTAGGCGCCTCTGCCAAACGAATATTTCGCGGAATGTTATTCTTAAAAATTTTATCTGGAAAATAATTCTTAATTTCCGCGTGAACCTGCCCAGACAATGTAGTTCTAGAATCCATCATCGTCAGTAAAACACCCAGTAATTCCAGAGGTGGATTAAGTCCTTTCTTTATCAATTTCATACTTTCAAGTAGTTGCCCCAAGCCCTCCAGCGCATAAAACTCCGCCTGAACTGGCAGCAGTACATAATTAGCGGCAATCATGCCATTAACGGTTAACAGGCTCAAACTCGGCGGACTATCAATAATGATATAATCATAGTCTGTTGCTTTTTTCAGCGCCTCACGCAAACGAATAAACCTACCTTCCGCCTGGGCCAGTTCAACTTCTGTATTTGCCAGGTGAGGCGTGGCTGGTGCAATCGACAGATTTTTATATTCGGTCGGCAGAACAATATTCGCCAAATCAATTTGTCGCATAATCACTTCAGATATCGTTGCGCCCAAATTCTGCTTATCAATCCCCAGACCGCTGGTTGCGTTGCCCTGAGGGTCAAAATCCACCAACAAAGTCTTTTTGCCGGCTTTTGCCAAAAAATATGCTACATTAATCGACGTCGTTGTTTTACCGACGCCACCTTTTTGATTTGTCACCGCAATGATTTTTGTCATTCGTTCCCCTTTTTACCTGCCCTAATTATAGCATGAGCAAAACAGAAATAACAGACATCAAAAAACCGCTTCCCTGATGGAAGCGGCTCTTTCGATTATTTGATTGACGTAATCTGAATCTTGGTGTACTTCTGGCGATGACCAGTTTCTTTGTGAACGCGTTTTTTGCTCTTGTAGCGGATAACGCGAATCTTGTCGCCCTTGACTTCCGCCTCAACGACCTTCGCCTTTACCACCGCGCCTTTTACCGTTGGCGTGCCAACTTTTGTTTTATCACCATCAATCACTAAAAGTGCGTCGAGAGTGAGTTCTTTTGTGCCTTCAGGGAGGAGATCCACCAAGAGGGACTCTTTTTCGCTGACAATATATTGCTTGCCAGAGATTTTTACGACTGCTTTCATTTCGTTCCTTAATATATATTTGCTATCAGTGACCAATTATAACAGAGACGGACGATACATACAACTAGTTTCTCTGCAACTCAGCCATAGCGTTATTTGCCCGCAGCCAGCCACTGGGCGAACCGCACTCAATATAGTCACCCTTAGCCTCGCCCACCGCGATGACGCCACCACTGGCAATGTACGCGTTGATGGCGTCAGTCAGCTCAAATTCGCCGCGCTGCGGGTTAGCGGGCAGCGTACGCGCCAGCTCGAAAATTTCTTTGTCAAGAATGTAGAAGCTTGAATTACTGAGATTACTCGGCGCTTCTTCTAGCTTCGGCTTTTCAATGATACGCACAAAATTACCCTGCTGGTCAGTTTCGATGATACCCGTCTGCGGGATAAAGGCCTCCTCGACAGGATTACCTAGTAACCCAGCCGACAGCCCACGTGACTTCACCAGCTCTGCCAAGTCTGCCGCATTTGACCCTCCATCGCTACGCCAGAAAAATTGGTCGCCCATCACTACAAAGGCTGACTCGCCTGGCTCGATAAATTCACTAGCTAACCCCACTGGAATGCTCGTGCCGTAGCCGCCAGTGCTCGGTTGGGTTAAAAAATGTATTCGCACATCGCGGAGTGGCGCCACCAGAGGTAATTTATCTTGTTTACCAGCGCGCCGCAAATAATCGTTCAACTGAATATTTGACCGATAGTAGCTCTGCACTTGAGTGCTTTGTTCACCGACCACGAAATAAATATCCTTCACGCCCGCCCGAACAATATCTTGCACGATATAATCAACCACCGGCCGCGTCCCCACCGGCAGCATACACTTTTCGATTGATTTGGTAATCGGCAGCATACGCGTTCCCCAACCAGCAACTGGAATAATAGCTTTAGTAATCATAGCACCTCCTACATCTTCAGCTCTTTGTGAGCTCTTCTTAAAATCTCCAACATTTCTGCGTAGCGTTTTTCATCAGAGGAAACCCTGGCATATAAAATAACTATATTGTCCATCACTTCGATATTAGCTTTTATGTCCTGGTCGTACAGCCATGCCATGAAACTCGGATTTAATAGCTCAAAGCTCGTAGCTCGATCTTCATTTGTAGCATAAATAGTATATCGTTTATTGAAATCGCCCCACTCCATTTTAACTTTTCTATAGCCAATTGGTGACATCACACGCTTCTTAAAAATACTGTTATCATCCCTGTCAATTAGAATTCCCCCGTAAGATTTCGGCAACATAAGCTGCCCAATGATATAGTTAACCTCATCTTTATTTTTGCCTTCATCCGTAAATCCGTTGCCATTTTTAAGCACGCAAGTATAAAGTTGGACAAGAATACCGTCATCCCAAACACCAATAACATGATTATTTACGTCAGCAGAGTTAAAATAGCGCGGCAAAAATAGATTACCACCCTTCGGAAGAAGCAACCTACCCCAATCCAGACTAAAATACATACCATTATCTTTGGCGAACTTATTAAGAGAACCAATCAATGTGCTTACATCTTCAATAGGCTGATTTATACCATCCAGCTTCCATTCGTTGCCTTCACGAACAAAATTCCATCGCTCCGCAAATTCTTCCTCTTTACGCAGTATATTCCTACCCGTATCCACCTCTATTAGCCTGTCATCTGCTTCCGCCAAAAATGCAACACTAACGCGATCACTTTGATTATTAATATCATCATGCGCATCAGCAAAAATTACCTCATTTATTCTTACGTTGTCCATAACATTCCTACGGCCCATTTGGCGCAAAGCCTGCATTATCAGTCCTATGTGATTAGAGTAACTCTGTGTTGTATATTTACAGATTGATTCATAGTCCAAATTGCTCCAGTCGTACTGAAACCTCTCAAAAACCTGCTTGGCGTAATTAGTAATATTATCTGGCTGCCACATTGGATCGGTAGATGATGCTTGACGAATAACGGACGTAGCCTCTTCGCTATTTTCGCGGAATACTCCAAGCTTATCAACAAATACAGCAGCCCCAGCCCCTACCAGAGTAGCAAAAATGGCACCTATGAACCAAGAAATATCAAATAGGTATAATAAACTAACGACCGACCCAACGACAACGCCCGCTAAGAAACCTACTATTTTTGACCGGGTTTTTCTCTTTACAAAAGTCGCCGCACCACCCGAAACAGCTACAGGAATCGCAAATAATAAATAGACTCCAGAAGAACCCGAACCGCCGCCACCAGCGCGTGCAAAAAGCACTAGAATTTCATTTGTCATGAACTAATTATACACCATAGTCATCACAACCATTGTCAACACGAGACCAGAATTGACGAATATCCTCTATCTCATCGACATCCAAACGAATTGCCTGCGGCTCCTGCCGCTCCTTGATAATTTCCTCATCAAGACCATCAGCAAGTGGATCAACCGGCAAAAATCCTACTTTACAACCAAATAATTTATTAAATAAATTTTGCATACTTTTTATCTTTATTTATAACTAATTACAATATTAACATAAATGTTATAAAAAGTCAATAAAGTAGCCTCTTACGCTAAGGAGGCTACTTATTTCAATTGACAGACTTAAGCTTATTTAGCCTTTTGCAATGATATTGCTACCATTTTATCGTCAATTTTAACGTCATATTTTTCCGCATCATTTACCGTAGAGTCTAATTTTACAGCCAATGTCTCGGTAGTAATAACTTCGGCAAACGTATTAATGGCTTGAGTAATTTCTGTATCCGCACTAAAAATAGCAAGCTCAATCCGATCGTCTACCTGCAGCCCCGCTTTCTTACGCGCGCTCTGGACGTGGCGAATAATCTCACGTACCAATCCTTCACGCTTCAGTTCAGGAGTAATGACGAAATCATAGACAACGCTTGGCTGTGCTGATGGTTCATTAACCTCAAGCTCTGAACCAGTAGCAACTTCTACAGCTTTAACGTTCAATTCGTCTCGCGCAATATCAACTAAGAACTGCCTGACTTCATCAGTTGTATTATCAGAAATAGTGCTGACAAGCTTGGCGGACGCTAGTGGCTGACGAACCTTAATTCCAGCTGCGGCGCGCTTCGACAAACCGTCATTCACGGCAACGCGCAAGGCATTCATGTCACGCAATATCGCCCTATTGATTTCACCTGCTGGCAACCAATCCTTCAAATGAATCGATTCGTCATCACCTGTCAAATTATGATACAATTCCTCGGCCAGAAACGGTGTAAATGGCGCCAAAATGTAGCTCAGGCGCACCAAGACGTAGTGTAGTGTGCGGTACGCATCGTTTTTGTCACCATCATCTTCCGACTTCCAGAAGCGGCGGCGACTGCGACGAACATACCAGTTGGACGCGTCGTCCAGGAACGGTAAAATCGGCTTAGTGGCGTCTTGCAAATTGTAACTACCAAGGCCCTTTTCAACATCGTTCACCAATTGATGTAAGCGGCTAACAATCCAAATATCCAACGGATTAGTCAACTTGCCAAGCGGATCTTTCAGCTCACCATTAAACTCCCAGCCATCAACCTCGGCATACATAGTGAAGAAATCGTACATGTTCCAAACCATACTGAGCTTGCGCGCTACATCCATGACGTCTTTATCCGCCAGTGCAAAATTCTCGCCATTTGTCAGCGGACTAGATAACATGAGAAAACGGAAACTATCAGCCGACGTTTTATCCATCAGTTCCATCGGATCGGTGTAGTTTTTTAGCTTCTTACTCATCTTTTTGCCGTCTGCCGCGTTGATGAACCCGGTACAAATCAAATTTTTCCACGGAGACTTACCGAATAACGCCACATTGACCGCCGTCAAACTATAAAACCAACCGCGTGTTTGATCAATCGCTTCAATGATGAAATCGGCTGGAAAACTCGCTTCAAATTTTTCTTTATTCTCAAACGGATAATGGAACTGAGCAAACGGCATTGAGCCAGACTCAAACCAGCAGTCGAGCACCTTACCGATATGCCGCATTTCCACTCCATCACACTCAAACGCCACATCCATCACTTGCGGCAAATGATAATCATCCAGCCTACTTCCCGTCAGCTCTTCAAATTCCGCAAAGCTACCAATCACTTTGACAACTTCCGTGCCGTCATTCTTGACGCCTTTCCACACTGGAATCGGCGTCGCCCAATAGCGATCACGACTCAAATTCCAATCCGGCGCCTGCTCAATAATATTATGAAATCGCCCCGTCCGCAAATTATCTGGCGTCCAATGAGTTTGCTCGTTCGCCTCCAGCATTTCCTTTTTCTGGCTTTGAATATCCATAAACCAGCTCGGATGCGCTCGATACATCAGTTTTGTGCCACAGCGGTGACAATGCGGATACTCATGGCGAATATAGTCAATTTTCAGCGCTCGACCTTCCTCCAACAATGTCTTGGCAATCTCTTTATTGACCTCCCAGATATTACGACCGAGCCATCTGCCCTCTGTGTAATTTCCATCACCATCTACCAACGACAACACTGGCACGTCATGATTGCGGCACAATTCATAATCGTCCTCACCATAAGCTGGCGCAATGTGCACCAGTCCTGTACCGTCATCGGTCGTCACAAAATCAGCATGCAGCACTTTATGAGCGTTTGGACCGCGGTTCTCAAATAGCGGCTCAAATCGCTTGCCCACCAATTCCGAGCCTTTTATCGTTTTGACAATCGAATATTCAAGCGGCTGATGTTTTTCATCGGTCATAACTCTCTCGACAGTATCACTTGCGATATAGAATTTCTTATCGCCGTACGCCACCAATGAATAGTCAACATCTCGGTTGATTGCCACCACCATATTCGCCGGCAAGGTCCACGGCGTCGTCGTCCAGGCAAGCAAATATTCATCTTCATCTTCTAATTTAAAATAGACAAACAAGCTTGGGTCGGTGTCCATCTGGTAGCTGTTTTCCATCGCCACTTCGCTCTTGGAAATTGGCGTAGCATCCTTAGTGCAATAGATCAGGATTTTCTCGCCCTCATAAATCTTGCCTTCCTCATATAGCTTCTTAAACGCCCACCAAACCGATTCCATGTAATTATTATCCATGGTTTTATAAGCGCCCTTAAACTCAACCCAGCGACCAATTCGCTCAATTGTATCTTCCCACTCAGTGCCAGTTCGCACCATAGCCGCACGGCATTCCTTCACATAATCCGACACGCTAATCTTCGTGCCGATTTCTTTTTTATTAGCAATGCCAAGTGTTTTTTCAACATACACCTCAGCTGGCAAACCATGACAATCCCAGCCCCAGCGGCGCTCAACTCGCTGGCCCTTCATAGTATGGAAACGCCCCATCGTGTCCTTAACGGTACTCACCAACAAATGCCCATGATGCGGCGTACCAGTCAAAAATGGCGGCCCGTCATAAAACACCCAGGAATTATTAGCTGGCCGCTGCGTCACCGACTTCTCAAACGTCTGGTCATTCTTCCAGCGCTGCACCCAATCCTTTTCATATTCTACCGCTCGGCGGCGTGTGCCGTGTTTGAATTTCATTATAATTCCTCCTTTTCCTTAAACTTCGCTGTAAACTTATCTAACGTATCAATTATCTTTTGGTAGTTTGCAAAAACTTTCCCCCTGTCAATTACTGGATACTGGCTAATAAGCTCTTCGGCCTTATAATTAAATTTCATAAAACCAAGCTCTTTATTTAGAAATTGCATCAATTCTACGCGCTTAGCAACAGTATCAACATAACCAAAATTAATCGATATTTGCCCGTCTGAGTAAAGAGTGAAAAAGGAGTTTTTGTTAAAATCAAAGAATCTTGTATTAACCGTAGCTCTGGCTATGCCAGTACCAAACATAATCTTATCCGACTTCTTAACCGCCCAGTCATAAATTGTCAGAATCGCTTGCTGCTGATCGACTGGCAGTTCACCGACCTGCTCGCGAAAGCTCTGATCGTCCCACTTACCTCGTTTTTGCGCATAAGAAGCCCGCGCACCAACCTCTTTTCTTATCTCTGCTCCATAAAGCTTCGGGATAACAATCTCGAACTCGCTATGCCTGTAAAAATCCAACTCCACAGCATAAACATCAAATTTTGAATTCTGATTGATATAAGAAATCAAATCCTTTAGGCGACTTTCTAACTTATCCATCAAAACCACAAATTTAATTGAACCGTCTTCCAGATTTGACTTAATATTATCAAAAGCTAATTCTGGATCTTCAACTCCAAAAAAATTACAAAAATTATCTTTGAAATCCAGGTTAAAATGTTTGTGTGAGTACTCGTTCAGTTGATCAAAAAAGTCGCCAGCGTTTGAATGATGTTTCCAAAGTGCCGCACCATAGTCCATTACTTGCGCCAAAACTGTACGCTTATCAGGATTTTTGAAAAGCTTGGTTTCAATAACATAAATATTACCATGCTCATCAAAACCAAGCGCATCAATCGGACCGCTGGCAGTTGGAAATTCGCGCGCCGCCACAAGCAGTCTAGCATCTTCCTCAATCTCATAAATTGGCACAATTTCGGGATTGCTTATCAAATACTCTTGCATTGAGCCTTCCTGGGCGAACTTTGATTCATTCAAAATTTCTGCATTTTGATTATTTTTTCTAAAAACAATTGTCATACATTTGCTCCTCCCTATCTTCCAAATCCTTTAACTTCTGACCGTTGAATATCCAATACGCTGCGCCCTGATAGGCGCCACTGGCGTTACGCTTTCCTTTTTGCTGGAAAATATTGCGAGTTAGTGGAGATAACTTATAGATTTCACCTTCATACTCAACTTCTCTCTCACCAACAACAGTCGCACTAATCGCTTTATCCTGTGCAAAAGTTATTACATCGCCGTTCTTTAGTCCTTTTCGATAAAAGCTAAAAAGCGCTCCCTGTTTCCGTGACTGCGTCACTTCATCAAATTCACGCTCCTTATCAATATGCTTTGGATATACCACCTTCCCATCAAATGCCAGCAACAGTTGCTTAACAAGTTCACAATCCAGCGCAAACAATTCACTATCGTCAACCCGATGCTTGCTAAAAATCTCATGTAGCAAACTCTCCTTGTCATCATAATCATCAAGCTCAATCGCGAAAAATTGCTTCAGTCCAGAAACATTGTAATAGCCATTGCGCTCAAGATGTCGCATTCGCTCACCATAATTCTGCGATCCAGTTTTACCAATTTTAATTAGTCCAGAAACCGCAGTTGTCATAACATAAACGATACCCTTCATAATGTTCCTTTCTCAAACAAAAATCACCTCTTTTGACTTCGAGAATCCGCTGGGTTTTAACGCGGACGGTACCATCTCGATTCCAAAAGAAGTGACTCTTTTAGCTCTTCCTTATGCTATTTACGCAAGCTCACGGCGGGGTCTAGTCTCAGCTGACAGTAAGCCGATTTCTTCCCGCAGACTTCGCGGTTGATAGCCGCTCATTTTGCGTTGGCTTCATCAGAGAAAAACCTCCTCAGACACACGCAAAAACGCCCTACTCACATTGTAGCGCGTTTTTACCAAAATCCCAAGATATTTTTATTTCCAACCCTGCTAAAATACTAACGATTACCAAATTTAACTGATTTTTTGCGGCGCTTAATTGCGACAATAAAGCCAATCAATAGCAGAATAACCAACAACAAGGCGCCACCAATTATCGCCAAAGCCATAATTGACGGCCAGAAAAACAGTTCTTTAGGCTCAATATCCTTCGTTATTAGTTCGCCCTGATTCTGACCAATCCCCCATTCGCCAGCCTTTTTCTTGTAAGAAATCGAGAGCTCTGCTTTATATTTACCTCCCCAGAAAGGCGCCAGCTTACTTTCATAGCGGAATTGACGTATTTCATTAGCAATCGTTGCATTTACGCCACCATTCTTATAAACAACATTACCTGCCGCATCCTTGACTACCAATTTAATATCGACATCAGCAGATACATTACCAGAATTCTTCAGCGCAATTTCATACAACTGATTACCGTTTTCATTCTTAATATCAAATTTATCAATTGTCACATCACGATGAATATCTCCAGGAACAACTATTGCCATGCGAATCGCCTGACGGGTTTGTATCTGAACACCACCCGTTGCTACAGGTTGAGTATTTTTACGCTGCACGACAATGCAGGAGTTATGCTCACCAACATCCACCTTACTAGGAACCTTAACCGTAAAGTCCACCAGCTTACTTTCCTTTGCCTCGAGCGTTATCTCCTGTTTAGGGATGTTAACCCATTTACCAGCGTCAACCTTATCCTCCACTTTTTGCTTGCAGGTCATATCACCAGTCGCCGTTACTGTACCATCAACCGCATAAACCTCAACCGTCGCTTTTTCATCTAGTCCATTCTGAAGATGTAGTTGATCGGATTTTGCGGCGCCGCTAGATAGATTGTATATAAAAATTGATTGGGTTCTCGGGTTGTTTGGATCTGGATTAGCTGGCCGACCACCAATTCCCGCAGCAGATACCGACGCGGGTAAAATCAGCCCTACAATAATAGCTGCTCCAACTATTTTACGCCACAATAAACTATTCATAACTCTCCTTACAAACTATACTACCTATTATACCAAGATAATCTGCTTATGACTACTGTCTTACGCAAATTAAAAACGGACATCCGCAGTGGTGCCCGTTTTTATAAATGTCTTAACTATTTAGATAGCAGCAACAGTTTGTGTCATTGGCAAGGTGTATGTACCTGCTTGCTGACCAGCTGGAATATCTTGTTTCAAACTAACTCCTGTGATGTAGCCATTCCAGACAGCATTGGCACCCGCTGAAGCACTCATTAGCGTAACTGGGTTGCTACCAGAAAACGCCATTGAACTGCCTTTAGTGATACCGGTAGCTGTACCAATTACCGGAGTAACTGTGCCAGTTGATGGATCAACCGTTAGGCGACCGTCAGCGGCAGTACCGTTATATTTGTAGCTTTTGCCACCGTCTGTCCATTTGCCAGTACCTGGAGTGGTTGCGTTCAAGGTCAGCGTCCAGCCGTTATTAGCACCGCCAGGGTTATCAACGGAAATACGCGCGTCATTTTCACCAAACGTGCCTGTTGAGGTCTGAGCTGACGTAGACAATGTCACGGCACCCATCCTAAATGTTGGGAGACTGACAACCGAATTGCTTGAGTTACGGATATCAGTACTTAATGCGCCGGCATTAATTGCTTGTCTCAAAGTAAAGTCGGCGGTATTTGCTGCATAAACAGCAGAGCCAGCCAATCCAGCAAGACTAACTGCTCCAAATCCGACAGCTGCCAATAATTTTAATTTCTTCATTTTCCCTCCTTGTTTTGTAAATTTAATTTGTTTATCGTAAATTATTACGCTTATTTCTTCATCCATCCCGCTCCTTTTCTTTTTTATGAATCAACAGCAGAATAGATGCTACAAAAATTGCGGCGGCACTAATGGCAATCATCAGCCACATACTAACGCCCGTACTTGCTAAAGTTCGGCCAATTTTCTTAACTATATTCGGGATAGCAATAATCTCCCCAATAGTTTGTTTTGGAATAGTGACTGAAAAATCAGCAAACTGGGTTACCTCTGGCGATGAAGGACTAGCCTTCATCCTGGCTGTAGCTCGCCCATTATAAGTATGACCTGGAGTTAGTGGCATAAAATTATCCCCTGGATGGTCATTTTGCCAATTTGAGAAATCTAATGTCCAAACGTTACCATTCACCCGAAGCTCACTATCTCGCCCCAGTACAAACGTCCGCCCGTTAAACTCCACCGTCAGATTATGTTGACCTGTCATAGGATTAGCTACTGTATGGACCGCATCATATACGCCATATAAAACTGGATGTTTCTTATCCACCAAATCGAGCTTCATAAACTTTGGTGCAAAGATTTGACAATCTGGATGATTTAATTGATTACCGTTCTCCAGTGTAGTATGCGTACAATCAATATCCCGAATCACCTGCGACAACGTCGAATCTGCAGTAGCAAAAACCGGTGAAGAAACACTCATTGCAACAAGTAGTGTGATAGTAGTGAATAATTTTTTTACTCTGCTCATCACACCCCCTACTGCGCCGTCACCGTTAATGTCATTGGTAAATTATACACGCCAGGACTCTGATATGCCGGAATAGTCTGGTTCAGCCTAACATTACGCAATAAAAATGCACAGCCTAGCTGACCGGTTGAACTACTGCTGCTCATCAGTGTAATACTATTCGCAGTTGCTCCTCCCGCTTGGAACTGCAAATCAGAACCCTTTTGTACGCCACTAGTGTTACACGCTGATCCGCTCAATGAACTACCCGACGTAGCGATGGAGGCAGCCGCAAATTTAACCGACAAGAACCCTTGGGCGTCGCTATTGCCATTAAACATGTAGGACTTCGTACCACCTGACTGCTGCCAGCGAGCAGTCGACCCGTTAGAAGCTGATAATACCACGCTCCATCCAGCATCAGTCTGCGTATTGACCACCTCAATTTGCTTTGAACTAGTGTCCGACAGAGAAGCGCCCGTGATTACACTGTTTCTACTCGTGGTCGCATCAGCAAATCTCGCGATTGGATTAATAACCGTTGTTCCCGCACTGTTTGCAAAACGAAGATCCAACGACCCAGGAGCTGTCTTAAACTCTGGGTATGCCTCATATGTATCAACACTGGTACCCGGCGCAGCGGTAGTGTCTGTGACTAAGCGAACACAATAATTTTCATTCCTATCAAGACCCCTATCAACCAGCATCAAATCCCAAACCCCTACTTCGCCGGCAGCTATATCTTGGGTATTCGCAAACGTTGTCCAAGGACTATTCTTTCTGACAATCGTCTGCGGACGCGTACCGACAGTATCTTCCGGTAACGTCGGATCATCTGAAATCTTAGTTATAGCTGTACCATCTGCTGGACCGCTTCTGGCGTACCTGAGTTTTGCCGCACCATTAATCGGCTGCCAAGCCGCACCATTAACTGCTGAGCATGCCACTGCACTACCTTTTTTTGCATATTCGGCGCGTAATTTAATTGCTGAGTCTCCAATAATTCGCCCTGGAGTTGACAACGACGTAGGCGTTAGTGCATTAGACGATAAGCCATTACCCAATTGGTAATGTGAGTTCTCACCCCAACAATAAACATAGCCTCTAGTCGTTAAAGCACACGCGAAATTATTACCATTAACTATATCTCGTATAGTATTATCGGCGGTTATAGATGGCATGTTGACTTTTACTGGCGATATCGAATCTGAAGTCGCACCATTGCCTAGCTGACCCTTATCTCCAGCCCCCAGCAATAAACATCTCCGTTACTAATTAGAACACACGTATGGTCGTAACTAGATTTTACCTGCTTAATCGTCTTTCCGCCGCCAAGAATTCCACTTACCGAGGCAGGTGAAGGAGAATAGCTGTCCGTAGTTGACCCATTGCCAATCTGTCCCCTATCATTTTTTCCCCAGCAATACAATCCTTGGGAACCCGAAATTACAGCACAAGCATGAGTGGCGTGTCCAGAAATTGACTCAACTGTCTTACCGCCAAAGTTTACCCGTACAGGCCGCGCAGAATAGCCGCTAGTTTGACCCGTACCAATCCGACCATTTTCAGTAGTACCCCAACAAAATACCGAGCCGTCAGTCGTTAAGGCGCACGAGTAGAAAAATCCCGCAATAATTTGCTTAACTCGTCGCCCTCCAAACTCATTCATGGAAGTAGCTACTGGCACATTAGATATGGTCGTTGAATTATTACCTAGCTCACCATAAGCATTCTGCCCCCAGCAATAGATTTTACCATCGGAGTCTAGCACACAGTTATGATTAAATCCTGTGGCAATTTGCGTAATATTTTTACCTGACATCACCCCCGAAGTACTAACGGCCACCGGTGCATTAGCCTGGTTATAAGTCCCATTTCCTAGCTCTCCATTGTTTCCATAACCCCAGCAATACGCTCTGTCGTCAGAAGCAATTGCACAAGAATGCCAATCTCCAGTAGCAATCTGCTTAATGGTTTTACCACTTAAGTCGCCGTCAGTGTAAATAGGCGTCGGAGTACTCGAGTCGGAAGTTGAGTTAGTGCCAAGCTCCCCCCAAGCCCCCTCTCCCCAACAATAAGCCTGATTGTCAGACAAAACAGCACAACCATGGTTATGTCCTTCGCCAACCGCTGACAGGCTTTTTGTAAACAGTCCTTTATTTTGCACGCCAACTCGCAAACGAAAATCAGCACCAGGCTTTGACAATGTAGCCTGAGTGTTAGTACCAGCTAACGGAGCTCCCGGATTAGCTGAATTTGACGGACTGTAAAAGCGATATGAGACTTGGCCAATTTCATTCTGTTTACCACCCGCTGGAATTGTCGCATGGCTCTGCTGCGATGTAACAAAAATAAAGCTCATGACCGCAAAAACGGCAATAATACCACCAAAAGTAAAATAATATCCCGTTCGGCGCCTATTTTTAATTAATAATGACTTCTTATTTTTTATCATGCTCTATTGTTCTTAATTGAGCCCTACCCTATGATTACTTATCATCAAGTATACCATAAGCTTTTTAGATAAAACAATGACTCTTTAGAACAGCTGTCCGCCAAACTTAGCGATTATTACTACGACGACTAAAACAATTACAGATACGGCAATAAGCGCATCATATCCGCCACTAACAAATTTCTGCGCACCCCGCCAAGAAATATTTTTCCGCAAAATATTATAACGTGTTAATCCGAAGAAGATTAGCGTCATCCCCACGTCAAGCGTTAAACACCATGGACACAGCGCGCCAATTTCAATGTAGCTCATATAAAACATCCAGGTAGCAAAAACCACCCCTGCTATCGCTCCAGCTTGTGCTGCCTGCATGAACCACTTCGGAAACTTCGCGCCCGCAAGTAGCGCCACGGCAATTGTCACCATGACAGGCAGAGTCATCACACCAATGAAGCTGTTTGGAAATCCTAAAATAGTTGCTGACCAATGGTTGGCTACCGTTGAACAGCTTAATACTGAGTTAAGGTCACAGCTCAGCACTGCATGAGAATTCTTTGCTAATATAAGCGCCTCGATAGACAACATAAAGGACGCCAACAGCCCCAAAGCACTACCTATAAGCAGGATAAACGCTGCCAAATTTTGTCGTTTTAAATCCTCATGAAAAAACCAATTTCGAATTTTATTGAACATAAAAACTCACTTCGCTAATTGTTGGTAATGGTAATCCGCGCCAAAGATTTTGCATCTGTCCGCTATTACTCAGCGCGATAATCGTCGGGTACTCCACAATATCATATACTTCACAAAAATTATTACCCTCCCTAGAATCAGGATCCATCTCCTCTAAAACCTCGCCTGTCTGTCGGCTAAAATCACGCAAAAAGTCAGTGACTTCACGCGCATGATCACTCTCCGGTCGGTAAACCACAACTATACGCATCTATAAACCCTGCTTATCTTTCTCTCGGCGCTTGGCTAAGATCTCCACAAAATCATCCAATGTCTTAAACTCATAAAAAACGCTAGCAAAACGAATATACGCCACTTCATTACGACCAGCTAATTCATCAAGGACTTGATCGCCAATCTGTTTTGAAGTCACTTCCGACTCGCCTAGGGCATATAGAGAATCTTCAACTGCCGTAATAATATTATCGACTTCCTCATCTGACTTGAAAAATTTTCCAACTGAACGATGTGTTGAATTTGCCAATTTCACCCGATCAAACAACTCACGATCGCCATTTTTCTTAATAACGGCCAGGTTTGGTTTTTCAATTCTTTCGTACGTTGTAAATCGCTTGCCGTCCGGAGCTTCTCGACGGCGCCGAATTGCTGCACCATCAGAAACTTCCCGCGACTCAATAACGCGACTATTGCCAATATTAAACACCATTTTATCTACTCCCTATTCTTCTTTCGTCGTCTCAGGAAAGCTGGGGTATCGTCTTCTTCATCTTCAACTTCAGTAGCTGGGGCATCCCACATATTTGTCTCTGGCTCAGCTGCAAACTGATCGGCCGCTTCTTCCTTATCTAATTCCAGATCAATATTCTTAACCATCTCTTCATCAACTTCTTCCTCAGCCTGCGACGCAGTCTCACCAACCGTCAAACTAACGTCCTGCTGATGAAATGTATCACTGTCAAAGCCTGTAGCAATTACCGTAATCACCAATTCATCTTCCATCTCTGGCTTCAATGTCGCACCAAAGATAATGTTGGCATTTGGACTAACAGCACTGGTGATAATCTCTGCCGCTTCCTGGATTTCCGCCATGCTCATATCATAACCACCCGTCACATTGAACAATACGCCCTTAGCGCCATCAATTGACACTTCAATCAGTGGACTCTCGATTGCCTGTTGTGCCGCCTGAACCGCCCTATCGTCACCACTTGCTCGTCCAATTCCCATTAGAGCTGAACCGGCATTACTCATAATTGCCTTTACATCAGCAAAGTCTAGGTTAATTAAACCGTGCTCGGTAATCAATTCAGAAATACCTTGCACACCCTGCCTCAATACATCATCAGCAATTTTAAACGTCTCCAGAAGCGGCGTTCGGCGGTCGATTGTTTGCAACAACCTATCATTTGGAATAGTAATCAAGGTGTCGACTTCTCGACCCAAGTGAGAAATTGCCCAATCAGCATTTACCCGGCGTTTTTCACCCTCGAAACTAAATGGTCGTGTTGCCACACCAACCACTAAAATACCCAGCTCCCGAGCTACTTCCGCTACAACATAACCAGCACCAGAGCCAGTTCCACCACCAGCACCGATAGTCACAAACACCATGTCGGCACCCTCTAGGGACTTTTTAATTTCCTCACGAGATTCATTAGCGGCCGCCTCACCGACAGTCGGGTCAGCACCCGCACCCAGACCATTAGTTACGTCATGACCAAGATGAATTTTTATGTCAGCTTTTGAATTATGCAGCGCCTGAGCATCAGTGTTCATGGCAATAAATTGCACGCCATTCAAACCAGCATCTTTCATACGATTGATAGCTGAACCACCAGCGCCGCCAACACCGACGACTTTTATACTGGCAAATGTTTGAACTTCACTTGGTTGTATTTGCGGCATATATCCCCTCTCTTAATCCTTACACTCAGTATACCATTTATTTAAATCTGGCAAAAATATTTTTCAAAAAACCACCGGCTTTCTTAGTGACGTCACGTGCACCAGCTAATGATTTTACGTGTTGTGGTACGTCCACAGAATCAAGCAACATTAGTCCGACGGCCGCTGAGAATTCAGCGCCCTTTACCTCATCGCTGGCGCCACTATAGCCCGAAGGTTTACCCAGGCATGCCGCCACACTCAATTGATCCTTTGCAAACTCTACCAGTCCCTTAACCTTTGCTGCACCACCGACCAGCACAACACCGCTCGGTAGTTTTCCTAATCGTCCAGTACGCTTCAGCTCTTTGGCGATTGCTTCGAAAATCTCCTCGTAACGCGCCTGAACAATCTCATCGATCTCTTCTTGATTGAATTTATAAGTCTGCTTTGTAATCTTAATCTCAATTTCGCCCAAAGCTTCACCACCAAATCGAGCATGCGCCAATTTAACAACCTCCGCTACCTCTGGGTCTGTCCGCAGCCCAATAGCCAGATCGTTAGTTACATTCTGTCCACCCATCGGGATTACCGCCAAATGTTGCAAATCTCCTTCTTCGTAAATAGCAACACCAGTAGTTGCCGCACCAAAATCTATTACCGCAACACCATTTTCACGCTGGCTCTCTGTCAATACAGCCTGAGCTGCTGCCAACACCGACGGAACAACCGATGACAAATCAACCTTCGCCATTTCTGCAGATTTCTGTAAATTTGTAATATGCGGCACCAAACCAGACACCACATTAGCTTTAATTTCTAATCGCGCACCGGTCATGCCAACAGGATCTTTAATATTGTCTTGGCCATCAAGTCTATATGAGTGCGCAACAATCTCTAAAATCTCTCGATTTTGCGGCACTTTTCCTGTTGTCGCCACCTCCTCTAGACGTAAAACATCATCCGTCGTAACCTCATTACTAACCGTACCGACAGTAATCATACCATCAGCCTTGGTACTCAATAAATGAGAGCCATTGATACTTACGGTCGCTGCATTAACTTGATGTCCGCTCATTCGCTCAGCTGACTCTAAAGCCTTGTCTATTGCTTCAGCTGGACCAGCTAAATTAGTCACCACACCTTTTCGCATGCCACTATTTGGCACCTCACCAACGCCGACAATTTTTGGCACGCCGCTCTCTGCGTCAGCATAGCCCACAACACAGCGCACGTTTTTCGTACCAACATCAATTCCTACCACATATCGAGATTGCTCCTGCATGAGCTTCATTATACAGGTTATGGCTATGGTTTGGCAAGCCAATTACCGCGTTGCTCATAAAAAATATTTTTGCTACAATAAATACCATGAAAAGCACGAGCGGTTTTACTATCGTTGAGATTATTATGGCGATCTGCATTATTGGCATCATTTCAGCAATTTCTGTTGTTTCGTACCATAAGTTAAGGGAAAACGCCTATGATGCTGTTGCCAAGGAAACACTTCATCAAGTTGAAACCGCCTTTAAGGCATATACTGCTGGCGGCAATAAAATTCCGATGAAACATTATACATTCTATGGATTTTACGACAGCCCAGGTGGTGGGCGAAATGAAGATGGGGTAAAAACATATCACGGTGGTGGAATTGGACTGGCTATGCATAAAGCCAATTACCTACCTAACGACCTACTAAATCCCCTAAAAAATGGCCCAAAAAAAGACCCTTACTTAAAAAATAATATCGCCTTTGTGACATGTGGCAAGAATAAGGTTTTCTTCTACATTGAAGTGTATAATGGTGGAATTACAGAACGTGAACTAAGAGATAGAGAACTTGCGCTGGATTGCCCCTCTAAAACACACTCGGACTGGCTAGCCGAACATGGGCTACCCTTTCGTGGCCACGGTTGGGCTACTGGGCTCTTCCGGAGTAAGCCTCGATACATAGTTGCAGAAATAGATTTTGATAACGAGCCCTTAGATTCAGATTAACAATTAAAGTTTCGTAATAATCTCCGCACCCGTTTCCGTAATCAGCACGGTATGCTCGAAGTGTGCCCCCAGACTACCGTCCTTCATGCTAATCGTCCATCCATCAGTATCAGTAATAATCTTCTCACCGCCGAGGCTAGCCATCGGTTCAATTGCAATTGTGTCGCCAGCGTGCAATATCGGACCAGTTCCTCGCCTGCCGTAATTCGGAATTTCTGGCTCCATATGCATACTCAGCCCCACGCCATGACCAACCAGCTCGCGAATGATGCCCAATTTCGCTTTTTTCAGCACCGCTTCAATGGCTGCTGAGATATCACCAATGCGCGTTCCATCACCAGTTATCGCGTCAATTCCCGCATACAAACTCTGTTCCGTTGCGTGGAGTAAATGTTTTTTAGCACCACGTGGCTCTTCGTCAACCACCATGGTAAAGGCACTGTCGGTTTTCATACCGCGGTAGCCAATCACCAGATCAAAACTCACTACATCACCCTTTTCAAACACATAGTCTGTCGGAAACGAGTGCACCAATTGCTCATTGGTCGACACGCAAATCACCCCTGGGAACTTCACTTCATCTGTCAAATACGTCGCTTCTGCGCCAAAATCCTTGATTCGCCCGGCCACAAAATCATTAACATCCAATTCACTCATACCAGCCGTTACCCGCTGGCGTAGTTCATCATAAATCGTCGCCAGCATCCGCCCACATTCGCGCATATCTTTCATTTGCTGTGGTGTTTTTTCGCCAGTGATCAAGTGGCTCATTTGGCGCCCTCAACAATTCCGCGACTAACCAGCTCTTTTTCAATTTCATCATGCACTTGCCCAACTGTACCCACGCCGCTCATGTGGATGATTGGAATATTATTGTCATTCAGATAGTCCAAAATTGGATAAATTTCGCCTCGGTAAATACTGAGTCGCTTATCAATTGCCTCTGGCGTGTCATCGACACGACCACGCACTCGCAAACGTTCCAAAATCTCATCTCGCGGCACTTCCAGCACGATCACTAACTTCACGTCTTGACCGTGATGCGATTGCGACTCAATCAGCCACTTCGCCTGCTCCAACTGACGAGGATAACCGTCCAAAATCACACCGTTGATGTCCTTGGCCTTATTTAAAGCCTCGCCCATCAGACCATTGATGATTTCCACCGGCACCAATTCACCAGATTGCATACGATGAATCAATTCACCATCATGCGTATCACGTAGTAGCTGTCCCGCACTCAGCCAGCGCCAACCGTGTCGCGCCGCTAAAATCTGCCCCTGCACACTCTTGCCAGCACCAGCCGGCCCAAAAAAGATAATCATATTTCCTCCTATTTTGTCAGTTTTTCTTTAACAATTTTTGCGATCAACGCACCATCAGCAGCATTGCCAACCTTCTGTTTCACTGCGCCAATAACCTGGCCCATCTTTTGCATAGAAACGTCATTCGTACTCGCTACAACATCTTCAACGATCGCCACAACTTCTGCTTTACTCAATTGTTCTGGTAAAAATTCTCGCAAAATTGCTGCTTCTTTTTCTTCAGACTCTGCCAGCTCTATGCGACCATTGCTACGATATAGCTCAGCACTCTCGATACGTTTTTTCACTTCACGAGACAGAACTTTCTCAACTTCAGCGTCATTCAAGCCCTCGTCACGCTTACCTAGTGACACTTCCTCATTCAAAATTGCCGCCTTGACATTACGCAGCACATCCCCACGAAAACGATGCCGCCCTAGAAGAGCGGCTTTCATTTCATCAGTGATGCGCGCTTTTAGCGCCGACATTAACGCACTCCCAGGCGCATTTTTGCCGTTTTTTCAGCCCGGCGTTCACGACGAACAATTGCCTTTTTACGGCGCTCGGCCTTTGAAATTGGTTTCTCAAAGCGCATAACATTTTTAGCGCGAGCCAAAACGCCGCTCTGTAAAACCCTACGGTTGAAACGACGAATGATGTTTTCGTTCGCTTCCTTCTGATCTTTACGTGTTACTTGTACCATACTGCAAACATTATAACAGATAAGAAAGTATTTGCCAACTAGGTTTAGTTAAGACCGCCTTGAATAATCTTAAAATCCACTTCTTGGCTACCGTTGACATCTATTGCCGATATAACATACACCTCGCGTATTGGGTAGAGCTCTCCAGATGGATATTTCATAAGTGCTGGGCACGTGAATTCATACGACTTATGATTTCTATCCACTTCCGCATCACACCTAGTTCTTGATAAGTCTATAAACACCTCCTCAGGTACGAAATGCTCTTCTACAGACATTTCTCCTTCGTTATCTAGGAATGCTGTTGCTATAAGCCTTTTTGTATTAATTTTAACTGGAATAGGCTCATAACTATATGCAGTCATTTTATGTGCAGCCATTTCTTGTACAGCTTTTGCGAATTCGTCCCAAGAATCAAATGGAACGCTCCCTAATAAGACAGTCTCTTTCCTAATGGTAGTTTTTTTTAAGTTCTTCAGTCGCTTCCATGGCTAATGCGCCCATCGTTCGCAACTCACCTTCCGTCAAGCCTTCTCTACGCCAAACTTCAGTAGAATTTTCATAGTTTCTCATATTACCACAACTCCTAAAATCACCCTCTACTTAAAAAGTATTACTACACTATAATAATAAACTATTCTATAAGTAACGGCAACTATTACGCCTAAGCCAAATGTAGCAGTCGCCCTTCAACAGACCTTATTCCTTGCCATTCATTGACGGTTGGCTGGAACCACGCCGCCACCTCGTCGCCTGGCTCGCGGAAAAATTCCTCTGGCGCGTTGAACGCCAGCATCTGCAACACCTTACCGTTTTTATCACGCAGTGCTAATTTAACGTGTTGTCCATCCGCACCCATTCGCCGCACGCTCAGCACGCTCCCTCTGGTAATTTTTAATACTGGCTCTGGGTTGCCATTGCCAAATGGCTCCATTTTCGCCAAATTCTCTACCAACTCCTCGTCAATTTCCGAAAAATCGTCAATTTCTACATCAGCCCGCGGCAACAAGTATCGCTCTTGGTTTGTCAGTTGCAGTGAATCGTAAAACTCATTCACCCGCCGGCGAAAATCCCCAATTTTCTCAGTCGCCAGCGTCACGCCAGCAGCCGCACCATGCCCGCCACCTTTGATGATAATGTCATCTGCTGCCCGCACGGCATCTGCCGCTGAAAAATCACCAAAACTGCGCGCTGAACCTGTTGCTTCCTCGCCGCGCTCGCCAATGATAAACACCGGCTTTTTATATTTCTCCACCAACTTTGACGCCACGATGCCGATAACTCCGTGATTCCAATTGCCGCTATTCACCACCAAAACTCGATCATCAGCCATATTGTCCGCCTGCTGGCAAGCTTCGTCAAAAATCTCATCCTGAATACTACGGCGTTTGATATTTAATTCTTCCAATTTTTCACTCGCCTCCAGTGCCGCCAGCCCATCACGTGCCACCAGCATATCCAGCGCGTGCTGCGCCGTCTCCAGCCGACCCGCCGCATTCATGCGCGGCCCCAAGCCGAATCCCAAATGCCTAGCATTAACCTGCTCTGGTTCAATACCCGCCACCGTCATCAAGGCTTTCAATCCTGGGCGTTGTTGTTTTTTCAGAACCTCCAGACCCCAATAAACATTCGCCCGGTTTTCGTCCGCCAACGTCACAATATCGCACACCGTCCCCAGTGCCACCAAATCCAGCAGCCATTTTTCGTAGCCATCAGGCAGTCCCTCCAGCTCAGTCTGCAATGCCTGCACCAACTTGAACGCCACGCCCGCCCCACATAAATCGCGGAATGGGTATGTATGGCCCGAAAACTTCGGATTCACCGCTGCCACGCTCGGCGGCGGCGTTTCGGCCACGTTGTGATGATCTGTCACCACTGTATCAATACCCAAGCTGGCAGCATATGCAATCTCTGCATGACACAAACTACCGGTATCCACCGTCACAATCAAATCCGCGCCCATGTCGCGCACCTTATCAACCGCGCCCATGGTCATACCATAACCCTCAACAAACCGATTTGGAATGAAAGCATCGACGCCCTCAAAACCAAACTTATCAAACGCATCCAGCAGCAGCGCCGTTGCACTCAGCCCGTCAATGTCATAATCGCCGTAAATAACAATTTTTTCACCCTGCTCCCGCGCCTGTTTCAGACGCGCTACTGCCTTCTTCATGTCCGGCAATAAAAACGGATCATGCTTCACCGCTGCGTAATCCGGCTGCAAAAAAGCCTGGCGCGCTGCCCGCGTCGTCAAACCACGCGCTACTAAGATCTTCTCAAATAAATTCATTAGTCCCTATCAGCCATACCGCGCTTTGAGCGTGCCGAATATTGCTGAGACTTGATTACCATACTTTGTAACTCTTTGAAAATTGGAAATTGTTTATTAGTGAAATACGTGCGCGAGTTACCCTGTTTTTCACTTTGCAAAAACCCAACTTTTTCCAGCCGCTTCAATTCTCGTTGGATATTACCAGGATCCTCTTTGATTAGCTTTGCCAAACCACGAACATGTGTATGAAAATCAGGATACTTAGCGTATACTACTACGATTTTTCGCCGCACCCTAGATGTAATAAAAACGTCTAACATAACCTCCCTAACGCATCTTTCTTACTTCAAGTTTATCACAATTTTACAACACCCGACAAGCATTTTACCGCCAATTCAAAATTACCTGATTAATTTTCGCTATAGTCTCCTCTTTTGACGGCAATGCATTGTCTTCATAGTAATGATTTAATCCCATAAAATTCTCTTTCACGTCTAGAATATGCATCTCATCAACCGTCATGTGTAATTTATCCACCGCCGCCACGCCACAGAACGGCACGGCAATCACTAGTTTCTCAATTCGAACTGATTTTAGAAAACTCAAAGCTACGTCCAAAACCGACAAATCATCTCCAAATCCATCACTCGCCAAAATCACCACCCTATCCTTTAACATATCCTTATCAATGATTCCACCATCACCCAAAAGTCTATTCATTTTCTGATGAGCCTCGCGCTTTTTCTCTTCCAGATAACCATGAAATTCACTAGTATATTCATTAATCTCGCCGTCAGAAAATTGACTATTATACGTAAATTGCCCAGACTGCGACATCGCCCCGATACTTAGACTTTCCCCAGGAATCTCGATCCCTTCGCTAAGCAGCATCATGAGGACACAGTGAAGCTTCACTGCGATTTGCTCGCCGATCAGCACGCCACCCTCGCCAATCGCAACCACTGCGCAGTTTTCATAGCGATACTTTTCCAGTACTTGATCAGCCAGAATTGCCCCAGCCTGCGAACGACTCTCAAAATACATATGCTTATTTTAGCATTTTTTTCGCGATATAATATAAACATGCATTACTATTTGGTTTCGCCAACAAGAATTGTCCGTAGCGACGCTGATTCGTTTACCTATTCTTCCGAGGATAGGCTACCTACCGGAACAATTGTTGCCATAGAAATCGGTAAAATTAACGCTGTCGGTATAGTTTTACAAGAAGTCCGCAAACCCGATTTTGATGTCAAGCCCATTAGCAGAATCATCGAAGACTATCCTTTACCGATTGAGCTAGTTCAAACAGCATCCTGGATGAGTAAATATTACGCCACCCATCAGGCGACAGTTTGGCAAACCATTTTACCTAGTGGTTTATCTAAAAAACGTCGCCCAATCAATCCCACCGCCTCAGTTAATTCAACAGAAAATCGAATAAAAAATGTGTTCACTGACGAACAAAGGGCAGCCCTCAAGACTATTGATGAATTAAGCTATGGAACTATTCTTTTGCATGGCGTAACCGGTTCGGGTAAAACACTAGTGTATATAGAGGCCGTAAAACGAGCCCTGGAAGAAGAAAGGTCATCGATAATCCTCGTGCCGGAAATAGCTCTTACCTCACAATTGGTCGCAGAATTCTCCGCACACCTACCAAATGTCATCGTCACCCACTCCAAACAAACCGAAGCACAGCGACATGCGGCTTGGAAAAGAATTATCAGCTCCAATGATCCAGTGGTGGTAATTGGCCCACGGTCTGCGCTTTTTGCGCCCGTACAGCAGCTTGGACTCGTGGTAATAGACGAGTGCCACGAACCCAGTTTTAAACAAGAACAGTCACCACGATATTCAGCTTTACGAGTTGCCTCAATTCTTACCAACCAACACCGCGGTAAATTAATTTTAGGCAGCGCCACGCCCGCAGTTGCCGACTATTATATTGCCAAAAAATCAAATACTCCCATAGTAACCATGACAAAGCCGGCTCGACCGAACACAATTCGCCCCCATATTACACTGATTGATATGACAAAGCGCAATAATTTTACTAAACACCACTTCTTATCAGATGCCCTGATAAAATCATTGTCTAAAACCTTATCCAAGAATAAACAGGCTCTGATTTTTCACAATAGACGAGGTACCGCAGCCACTACTCTCTGTGAAAATTGTGGCTGGCAAGCCGGCTGTCCACGGTGCTTTGTGCCATTAACTCTTCACGCTGACCATCATAAATTATCTTGTCATATTTGTAATTTTTCAACGAAAGTCCCCACCAGCTGCCCGGAGTGTAAAAATGCAAACATTATCCACAAAGGCATCGGCACCAAACGTATTGAGAACGAATTACAGAGGCTATTTCCGAACAAAAAAATTGCTCGATTTGATAGAGACACCGACACAAAATCTACGGTCGACGAGCGCTATTATGAGCTAAAAAATGGCGAGATAGATATCATTATTGGCACACAAGTTATCGCCAAAGGACTTGATCTACCGCATCTTAGGATGGTTGGAGTCGTCCAAGCTGACGCCGGACTAGCCCTGCCCGACTATTCATCAACCGAGCGAACATTCCAGCTGCTAGCTCAGGTGATTGGTCGCGTAGGTAGATCGAGCGTTTCTACGGAAGTTGTTGTTCAGTCATACCAGCCGAATCATCCATCTATCACAAATGGCCTATCTCAAGATTACTCAGAGTTTTACGATAGGACCATTAGCCAACGGCAAAAAACTAATTTTCCACCCTTTGCCTACTTACTAAAATTAACCTGTATTTATAAAACCGAAGCAGCCGCTATTAAAAATAGTAAAAAACTAGCAGGCCTATTAAAGACCAAATCTAACACCATTGAGATACTAGGGCCAACACCCGCTTTTTACGAGCGACTTCGTGATACATATCGCTGGCAAATTGTCATTAAAAGCCCCCGCCGCCAGGAGCTGCTTAATCTTCTAGAATTTCTACCCTCAACTCATTGGCAATACGAACTGGACCCTGTCAGTCTGTTGTAATTTCTGTTATAATTACAATAATGACTAGAGACGATATTATTACACTACCAAATCCACATCTTCGCCAAAAATCATCAAAAATTCACGTTGTCACAGACGATGTCACAAAATTAGCAGACGACATGACTACAGCGGCACTTGACTGGGAAGACTCACGACCACACGAAATCAGTGCAGCCCTGGCAGCCATACAGGTGGATAAACTAGAAAGAGTCGTAATTGTCCGTGCGGATTTTGAGAAAAAATCAACTCGAGAGTTTATAACGCTTATTAACCCAGAAATTGTAAAGTATGAGGGTGAGATTGTTGAAGATTTCGAGGGTTGCCTTAGTGTTAAAAGCATTTATGGCAGAGTTCCCCGCTACAGTAAGGTTCGTGTAAAAGCAATGACCCTGGAGGGTGAGGAAATTCGCATTAAGGCAGAAGGCTTCTTGGCGCGAGTCTTACAACATGAAATTGATCACTGCAATGGTCTGGTTTTTATTGATCACATTAAAGATAAAAAAGATGCTTTTTATACGCTCGATAAGAAAGGCGAGCTACAGCCGCTAGATTATGACAAATATATCGCCGAAAATAGTATTCTTTGGGACTGAGAATTATAGCCTAATTACCCTAAAAGCTCTTGTTGACAATGGGTTTAATGTTGTTTGCGTTGTTACCAAACCTGACACCAGGCGTGGTCGAGGCCATAAACTTGCCGAGCCTCCAGTTAAAACATTTGCGAAATCCCACAATATTCCAGTTTTACAACCAAACAAAGTAAGTGAAATTACCGAACATATAAAGCGGCTTCAGCCAGTAACGGGTATATTAGTCGCTTACGGAAAAATCATCCCTCAGTCGATAATTGATTTATTTACGCCAGGAATTATTAATGTTCACCCCTCCTTATTGCCAAAATATCGCGGACCATCGCCAATTGAGGCAGCCATAGCTAACAGAGACCATGAAACCGGAGTGTCAATTATGCAGCTTGATAGCAAAATGGACGCCGGGCCAATATATTCGCAAATTACCCAACCTCTCACAAGAGAAGAAACAAAACCAGAATTATACGATAAGTTATTCCACGACGGAACTGCTCTATTAATAAAAAATCTACCTGATATTATCAATGGTCATATAAAAACCACGCCACAAGATCATTCTACGGCCACCTATTGCCAGCTACTGAGTAAGGATAAATCCTGGCTTAATCCAGAAAGCATGACAACCACTGAAGCTGAAGCTCATATCAGAGCACACTTAGGCTTTCCGCGCAGTCGATTAATTATTGATGGGAAAGATGTAATTATCGCTAGAGCCCATTGCAGTAACAGTCCTAGCTCTATTCTTGATCAAAAATTTACTGACGGCAATTATCTAATTATTGACGAACTTATAGCCCCAACCAGTGGCAAAAAAATGACCGCAGAAGAATTTCTCCGCGGTCATCAAGGCTAAGTCTATTGACTAAGCAGCCAAATCAAAGTCGCTTTGAGCCTGCTGCGGCGCTGAAGGTGCACTCATGCCACCTAAAATAGCATCGCGGTTGGCAATAATTTCCTTCTTCAGCTCGTTCATCACCGCTGCCACGACATCACGATAATCCGGACGATTCACCTCCAGCCACTTTGTAGCCGCAAATTCATCCTTCAAACGCGGGTCTTCAGCTGCCGCACCCGACGCTTGTAATAATCTCTGAAACATTGGGTCTTGCTGATAATTTGGCGCATGCTTCTCTAAAAACGCATCAACAGCACCCGGAGTTTTATCAATAATACCAGCAAACTCCTCCAGCTGAGCATCGCTCATGCCCTGACTAAGTCGCTCGCCCACCCTTAGCTCCAACTCGCTATAAATATGCTGCAAAAACGGCTTCTGCTGTTCTTGTGGCAATTTATCCAGACCCAGCTCTTTAAGAAATTCTTCATTCAGTTGGAACATAGTCCTCCTTTTCTTTCTTCTATATACGTATGTTTTAATTATACCAGTAACAATAAGATATTGCTATTAACTACAGCTACCTTACAGTACTCTATCCCAAAGTCTTCTTCACTAATTCACGAGTGAAGAATTCCAACTTATCACCAACCTCCAAGGTCATCTTTTTCTTAGTCCTAAGACTTAATCCACACATTTCACCCTCAAAGACCTCCTTAGCCTCCTGTTGCTGACGCTGAACCGAAGAGACTTCAACTTCAGCAATCTGCTCTTTACCTCGCTTAACCCGCGCTAACAAATCTTTAGACACCTTACCACGAGTCACTTCACCACCAGCAATTATCTCTTCGCGCATAGTCCTAAATACACCCTTAACTTCCAGCTCACCAATCTCTGTCTCAACAATTTCTGGCGCCAATAGGGCTTCCATTGAGGCCTTAGCATCATCCAATAACTCATAGATGACTTTAAAGATTCGTACCTCTACGTGCTCGCGCATCGCCAAACGCTTAACCGCTGGTGGCAGATCAACATTAAATCCGTAAATCACCGTATTTTCGCCAACCGCCAAATGAATATCATTTTCTGAGATATTACCTACGCCCGTTCCAACGACATGTAGTTCAACCTCGCCATTTGTATCAATCAATTTCAAACTATCGACTACCGAGGTTACCGAACCCTGAACGTCAGCCTTAACAATAACATTAAACTCTTCCGCGTCATGCTTTCGATTCATCATCTTAAGGATGTCTGCGCCAGTAACATTAGTAGTAGCTGCCATTTTCTCTTGCTCAATTTTTGCTTTTTGCGCCAAATTACGAGCCTCTTTCTCGCTCTTTGCAATCTTAAAACCGTCACCAAATTGCGGCAATTCCTTAAATCCGGTCATATTAACTGGCATGCTTGGACCAGCATCCTTCACTGCCTTACCGCGAAAATCTTGAAGAGTTCTAACTCGTCCGTAAGCCGTACCAGCCACCAAGTAATGACCCGACCTTAGGTGTCCGTTTTCCACCAATAGCCCGACAACAGCACCACGTCCAGTTTCCATATGAGCCTCAATGACTAGACCTTCAGCCGGCACATCCTCGTCTGCGCGCAAATCTTCCATATCTGCCACCAGTAAGACCATGTCTAACAATTTATCTAGACCCTGACCAGTTTTGGCGCTAACCTCAACCATAACTGTATCACCGCCCCATTCTTCAGGATTTAAGCCATGTTCAGAAGCCAGCTGAGTTTTCACCAACTGTGGATTAGCAGCTTCCTTATCAATTTTATTAATTGCTACAACAATTTTAGCATTAGCTGAACGAGCAAATCGAATAGCCTCAATAGTCTGCGGCTTAACGCCGTCATCGGCCGCCACCACGATAATGACCACATCCGTTAAAGTCGCGCCGTGCTGCCTTAATGCCGCAAAAGCTTCATGCCCCGGCGTGTCTAACAATGTAATCATTCGGTCGTTACGCTGAGCTTGATAAGCACTGATATGCTGAGTAATTCCACCAGCCTCACCTTCAACTGTCTTTTTATCCAAAATAGCATCAAGTAGACTAGTCTTACCGTGATCGACATGTCCCATTACAGCCACAATCGGCGGGCGAGGCACTGCCTTATCCGATAATTTACGTGTATGATGCTTAATTTCCGAAGACGCAGCTTTAAGCTTTAACTGTACGTCCAATCCTAATTCTTCAACAATAATTTGCGCCGTCTCAAAATCTAATCGCTGGTTAATTGTCGCCGCAATCCCGTTCTTAAACAATTCACCAATCAGCGTAGTTACTGACAGCCCCAGAGTCTCGGCTAATTCGCCAACCGTTACCGAATCCGCAATATTGACGATTTTTTCTGCCATAATAAGCTCCTCTCACCTCTGGGCGTAACTACGCTTCAGGGGATTTGTATTATTTTTTCTTTGATTTGCCAAGCGAAAGAGAAATCTTGCGGTTTTCTTTATCAATATCCAAAACCGTAAATTCTTTGCGCTCATTTAAGGTGAACACCTTTTCAGGATCAGTCCCATCACCGCCCAATTCTGATACATGCACCAAAGCCTCAACTGCTGGGCTCAACTGCACGAATGCACCAAATGGAGTGATGCGAGTAACTGTTCCTTCAACTTTTTCGCCAGGCTTAAACTGTTCAACCTCATCCAACCATGGATCTTTGGTCAGCTGCTTCATGCTTAGGCTTAGGCGCTCTTTGTCAATTGCAATAATCTTAGCCTCAATAGTTTGACCAACTTTTACATAGTCGGATGGATTATTGACACGCTCCCAACTAATTTCTGAGATGTGAATCAAACCTTCAATACCTTCAACGTTAACAAATACGCCAAAATCCACAACCCCAGTAACCACACCCTTAACCGTGTCACCGATTGCTAATTTCTGGAATCGCTCTGCCAGACCCTCTTTAACAGCCTCTTTCTCAGAGAAAATCAGTTTATTAGCCTTACGATCAGCATCTAAGATTCGCGCCTTAATATCTTTCTTTACCAAGCCGTTCAATCGCTGCAAGATTTCATCCTTGTCGCTAGAACCTACGCGAGGATAGTGTTCAGCTGACAACTGCGATACTGGTAAGAATCCGCGAATACCTTCATATTCCACAAGTAGCCCACCACGGTTAGCGTCGTATGGCACGACCGTGATGATTTCACCAGATTCTAATTTAGCAGCTATCTCATCCCAGCCGCGATCCTTCGCCGCCTTGCGTAGTGATAGTAGAGAATAGCCGTCTTCCAGTTCAGAATCAATCACACTAGCGATAACTGAATCGCCAACATTGTAGCTTTTTGAAAGACTAACTTCACGGCGTGGCACCAAACCAACACCCAAAGGTCCTAAATCGATTAAAATTTCGTGTTTCTTAATTGATAAAACAGTACCGTCGACAGTTTCACCGACTGTAATTTGCTTAACATTATCGCCTGCTTGCGCCAGCAGGTCGTCCATTGTAATTTTGGCATCTGCCATAAGTCTTCTAAAGACCCCTTCCTTAAAATTGATATTATTCTTCAGAGACACAATAAAAAATATCTCCGTAGATTGTGATAATTATATCACAACAGATAGACGCAAGTCAAAGCTACGCCAGATAGCGAGACCGATAATAAGCAGTTATCAGAAACGCCAGGGTGCCGGCAGCAAACACCGAAACTGCCAAATCCTCAGGGCCAGTTTTCGGCAAATCCTTATCAGACTTTACAGATGGATGAGCTGGGCCCTTATCTACTGATGAGGGTTTAGTGTCTTCGGTCTTAACGTCAGGGCGAGCCTCCCCTCGACCGCCTGACCTACTATCAGTGCCCTGCTTATTTGGTTGCTGCTGCGCACTACTGCCTTGTGAATCTTTTTTATCCTTCTTTTCTGTCGCTACTAAATCGCTAGAAATAGGCGATGTGTTCTGCGATAAAGTATTTTGTCTAATTGTATATAGCACTACTAAAGACGCCACTACTAAAATAGCGCCAACTGCCACAAAAACACCAATAGATCCAGCCTGATTTGTCTTCTTCATTGCATATTCTCCACTCAAATTTTCTTTATTATATCATAATAGTCCCTTATGAGTAAAACTGCTGTTATAATGGATGTATGATTATTGCCGTTGACACGGGTGGCACCAAAACACTAGTAGCAAACTTCAATAAAGAAGGCGCTCCTGGGCAAATTATTAAATTTCCTACGCCCAAGGATATTAATCAATATATTCAGCGCGTGGCTGATCAAATTCGCCTTATCACAGACGACCAGTCAATTGAGACTATATCCGTAGCTATACCCGGCGTGGTGCGCGACGGGGTGGCCATTTGGTGTCAAAATTTAGGCTGGAATAATCAACCAATTAGCCAATTATTTTCCGAGCAGTTCCCTATGGCTAAAATAATTATCGCCAACGACGCCAATATGGCAGGCCTAGCAACTATGCGACGATTACAGACGGTTCCCAGGTGTGGACTATACATAACACTTGGCACCGGTGTCGGCACCTCTCTTATCCTTAATGGCGATCTACATAAATCGCTCAACGACTGCGAAGGCGGACATATGACCTTAAATTACCAAGGAAAAGCTACGACCTGGGAAGAAATTGCTGCCACAAGAGTACTGAGAGAACTGTTTGGTGAATTATCATCAGAAACACCAGCCGAAGTCTGGGAGGAAGTTGCAGACAGGATAAAAGCAGGCCTGCAACCGCTTATCACCTTCGTTCAACCAGATGTAGTTGCTATAGGTGGTAGCATAGGATCGTTTGTCCCTTATTTTTCGCATACATTAAGCGGACTTTTAGCAGAAAGTCTACCGGCCGCCATATCTGTTCCAAAAATTATAAGCGCTCCCAACCCAGAAGAAATTGTACTATATGGATGCTACGACAATGCCACTAGCCAGCATAGCCAAAATTAAACACGATTTTCCAGATCTAAACTTCGAGAAAGGCGAGACCTTTTCTTGGGACCCTAATTCACGAACAATTTATTACGAAAAACTATCGTCTAAACAAGATTTAATGCAGCTATTGCATGAGATTGCCCACGCCAAGCTTGACCATAAAAACTATCAACGAGACATCCAACTTATTGATATAGAAAGGTCCGCCTGGGAATACGCCATTAATAACTTAGCTCCGAAATATAGCTTAAAACTCAACATGGACGATTCTGCTATTCAGGAATTTCTAGATAGTTATCGAGATTGGCTACATAAGCGAAGCCTCTGTCCTCAATGTGATGCTGTAGGATTGCAGAAGGACAATGCAACGTATCAATGCCTAAGTTGCAATACAGAGTGGAGAGTCAATCAGGCAAAATCCTGCCAGCTCAAACGCTACCAAATAAAATAAGCCCCCTACGGAGGCTAATTTTAAGAGATTGGAGCGGTCTTATTCTGCAGTTTTTTGTACGGCCTTCTTCGTACGGCGTGAAATGCGTCCGCCCTTAGCGCCAGCGATGCGAGCCAAAGCTGGATTTGCAGCAAAGCCACCAGTTCGACCATTTTTACCGCCCTTGCGTCCAATTTTTGCATAAAAATCTGGATCACGAGCTAGATTTTTTTGAGCAGCCTTTAAGCCGCCAGCCTTTGTTCCTGCCATGGAAACGTTTTCCTCCGTTTTAAAAAAGATTTCCACATAAAATTCATGGAAACCCTCACCTTTATATATCACACATGGTATGTGTTATGTTTATATACTAGCATATTGCTAATACTTTGTCAATATTTACATAAGTTGTTTTTATTGTGAATAAAATATTGCGTTTCGTTAACGCATTAGCTATACTAATAAAGTCAGTTACTGACGGCACCTGTTGGAGCTTTAGCAATTATGAGTTCCACCACAAAAATTCTCGTTTTCTGCGAGATTCGAGAAGAAAAATACCCCTAGTCGTAAAGGGGTATTTTTTACTTATATAAGCCCTATTATCTTCTAGAAACCTTTGAGAAGATTATCCACCCTAGACTGCGCCTCTTGTACTAGCTCATTTTGCATACCAACTAGAGAGTTAATAGCTACAGTCATTTTGTCCTTGGCTATAGTAAATTGACCGCTGTCTTTCTTCTCTTCAGCAAGCTTCAAATCACGCACCGACAGCAAAATAGCATCAATCCTCTCAGTCGCTAGCTTGCGTAGCTTAGTCTCACCCTTGCCAGATTCTATCTTATTCTTTACGCCCGACCACCCCTTTTCGATAGCCGTAAAATCATTCGGCTGATACTTAGCGAGCTTGTCAGATAGTGTATCAATTTCATCGCTTAATTCTTTATCAAACTTCATAAAATCAATGATTTTATCAATATTATGCGCAATGCTTTGGGTAGCCTCCATTGACTCCTGGCAATCTGTCTTATACTTTTTAAACTTATTATTAATATTCTCTTGCCATGACACTAAAAATACCACATTGCAGTCATTAACTCCACTCTTTAAATTAACTGAATATTCACTAAGTTTTTCAATAGATATTTTATCCTTTTGTAACTTAGAAAATATCGAAGCCCTCTTCTCAGTAGTATTTTTTGTCACATACTGGATATTCTCCCAAGATTTCCAGCTAACAAATCCATATGCCAAAATAATCACTATATTCATAAGACCAATGATAATAGCAATTTTAATTCGACGCCGATCCTGAAGTATTTTCATAGTATTATCCCCAATGTCGTCGACCACAGTTCACTATCAAGCGGCCACGGATTGAACACACATCCCTGAAGGTCAATCGACTGTTGCTGCATAACTGCCGCCGGATTATTTGTGCCAGAACAATTCAGATGACCATGCCCCAGCCAATGTCCAACTTCATGATTAATCACCATATATCTATAATTGCGCATATCACCACCCGCATTATTCCAAGCTACGGTCGCTCCAGACCACCGATTATCGTTTATTATCACCGATTTACCCACTCGACAGCTCCACTCCGTATCACAACCCGACGAAAATGTCGGCAACAACTCAGCTTGGGATAAAACCAAATCAAAATCACCGCCAGATGCTACTTCCCGAAAAACAACTCCCATTCGTGACCAGCCCCTAGAATCATTTAACGTTTCGCTAACCTGTTTGGAAAATTCAGCTAAATTTGAACGGATATTACCCTTGGTAGATATTGTATAAGTTACTTCTTTCTTGATGGCTAATTTTGTTTTTTTAGCAGATTGATGACTAGAATGCCAACTCGGTGTTTCTATATTCGGTAATTTAAGAGAAGCTAGGGATGATGGAGATCTCACTTCAGCCAGAATCTTAGCGCTAACAACCCTTCTCGCTTCAGTTTTAGTATCTTTAGGTACTGACGCATTGATAACTGGCGTCAAAGCAATTGCAGCCGCCATACCGCCAGTAGCCACCCTACATACTATACACATGCTTATATTTTATCACTCCCCAAAACATACCACAAACATTTTAAAAGAAAGAAGAAAGCCACCCTATTAGGATGGCTTTCTTATAATTCGGCACCGTGCTAGTTTCCCACTTTCGCAGTATAATCGCCGCTGGGGAGCTTAACTTCTGTGTTCGGAATGAGAACAGGTGTTTCCTCCTCGCCATGGGCACCGAAGGAGGGGGTTTAAAGCGCTTGGTTCCACATATACTCGCGTGGTGGGCCAAACCCCTTTCTTCGATGTCCAAATATCAGCACGGAATTGATTTTTAATTGACTGGCACTCGTTGAAAAGCACCAATTACTAGTCAAGTCTACCTTATCCGCGAGCGTTATGCAAGCATAAACGCTAGCAGACAAGGACATAAAAAGGCAATGGGACTATTAGTACGCTTTAGCTCCATGCATTGCTGCACTTCCACCTTGCGCCTATCAAACAGATAGTCTTTCTGTGTCCTCATAGGGAAACCTTATCTTGAGGTTAGTTTCGCGCTTAATATGCTTTCAGCGCTTATCTAGTCCGCACATAGCTACTCGACAATGCAGCAGGTGGCCACAATCGATACACCAGAGGTGCGTCCGCCCCGGTCCTCTCGTACTAGGGGTAGATCCTCTCAAGTTTCCTATCGTCCATACCGGATATAAACCGAACTGTCTCACGACGTTCTGAACCCAGCTCGCGTACCACTT
>CALIXB010000022.1 GCA_938046775.1 uncultured Candidatus Saccharibacteria bacterium | reverse complement strand
GATTCCTCACTGCTGCCTCCCGTAGGAGTCTGGACCGTGTCTCAGTTCCAGTCTGGCTGATCATCCTCTCAGACCAGCTATGGATCGTCGGCTTGGTAGGCCATTACCCTACCAACTACCTAATCCAACGCAGGCTTCTCCCAAAGCGGATAAATCCTTTAATCCGAAGACCATATGCGGCATTAGCTACCCTTTCGGGCAGTTATTCCTCACTTTGGGGCAAATTCCTACGCGTTACTCAGCCGTTCGCCGCTCGCCACCAAGTAGTAAACTACTCGTGCTGCCGCTCGACTTGCATGTGTTAGGCACGCCGCCAGCATTCATCCTGAGCCAGGATCAAACTCTCCGTTAAAAATCTACTTTGTATCAAAGTACTAAGGCTCTACAAAAATATAAACTGACGATGATATTGCACAATCAAATTGTTAAAGTTCATTCCAAGCTGGCCTGAAGCATGATTTGCCTCACTTTACAGATTGTAAACCGTTGCTTAACTCGCACTCCAGCAACCAGACTTAATACCAATCTTACCTTATCTAATTAGATAGGTCAATAGGTTTTCTTAATTATTTTGTTGCGAAAAATACAACGACAGCTACAGTAGCGCCTATAAACGCCCCAGCAAGCACTTCTACAGGAGTGTGGCCATGAGCGACACGCAGTTTTTTTAGCTTGCTACCCTGCTCCACAATTAACTTATTCAACGCTTCACCCTGCATACCCGACGAATACCGGACCATCATGGCATCATACATTACAATAATAGACAACCAAACAGACAACCCAAAAACTGAGCTATTCAATCCGTCCTGTAGCCCCAAGAACACCGCCATCGACACAACAATCGCACTATGCGCACTCGGCATGCCACCAGAAAGCAATATCTTTGGATTCGTGTCGCCGCTAAACACTCGACTATTACGGCCCATAAGATAAAATACTTGCTTCAAACCCTGGGATATAGCCCATGCAATTACTGGAACTACCAGAACTTTCATTGCTACTTGCCTTCATCCTGCGGACGATCCGCCATTAAACCAATTGACGATACAGCATCACCGTCAGACAAGCGCATAATTGTTACCCCTTGAGTAGTCCTACCAAGCAGCTTGATATCGCTCAGACTCAGACGAATTGTCTGACCATTCTGAGAGACCAACAACGCCTCAGTCACCTCTGGATCAATAGTTTGTACAGATATAATCGGACCTGTCTTGGCAGTTACTACCGCAGCCTTTATGCCAACTCCGCCACGTTTATGACTTGGGAAATTAGAGACTTTCGTACGCTTACCAAATCCCTTTTCACTAACAACCAGTAAAGTCTGATCGTCGCCAGTAACAATATCCATACCGACAACAGAGTCATTTGGACGCAATCTCACACCACGAACTCCACGCGCCGATCGGCCCATTGGCCGCGTATCTTTTTCATTAAAGCGGATAGCCTGTCCTGCCGATGTAGATATTATTACGTCGTTGTCACCGCTTGTCCTCTTTATCCAGCGAAGCTCATCGCCTTCATCAAGCTTAATGGCAATTAATCCGTTTGT
Organism: uncultured Candidatus Saccharibacteria bacterium; assembly: GCA_938046775.1. Classification (GTDB taxonomy): domain Bacteria; phylum Patescibacteriota; class Saccharimonadia; order Saccharimonadales; family Saccharimonadaceae; genus Nanosynbacter. The sequence continues at coordinate 57,638 of CALIXB010000022.1, read as the reverse complement.
ACGAACATTAGCATAATCTTTCACAGGAGTTTTCTTTACTGTACCTTTCTGCGTGGCCATGAAGAGATAGCCATCATCGTTAGCGTTCTTTTCATGCTTGATGATTGCCGTTATTTTCTCTTCTGGCTGAAGTTGCAAGAGGTTTACCGCAGCAACACCCTTAGCGCTCAAACTGGCGGCCGGAACCTCGTAAGCCTTCAATCGGAAAATTCTACCCATATTAGTGAAGAACAGTAGATAGTCATGAGTACTTGCCTGAACCACCTGGTCGATAACATCCTCTTCCTTGGTTGTCATGCCACGCTTGCCCTTACCGCCACGATTCTGCCTACGATAGTCGCTAACCAATGTTCGCTTAATATAATTCTCGCTAGTCAGCAAAATAACCGACTCCTCTTCTGGAATCAGCTCCTCGTCAGAGAACTTACCTAACTCATGATTGATAATTTTACTGCGCCGCTCATCACCATATTTGTCTTTCATGGCCAACAACTCAGTCTTCACCACATTGAGGATTTCCTGTTCACTTGCCAAAATTGCTTCCAATTTCTTAATCAATTCATGAAGCTGCTTCAATTCGTCTTCAATTTTATCGCGTTCCAAACCCTGCAATCGTCGTAGCTGCATTGCCAAGATTGCTGCTGCTTGAATTTCAGAGAGGCCAAAGCGCTCCATCAATCGCTTATCAGCATCGTCATAGCTCTCACGAATTGTCTTAATAACCTCATCAATATGATCAAGCGCAATCTTCAGACCTTCAAGAATATGAGCTCGCTCTTTAGCTTTGCGAAGTTCAAACTCAGTCCTACGACGAATCACCCCTTGACGGTGCTTAATAAACTCCGCCAAAATCTCTTTTAGACCCATCACCTTTGGCTGGATACCATTAACCAAGGCCAAGACGTTATAGTGGAATGATGTTTGTAGCCCAGTTAATTTATATAGCTGGTTAAGAATCTTCTTTGGATAAGCATCCTTCTTTAGCTCAACAACAACCCTAACCTTACCACGGGCACTTTCGTCTCGAGCATCAGCAATGTGAGTTATTTTCTTGGCTAAAACCAATTCCCGGACCTTATCAACAAACCCTTCCTTGCTCATACCATAAGGCACTTCGGTAATAATAATGCTGTAACGACCATTTTTACGCTCTTCGATAGTCGCAACTGCCCTAATCGTTACCGATCCGCGGCCGGTCTCATAGGCTTGTCGCATTGGCGCACCGCCATACACCTCTGCGCCCGTTGGAAAATCAGGTCCCTTAATATGAGTCAAAAGTTCGTCAAGCGTAATCTCAGGATTATCTATCTGAGCCACCGTAGCATCAACGACCTCGCCAAGGTTGTGCGGTGGAATATTTGTCGCCATACCGACAGCAATACCCATCTGCCCATTCAGCAGAATATTCGGCACAGCAGACGGCAAAACCACTGGCTCCTTCTCCGTTCCGTCAAAGTTATCACGAAAATCAACCGTCTCTTTATCAATATCAGCTAGCAACTCACCACCAACTTTATCCATTCGCGCCTCAGTATAGCGAGAGGCGGCCGGTTCGTCTCCGTCCATAGAACCAAAGTTACCCTGACCTTCGACCAGCGTATAACGCATTTTCCATGGCTGAGCCAAGTTCACCATAGCGTCATAAATCGAAGAGTCACCATGCGGGTGATAATTACCCATAACTTCACCGACGATTTTTGCTGATTTCACGGTAGCGTGAGGAGCGCGCCAACCATTTTTATTCATTGCGTATAAAATACGACGATTCACAGGCTTCAGTCCATCACGCACATCAGGCAAAGCTCGATCAATAATAACCGACATGGAGTACTTTAAGAAGGAGTCCTCCATGACACTTTCAACTGTCGACTTCTCAATACCGCGAATTTCTGGTTCTTCGTTCAGAATTTCTGGTTCTACTATATTTTTATTATCGTTATCCGCCATATCTCCTCCTTAAAAGTCCAAATCTTCCACGTTAACCTTAGCGGCATTTGTTTGAATAAAATTTTTCCTCAATTCTACACTGTCGCCCATCAGCTTCGTAAATATCGCATCCGCCCGCTCTGCGTCCTCAATATTCACCTTCACCAAAGTTCGATTTTCTGGATTCATGGTCGTCTCCCATAGCTGAGACGCGTCCATCTCACCAAGACCTTTGAAACGTTGTTGCGCTGTAAATCCAGCTTGCTTAAATCTCTCAGCTGACTCGTCTATCTTAATGCCAGAAGCTCGACGCTCCTCAATTCTCTGACTCAGCGTCTGCTCCAGTGCCGCCTCATCATAAACGTATTCAATTTTACGATTACTGCCTGTACCTTTAATCAAGCCAAACAGAGGTGGCTTCGCTAAGTACACATGCCCAGCCTCAATAACCTCGGACATATAGCGGAAGAAAAAGGTCATAAGAAGAGTTGAGATGTGAGCACCGTCAACGTCAGCATCCGTCATAAAGATTATCTTATCGTAACGGATTCCACTAATATCAAATTGGTCACCAATACCAACACCCATGGCCTTAATTAATGAAACAATCTCAGCATTAGCAAACATCTTATCAAACCTTGCCCGCTCAGTGTTCAACACCTTACCACGCAGAGGAAGGATAGCTTGAATAGTTGAATCACGACCGTCTTTAGCCGAACCGGCCGCCGAGTTACCCTCAACAATAAATAACTCACAATCTTTTCGATTACGCGACGAACAGTCAGTTAATTTAGAAGGTAAATTCAGACCCTCAAACGCACCCTTACGGATAACGTTATCGCGAGCCGCACGGGCTGCCTTGCGTGCTCGCGCCGCTAAGGTTGCCTTACCAACAACCTTCTTGGCCGTAGCTGGATTCTCCTCTAAGTAGTACGCAAAATATTCGCTCATCACCTGATCTACATAGCGACGCATCTCAGGATTACCAAGCTTATTCTTTGTCTGGCCTTCAAACTGCGGGTCGGGTAACTTCACTAATATTACAGCTGTCAGACCTTCGCGAATATCATCGCCAGTTAGGTTATCCTCTTTTTCTTTAAGTAGGTTATTTTTACGGGCATAGTCATTAATAACTCGCGTTAGGGCTGTTCGAAAACCAACCAGATGAGTACCACCGTCAGGAGTGAGTACGTTATTAGCAAATGGCTTTACCACCTCAACATAAGTATCGTTATACTGTACAGCGATCTCCACCATACAATCCTCAACCTGCTTCTCAACATAAAATATATCTTCCGACAAGACTTCTTTACCGATATTCAAATTCTTCACATAACTCTTAATGCCACCCTCGAAGTAGAAAGCTTTTCTCTCACCGGTTCGCTCATCAACAACTGACGTGTAAACGCCCTTCGTTAGATACGCCTGGTGTCGAAGATAATTAACAACCCATTTATAGTCAAAGCTAACGGTCTCTTTAAAAATAGTTGGGTCTGGATAAAACGTAATGGTGGTTCCAGAGGCATTAGACTTACCAACAACCTCTAAATCAGTTTGTGGCACGCCAGTCGCATATTCCTGACGATAGACTTTACCATTTTTCCGAACCTCAGCAATCATTCGCGTAGACAACGCATTCACGACACTCGAACCAACACCATGAAGACCAGATGAAACCTTGTAGCCGCCGCCACCAAACTTACCACCAGCGTGCAATATAGTTAAAACCGTCTCAAGGGTACTTTTACCTGTCTTTGGATGCTTATCAACAGGGATTCCGCGTCCGTCATCAGAAATACGCACCCCACCATCTTCCAGCAACGTCACTTCAACTTTTGTAGCATAGCCAGCTATTGCTTCGTCAATAGAATTATCGGCAATTTCCTTAATTAAGTGATGCACACCATCATAGCCAGTGCTACCGATGTACATACCTGGACGCTTGCGAACCGGCTCAAGCCCTTCCAGGACCTGAATTTGCGAGCCATCATAAGATTGTTCATTTGTTTGTTTAGCCATATCTCCCTCACTATTATCTGAATTATCAGCTCTTTTCAACACATTTATTATACATAAAAATAGATACATTATCAAACTATTTACTTTTCTAGTATGCTTATGCTAAAGTTGAATTAAAGTTCTATAATAAAAACAAAAGAGGTCAAAATGTTCAAAAAAATTATCTCGCGCCTACCGTACAGCCCTTCAATAATTCACAGTCTGGGCTTTTACGTAAAACGCCTTCGTAAAGAGGAAGCTACACGAAAAATCGGACTTATTTTGACCGCCCTAGCCCTTATCGTGCAGTCTTTTACAGTATTCTCTCCACCAGAATCCGCCAATGCCGCTGATTCTAGCGACCTGATTTATGGCGGAATCTCCAGCGGCTCCCAATTATTAGCCCACTATGATGCTAACACTAACAATATCCACGATCTCTATAACCATCTGGGGATTAGTCGCTCCGACCTAGAAGCCGCCACAGGAAACTTACAGACCTTAAATAGCAATATGGGGACTTATTCATGGGGCCTCACTCCTCATTTTGGCGCCTCAAGAGGCGAAGGATCTTACGTTGTGCGTACCTCACAAGGCGGCGCTCGAACTTTTTACTATCGACCACACAACCTATGGGGGAATTTTACCTATAGAGCATTCGTCGGCTATTCAGCTGGAACCGGCTGGTTTGCAATTATGCTAAACTGCGGCAACCTAATCTTAAAATTTGCGCCACCTAACCACCACTGCCCAACCGGACAGGTTGGAACATACCCAAACTGTTCAACTCCACCAAAGCCAGTAGCAACCTGTAACGCTCTAGATATAAAAAAGAATGGTGACGCCTATCAGTTAACTGCTGATGCAAGTGCAGCCAATGGCGCAACTATTCAACAGTATATATATAATATATATCGAAATAACACGCTGATAAAAACTATCACCAGTAATGATAAAATCGTCACCTATACCGAAAAAACTCCTGGCTCCTATAAAGTAGTTCTAACCGTTAAAAGCTCACTGGGCGACAAAACTTCGGATGCCTGCGTGAAGACATTCACTATACCAGAGCCAGAAAGGTGTCCGCAAAATCCTAAACTATTGAAAGACGATCCTCAATGTCAACCATGCCCCGGTGATTCTACAATATGGATTAACGATAGCCGATGCTCAGCTTCATTTGTTCAAACAAAAACTGCAACTAATCTTACCCAGAATAATTCCAACGCAACGACAACAGTTGCTAAATCTGGAGATCGTATTACCTACACCCTATCAGTAAAGAATAAAGGCCTAAAAGAAGAGGAGTTTGTTTTTAAAGATCAAGTTAGCGATTTGCTGGAATATGCCGATATATTCGATCCCGGTGGTGGCAACCTAACAGACGATAAAGGCGCCAGCACTGGTAGCGGTAATGCAAAAACTCTAGTATGGAACCCAGTTAAGATTAAACCCGGTGAAACCCAACAGCGCAGCTTTACTATCCAAATAAAAAGCAACATACCAGCTATGGCTAGCGGCAAAAGCAACCCAACATCTTATGATTGTCGAATTGACAACACCTTCGGCAATACCGTCAGTACGAAGGTAGATTGCCCTGCGCCAAAAGTTATCGAGCAAACAACTTCTCAGCTGCCAAAAACTGGTGCTAGTGAAAATATGCTATTTGCCGGAATTGTCTCAGCAGTAGTAGTGTTCTTCTACGCTCGGTCGCGTCAATTAAACAAAGAGGTTAGAATAATCCGGCGAGATATGTCCGCAGGAACAATATAGTATACACTTAAGGAGATATTTGAAAAATGGGTGAGAAAATAAAAAGCACAACCGAGCACAAAATTGATACCGAGGCTATGATGAGTGCTCGCAATGAGCGATCTAAAGAAATTGCCGAATCTCTAGAAAAAGCTATAGAAAAAGAAAGATCTAGTGCCGAAGATGAGAATAATATCAAGCACGAGGCTATCAAACTAGCCACCCGCCACGAAAATGAGCAAGCAGAAAAGCGTCAGTCTAAAGAGACTAAAGAAGATAAACCTCTCACTAAAAAAGACATTGATAACTCATATAAAAAGACTCTGACCAACGTCCAAAATCAATTATCAGCCCCATCTAGGGCATTTAGTAAGGTTATCCATAATCCAGTTGTTGAAAAAACTAGTGACGCCATTGGCAATACTATTGCCCGCCCTAATTTAATTATTTCTGGCGCGCTGGGTGCAATAGCCTCTGTTTTTGTATACTTTATCGCTAAAAGATACGGCTATTTATTATCAGGATCAGAGGTGATCGTGTTATTTGTAGCGGGTTGGTCTATCGGCGCAGTCATTGAATACGCCCGGATAGGCTTCATAAATAATAGAAAAAATCGCTAATTAACTATCGATATTATCGTAAATTAATTGTCACCTCACTATCGCCATCATCACTGCCACGTAAATCAAGCCGATTTTTGGCCATAGGACGGCTAGGCTCTGCAGTACTAGGTAGTCCATTATTGTTAATTGTAACCATGTCCCGCTCAGAGTCTTTATTCTGTAGAGAGATAGGATTGCCCACCGGAGCGGCCATAGAAGAAGTGTCGCCTATCGCCCTTACATTACCTGAGACTTGCTGCGCCGATGAAGAACTTTGCACGCCACTAGGTTTAGTGACCGGATTTACCGCAGGCTTTCCGCCTAGCTGCTGTCTTTTTGCCAACCATTCATCCAAGAAAGACGAGCCTCCGGCTGGCGATTTCTGACCAGCAGATGAAATGCCCTGCATAGAATTCGGTTTTGGCACCTGGATACTCCTAAGTCTATCAAAAATCTCCTTCTCAACAACTGTGCGCGGCTTGCCGTACTTAGCCGCAGACAGCCTTACTAGAGCATCTCTCAATTGATTATTGGCCTGCCCCATCGGAGGAATCCAGTTCATACTGAATGGAGCTGACGGCACGTTATTAATCATTACAGAGGTTATAGATTGGAAATTTGGCAATTTAGCCAAATCGTCAACGTCAAAAGTCGGCTGGAACTTCTTAACCATCAATTCTGCATCCGTCACACCAATGCGCCCAGAGATAACCGTACCAACGTTACCAATGATAGCCTCACGTATCTTATCGGTTAGCTGGGTCATGAACTGATTACCCATAATAAGGCTTAATTTATATTTACGAGCCTCTGATAGAATAGATTCAAAGCTGTCTGTAGCAAAGTTCTGGAACTCATCAACATATAATGAGAAATCAACTCGCTGATCCTCTGGAATATCGGCCCGCGACATTGCCGCCGCCTGAAATTTCATTACAAAGATAATACCCAACAACTTGGAGTTTAGCTCCCCCATTTTGCCCTTCGACAAGTTAACTAGTAAAATCTTATTATTATCCATAATTTCACGCAGATTAAAGCCAGATTTTGTTTGACCAATAATATTACGCATGGCATCATTAGAGATAAATGGACCAAACTTTGCCACCACCCACGAAACGACCTCACCAGCTTCATTCGAGCGCTGAGATGCCGGAAATTCCTTTGTCCAAAAATCAATAACCTGCTGATCCTTTACATATTTCAGCTTACTCTTAACAAATTCTGGATCCATAAGACACTTTGGCACATCAATAAATGTTCCACCTGCGGGGTCTGCCATTAGCAGTAATGCACAGTTTCTAAAAATATGCTCCAGACGAGGACCAACAATGCCTGTATGTCCCGGGTCGTATAAGCCGTATAGCATATTAATTGCCTCTTGAACCAAAAAATCTTTCTGATCCGGCGTATCAAATTCAAACATGTTGAGCCCAATTGGATTGGCCATATCTGACGGGTTAAAGTATATGATGTCCTCAACTCGCTCTTTTGGCACTTTTCCTAGCAATGATTCTACCAAATCACCGTGCGGATCAATAAAAGCAAACCCCCGGCCATCCATCATGTCTTGGTATGCCATATTCTCCTGAAGCACCGACTTACCGACACCAGTCTGACCGATAATGTAAACATGGCGACGGCGATCTTTTGTACCTATACGAATTGGCTTTTTTACTCCCCGAAACTCGTTATATCCTATTAGGAGGCCCTCGTCTAGAATGTCAGTTGGTCCATCAACCTGCTTTGACATTTGACGTTTAACCTGTGAAGTCGGGATTGCGCTAGATCCTGGCAGGTGGAATAATGTTGCCATTTCAACACTGTTGAGAATATTACTACGAGCTTCTTGAGGAAAAAACCGCATGATATAAGCCGTTGTCATTTCCTCAACATTTCTCGTTAAAGAGAACTTAAAACCGTTATTACGAGGGGAGTCAAATAGCGAAAAAGCAGCAATAATGTTTTTTAGCAACACCTGTGAACGAGCTGCGGTATTTGAGGAAATTACAACACGTATAAGAACTTCGTAGGCAGGATATCTAGTCTTCTCACTAATGGAATCGACTTCGGCCTGCTCTAAAGAAGTCAATTGCTTATCTTCTGGACTTTTTGCCTCGTCCTTATCTCCACCCTCTGGCGGCTTCCACAATGCCTCCATAATATCAAGGGGAGCAACACCAGCCAGTCCCTTTTTCTTACCTTTATTCTTTTTCATACCATCAATATGAGACTCTGAAGCTTTTGACCACCCATCATAAGCTGGCCTCAATAAGAACTGAACACCTATGCCGTCCTCTCTAGAAGCAGAAGACAATGCATTTAAAAGTGCTCTAGAAGCGTCCCTTTTTGACTCTTGGTAAGTAGATATCGGATATACAAATGACTTCTTTAAAGTAAATTCACCACCTATAGTGCCACTCATTTTCCCCACTTTACTAAATATATTAGCGTCAGTGACTTCTTCTAGTCGAGCAGATGGATAAGCCGCTGCTACAGCCTGACGAATAACATCCACCAGTACTAACGGAACTACAGCATAATAATGGACAAGCCCACCACGCGCAACAATCTCAAATGACATATGACGCTGTCCATAAACCTTACTTTTAAACCCTTTCGTAGCCGTACTTGAGATAATATTGTACATCACCTGAGCTTGGGACAAGACCTCTTCCGTAAGGTCCCTCTCATCTCTATTGGAGCCATTAACATCTTCGCTAGTTGGCGGTAAATGAATAAGTAGTGGCACCATTTTCAGCCCACGTTCGTAATTTTTAGCCTCCCTAAGCATATTACGATACTGAAGAAAAGCCACCGTAATACCAGCCGCAATAATAACTATTACTATAAAACTAACAATCAGAGGACCCGCACCCATATAAAAACCTATTCACCACTATTATAATCTTTACCCAACGTTTTATTATACCTTTTTTTCAAATAATCAATTTGCAGCTGGGTAATAACCCTACTTCTCTCATAAGGGTCATCTTTCGTTAAAATTATAATTTTTTTTACTTTATCTACCCACTCTTTTTCAATTAGATCCTCGTCTGCTGCAACTAATGGCATATCGTCGCTAGGGATCGAAGTCGAACCTGCATTTACCGATGTTGTATTTTTATCATCATTCGGAAGAGCGGCTGGGTCATCGGTGTCATCGACGGGCAATGCTACTGGTATATTATTGTATTGCTCAACGACAGAAGACTGTCTACGCTCTGTATCAGATATCAGTTCAGGACTTTCTGTTGTACTTTCTACACCATTCTCGCCACCCACAAAGATCTGGGGTTGTACCTCAGTATTCCTGCTGACTTGTGGTAATTCCGGATTCATACATATACATTGTATCACGTCACCACTTAAAAGCATACGTTTAGGTGCTCCGAGATATTAGTATCTTTTATGTATAAAAAAGCACACCAACAGCTCAAAAATCGCCAGCAGCATTACTTCGAAAAACCCAACACCGCCCATTGACTGCATCCCAACATAAATAGTCGGAGCAAGAGATATCATAGTAGAATAATAATATATTTTATACTTAGACTTCTCAGAGATTTTATTAAAATTAAAAAAGTTCGCAGCTATTCGCTCCGAAACTAAAAATATCACATAGACTATACAGATAAACAATATATACAAGCACGTAAAAAATGCCAAAATTCCAAACGGACCCGCACTACTTGGATTAGTCGCATTCAACAAAACAGCAATAAAAATCGTAGCAACCAATGCAATGAGACTAACTATTCTTATCCCCATACTCACATAATACTATAAACAAGAAGCCTGAGCGATAGTATTATCAGAAATAAACACAACCATCCGCCGATAAAAAATAACTATTAGGCGCGGGTGTCTATAGCTTTTAGCTACCGCTCGAGGCGATTGACCGCTCCTTAATTAAGGAGCATCCCTGCAGCGTTCCTCTGCATACATCCAGTATTATAATCGCTAACATCTTAACGAGGATTAACTGGATGCATGCGGTACTGGCCGCGCGCTCAACGCTTTTACAATTTGCGAAGTATCGTAAAGGCGGAGCATTGGCTGCGTCATTATAAAAATCATGCAGCCAATTGTCCGTCAAGTACTTACTCTTAAATGTTGAGTCTTGTCTATGAATTGTTAATGTGTTTTTTGCTTTTTGGTTTTCAATAAAAGCTTACGTTTATACTAGCACAACCCATTTATTATGTCAACCAAAACATTATTAAAAATTATTGTAATATTTACTTATTATTAGCTGTTGTTAAAATTATCATCTGTTAAATCGGTAAGCCTAATTTTATTTATTTAAGTGTTTTTTACAACATTATTACACCTACTGCCCTATTGCAGTCCCATAATGATACCTATGCCAAGACAGCTAAAGTCATTACTGAAGGTGCAATTTAAAATAACTACGCTCTTTTCGCCAACACGCCCGAACTCAACAACATTGGTTTATTTATTTTTTACCTATATAAATCTACAGTATAAATCTACAGTACAAATCTTTAGATACTTCACAAAATAAACTAAGTATTTTTGTCAATCAGAATATATTAAATATTTACAATCATATCGCCCCCCCTTTTTTTTCTTCTTTTCATCGCCACAGACACGACTATCATGCATACTTTTTTAAATAATTATTGCGTCATATCAAATAGTGATTATTCCAAAAATTATACAATCGCCATGGACATTACAAGCCAGCTCAAAATATATTAAGACATAAGCTACAGACCCGACCATATAAATAACGTCTTTATTCCCAGCAAACTATGACACAAACCGTCCTCAGGCAAAACTCTCGGTTGATACAAACGATCAGCTACAAATCAATCTTCTACAGCACCTCGCCAACATAGACGGTGATAAATAATGAGGATAGTGAGTGTAGTATTTTTTACTTAGGTTTTTTGTAAAAATACTGTTGACATAAGCATTTCCATGCCTTATTATGGGGGTAGCTTCTGAATAAAAAAGTTATACAGAAGCCAAAAATAAAAAGAACTTGTAAAACTCCACTTTTTAAAAACAACCACTACTCGCAGGTGGTTGTTTTTTTACAGCCTACATTACTTACCAAATAAAAAACCGGCCTCTCGGCCGAATCAAATATACATGGTGGAGCTGCCGGGTACTGCCCCCGGGTCCAACTGGTATCATGATACTCGTCTACGAACATAGGCTCATTTAAAAATTTTATAACGTCACTTAGCTAAAAAATGAGTCAAAAAAACTAAGTTTCGTTACGCGGAGAAAGTCCCGTATGTCCGCCACTTCCGAACATACAGCAAGCAACATATATATGACACCCTACACATTGACTGTTGCCACAACGCAAGGATGATCGCTAAAAACTAAGCAGCGATTGGCGCAAAAGCCATCTTAGGAGCGAAAGCGCTCGCTACAAATGACTTTGCTTTTGCAACAAAGTTTGCAACTAAAACATACGTTACGCGTATCGTCGGTTCGCAAAATATCCTGATAAAGTCCAATTGTCGAAAGCTATATCAGCCCCGCACATCAATAATGATTATACCACTGCCTCATTTAAAAATCTATACACTTATGTTTTAATAGACTTATGGTAAGCAGAGTTGTCTCGGCCACACCCTATGGTTTCACTGGAAAGATTATTGAGGTTGAAGGCGACATGTCAAAGGGGCTGCCTAGCCTACAAATCGTAGGTATGGGCAACAAGGCTATTGATGAATCTCGAGATAGAGTACGCAGTGCAATAAAAAATTCATCCCTAGATTTTCCAAAGGGCAAATTAATTGTTAATTTAGCTCCAGCGGAACTGCCAAAAGACGGATCACAGTTTGATCTGCCAATAGCACTAGCCATCTTGTGTATAGGAGGTATGCTAACTCAAAACGACATAGAAGGTGCAATTTTTGCAGGTGAACTAGCCCTAGATGGTAGCCTACGACCAATACGATCAGCAATTGTCACAGCTGAGGTTGCTAAAAACCACAAAATTAAATCAGTATTCGTGCCAGCCCAGAACGCAGAACAAGCATCTCTAGTTCCCGGTGTTGAAATATTCCCAGTAGACAATCTCAAATCTCTCTTCCTACACTTAAAAAAGGAGAAGTTCATTAAATCAATAAATAGAAATAAAAATAAAATAGAAACTAACACGCCAGAAGACAAGACGACAATTGACGACATCTATGGACAGGAACAGGCTAAAAGAGCTATTCAGATTGCCGTAGCTGGAAGACATAACATTTTGCTATCTGGCCCTCCGGGATCAGGAAAAACTATGCTAGCAAAATCTCTAAAAAACCTATTACCCCCACTATCAAAAACTGAAATCGTTGAAGTTACAAAACTACACAACCTGGGCAATACTAACACTATCAGTAGTACCATTAGAGAGCGCCCATTCAGATCACCCCACCACACCGCTAGTAGAGCTTCCATCATCGGCGGCGGGTCAAGGATACAACCCGGAGAAATCAGTCTGGCGCATCGAGGTGTTCTATTCCTAGATGAGCTATTAGAATATCCCAGAAATATCTTAGAGTCGCTACGCCAGCCCCTAGAAGACCACGAGATCACAGTGAGTCGTGCTAACGGTAAGTTCAACTTTCCTGCCAATTTTTTATTGATTGCCACTATGAATCCCTGCCCATGTGGGTTTCTTGGTGACTCAGACAAAACCTGCATCTGCTCACAAAATCAAATCCTTAACTATCAAAAAAAATTATCAGGACCACTGCTTGATCGCATAGACTTAACCGTATCAGTTTCAAGAGTTCCCCACGAAAAGCTAATCAGTAATAGCTCGTTGATAAAATCACAACATTCATTATTTTTGTCTGAAATTTCTCAAGCTCGTGCCATTCAGAAAACTAGATATGGATGTAGCTATAAATACAACAATGACCTTTCAAGTAGTGATGTTGATAAAATTACATCTATTTCAGCCGATACGAAAGCCTTCTTGATTAACGCAGCTAGGCGACTAGACTTAAGCACGCGCAGCTATTTTAAAGTAATTAAAGTTGCCCGCACAATAGCCGACCTAGAAAATTCAACCTCGATAGAAGTTTCACATATCGCCGAAAGTCTGCAGTATAGACAAATTAACATTAACTAATTACATCCTTGAAAATAATAAACATCTCTGTTACAATAGCAACTGAGTTAATCTAAAATTGCTTCAAAAGGAGAGCCAGAGATTAATAAGTCAATCCGTATCAACGGAGCAATCCGTGCAAAGGAACTGCGGATAATTGGTCCTGACGGCGAGCAGCTAGGAATCATGTCGCTTCAAGAAGCCTTGAAAAAGGCCGAGGACATGAATCTTGATTTAGTTGAAATATCGCCAGGAGCCAAACCGCCAGTTGCAAAAATCATTGACTGGGGCAAATATCAGTACCAGAAGATGAAAGATCAGCAAAAAAACCGACGGCAAGCAAAGTCCGGAGACTTAAAGCAAATGCGCTTTGGTCTAAAGATAGGAGTTGGAGATCTTGAGGTAAAGCTGAAAAAAATCCGTAAATTCTTGGAAAGCGGACATAAAGTTCGTATACAAGTAGTTTACAAAGGGCGCGAAATGGCCCACAAAGAAATTGGCTACGAATTGATTGACAAAGTCATGGATCAACTTAGTGACGATGCAATATTAGAGCAAAAGCCTCAGATGGCTGGTCGCAATCTGAGCGTAGTAATAAGGAGTAAATAATGCCAAAGCTAAAGACCCATAAAGGCACTGCGAAGAGAATTAAGCTGACCAGTACCGGCAAATTGACACGCCAGCGCGCATTTGGCGGTCACTTTTTGGCTAAGAAGTCAAAAAGCCGTAAGCGCGCAATAAATACAACAGCAACCGTAACTGGTTCGATGGCTAAGAATGCTCGTCGAGCAATGGGAGTATAATTATGCGAGTAAAACGAGGAGTTACCGCACGCGCCAAACATAAGAAGATTTTAAAAGCAGCCGCAGGGATGCAACATAACCGCACGCGTAGTTTTCGTTTAGCAAAACAAGGGGTTATTCGTGCCCTACAATACGCTTATCGTGACCGCCGCAATAAAAAACGCGATTTGCGTGGACTATGGATTACCCGCATTAATGCAGCCGCTCGCCAGGAAGGCACAACTTATGGCAAGCTAATATCTTCTATGAAGTCCAAAAATATTGAGATTGATAGAAAGATTCTGGCTGAATTAGCAGTTAGCGAGCCAAAAGCTTTTGCCGAGATAGTAAAAGCTAGCCTATAATATAACCTCCTAGCCATAATGGAAAACACCCTGTGTCATATCAGGGTGTTTTCTTATAGCCTGTCTATAAGCCGGGTTCTGTCTAGGGTAATCATCTATCTAGTTTGCTTGTTGCCAAACAAATCAAGCGGTTATCGGTCTACGAGTGGACCCCTCTTTGCATGCAGACCTCCTTGCAGTCGGCAGGGTTTACCTCCCATCTACGTCACCGTAGACGACTGTGAGCTTTTACCTCACTCGTTTCACCTTTTCCTCTATATAAATAGAGGTAGTTTCGTTTCTGTGGCACTTTCCCTAGGGTCTCCCCCGGTCGCCGTTAGCGACTGCCGTCGTCCTTCACTGCCCGGACTTTCCTCTTAAGATTAACTCAAGCGACTACCCAACAGGCTACCTATCCATTATACCATTAAAACCCCAAGCTTTTCCGTGAGCGCTCGATATTCCCCGCGTAGATGCAAGGTGGGTGCCCGCAAAGTATTACCACAGTAATAAATCATTAGAGCTCCCTATCATATGATGTTAGGAAAATCATACGCGCCCACGGAAAAACCTAGGGTCTACTAATATTATACACCAAAAATCATCATAAATATATGCAATATAGCCCGAGTACAGCCAAACATTACCTGACCCACCGCGCCAGAAAACAGTAAAACAAGAACTAGCACCAAAAGAGCGCCCTGCTGCTCAATTTTTTGCATAATAACCCTAACCCCCTCTGGCGCTACAACATATAAAATTCTCGATCCATCTAGCGGTGGGATTGGTAGCATATTAAAAATAAAAAATCCTAAATTTACAGATACAGTAGTGGAGATAACCATCCCGTATATAGTTGGCTGCATCACTCCCCCGGAAGTAATAATGCCACAAATCACCCCCAAACCAAATACAATAAAAGCAATTAGTAGATTAGTAATTGGACCAGAAAGAGCCACCAGCGCAGCCCCCCACTCACCAAAGCGTACCCTATTTGGATTAAATGGAACCGGCTTAGCACCACCAAAAATTGGCCCGTGCAACAGCACCATCATTAGCGGCAGCAATATGGTCATAAAAGGGTCAATGTGTCTTATTGGATTTAATGTTAACCTGCCCTCCTGTCTGGCTGTATCATCACCCAAAGCATAGCCCATAAATGCATGCATAGCCTCATGGATAGTCATAGATAGCAGTATAACGACTATAACTATTATTATCTCCAAAACCATAGGTGTTATTATAGCACCAACCGGCCATCTTGACTAATTACATAAATGTCGCTACAATAATAAAGATTGTTATCAATAATAAAGTAAAGAGAGTGGAAATGGCATCACGATGTGATTTAACAGGCAAAGGCAAGCAGTATGGCAATAATGTCAGCTTCTCCTTGCGCCGCACCAAGCGTGTCTTCAAGCCAAATCTTCAAAAGAAAACTTTTGTTGTTGATGGTCAGAAAATCACCATGACCTTAAGCACACAAGCGATTCGTACTTTGAAGAAAAAAGGCATCTTAAGTACGCCTGGTAAGTAAATATCTATTTACGAACTTCTAAATTAAAATTGCCCCAGCCAAATACTGGGGTAATTTTAATTTATTGCAAAGACTAGCTTCTAGATATTTTTACAATCGTTAAACTGCCAGGCAAATCGGCAGACTTCTTTAATTTCCACTTCTGCCCAGCCTCAATGACCGGAGCCCCCAAGGCCTTCACGAACTCATCCAAGTCAGCTTGCGGAACCTCATAATTTAAATTTGAATCCCTATAATGTACTGGAATAACCACCTTAGCGTCAAGCTGGCGAGCCACCTTAGTTGCACCTACGGCATCCAGTGTATAGCCACCACCTCCTACGGGTAATATTGCAAAATCTACAACGCCAATATTCTCTAGCTGATCGTCAGAAAGTCCATCCTCCACATTACCGACAACCACACCCTTAACTTCGCCGACTGTAATTCTGTAAATTGTAGTTTTTCTTACATCACTACCATCATCAATATGCCTACGCGCAGGGATACCTAATATAGATATATCCCCAACCTCATATTCACCAGGTCCATTAAAAAGCAACTTTGGCGATGATTCCACATTGGAGAGCCTATCTTCAGTGACCACCTCTATATCATTATTAACGGGCACATTTTTACCGCCAGCAATCTCTAAATTTGGGTCAAAGACAACACGAAGCTTTCTTGTATTAATGACAACAGCGTTGGCGCCCTTATATTCTATCTCAAACATCCCTACTCCTTTCTCATTATACCTTCTGTATCTAACAATACTGAATGTTTGTTCCTAATCATATCCATTATAAACCTATCCTTGACACTCATCCTATAATAAAAGTCATCATACGTCATTATGGCATAATTTATTTCACTCTTCTTAGCCTTCTCAATTCTTTTTATCAAGTTCTTTATTGCTAACGCAGACATGTTATCGCCAACCAGGAGCAAATCAACAGAGGCTATAGAGCCAATATCCAGCTTTCCAGCAGTTATAGCTATTTTTAAGCCTCGTATTCTCTTTATTGAATCTTCCCATGAAGCACTTGCCGGCTTTTTATCATCATTATTTTTATCAGAGAAAATCACCATAAGAGGCTTCACATAAGGATAATCCTCATTCACACTGTAATATAACTTATTATCTATAGCATCCTGCTTCACAATGCCCACAGAAACCATATTCGCCAATTCACGACGAACAGAATTTATTTGCTCATCAATCATTCTAGTAATTTCTCTTACGTAGAACGATTTTTCCAGATTATTAAGAAATAAATACAGTAGTTTTACTCTTGTTTTTGAACCAAATAATGAATCAATCATTGCACTATAATTGTAACATATTTTTTACTTGTCATCTAATAATCGTGAAAAATAGTGTTCGCATGAATCTATATCTCCCCACTCAATAAACGGATTGCGCCTAAACCATGTTAGCTGACGCTTCACAAGACCTATGTCCCTTTTTATAAACTCTTGGACCGCTTGCGACTGATCCATACTTCCATCTACTACCTTTTTAATAATCGGATAAACATTCCCAGTCATCGCTTCGTTAGTCCAGCCATACTGACATCCCAATATTATTGTTTCTTTGACAACACCATCATTGAACATTTTTTTTGCTCTATCTGTAATCCGTTGCGTTAGTAGATCTTTTTTTGTTGTAATTCCAACAATAATAGTGTTTCCTGACGGAGTAGACCGTCTAGACACCTTCTGTCCGGCCAATTCAATTGACCTAATCAGATATCTTTTATTCTTATTATTTTCCGGCAAAGAGATGTCCTGTTTAATGCAATAACCCTGAAGCTGCGCTACAGTCATTTTCTGCAGCTTATTACGCCTGTCTTTGTCGTAATCATTACCAAATTCAAAGTCAAAAACAACTGCATCAACATACAAACCGGTACCACCCACAAGAAAAGGTATATTGCCTCTGCTCCTAATTTCTTCAATTTTACGATTAGCATAATCTTTAAACTGTGCAGCGCTGAAAGAAACTCCTGGATCCGCCAAATCAATACCCCAGTGAGGTACAATCCGTTGTTCATGAAGCGAGGGCTTTGCAGTACCGATGTCCATACCCCTATAGACAGTTCTACTGTCGGCACAGATTATTTCGCCACCATACTTCTTGGCTAAACGTACCGCCAGAGATGTTTTCCCGCTACCAGTTGGACCAACAATTACAATTAACGGCAACTTAGAACTACTGCCTATCAATTCTGACGCCATCTTCGCTCCTTAAAATTAGCTACCCTATAACGATCATCGCACAAAATACCATCCTGCTCCAGCATCAACCGTTGCGCACACTGCCCTCCAGGAAAACCAACAGCCAAACCCCCTCTTGAATTAACAAGCCTATGCCACGGCAAATTACTCGGTCCGCCATGAGCAATCTCTCCAACCTGTCTGGCTGCATAGGGATGTCCAGCCATAGCTGCTATATCTCCGTAAGTAGTCACCTTATCGGACGGCAATAGAGCCATCAGTACATATACTCTATCCCGGAGATTATCAACTTTTATATTTTCCAAAAACTCTCCTTATAAAGATTTTAAATATCCAGAGAGGTTCTCTAGAGGAATTTTTTCCTCGCCAGCCTGAGTTCGAATGCTAACCTCGCCCGCCTCCATATCCTTTGGCCCCACTATAAGCTGAACTGGTATCTTCATAGACGTCGCCTCTCTAATCTTTTTACCCAAAGATTCATTTCTTAGGTCTGATGTAAATCTTACATCATTATATTTAACAGGCTTAGTTAGGGTAGTTTCTGACAAAATAGTTGTTATTTTATCAACATAGCCTAATACAGAATCATTAATGGTCAAAATACGCACCTGCTCTGGAGCTGCCCAGAATGGAAACCAACCACCTGTATGCTCAATAAACACGCTCAAAAATCGCTCAATAGAACCTAGTAAAGCACAGTGGATCATAACAGGTGTTGTAGAATTTCCATTAATGTCTACATACTCCAACCCGAACCTCTGAGGTTGTACGAAATCTAACTGCACAGTTGCCACCTGATGTTCACGACCAATTGCATCAGTCGCCATAAAGTCAATTTTTGGACCATAAAAGGCTGCTTCACCCTCCTGCTCAAAGCAGTCTAGATCCACTCTCTCAACAGCTGACTTTAATTGACCTTGCGCAGAGTTCCATAGGTCAATATCACCTAAGTATGAATCAGAATCGTCACGATAACTCAGACGAACTCTTAGCTTCATGTCGATTGACTCATACAGCTCACGAGCCGCCGACAACAAGTTATTAATCTCCTCCTCAATCTGGTCTGGCCGACAGAATACATGACTGTCGTCTTGCGTCAATGAACGAACACGATTTAATCCACCTAGCTCTCCAGTCTTTTCATCACGATAATCAGTTGTCGTCTCCAGATATCTTACTGGCATATCTCGATAACTTCGTGGACGTGAGGCAAAAATCTGTGTATGGTGCGGGCAATTCATAGGCTTGAGGGCCATTTCATCACTAGTCTCCTGACTCTTTACAAGAAACAACTCTTCACCAAACTTTGCCCAGTGACCCGACTTTTCATACAAATCTTTTTTTGTGATATGGGGCGTCCACACCTTCTCAAAACCGAATTTCTGCCGCAACTGATTTGAATATTGAGACACTACCTCACGCAAAATAGTTCCTCTAGGTGTAAATAGTGGCAAACCAACACCCACTAGTGGCGAGGTCGTGTATAAATCAAGGTCCCTACCTAGCTTTCGATGATCGCGCTGCTTTGCGATCTCTATCTTTTCCAAATATTCATCTAGCTCTTCCTGAGTGGCAAATGCCACGCCGTATATACGCTGCATTTGCAGGTTATTTTCATTACCACGCCAATATGCGCCAGCAACCTTAGTCAGCTTAAACGCACCGACCTTACCTGTACTATCAACATGTCCACCCCTACATAAATCAACATAATCACCTTGCGAATACAAAGACACAGTCTTGATCTTACTAGGAGCTTCATCTGTAGAGCCAATATCCTCACCAGACAATTCACTAGCAACGGTAGTACCAGACCGCTTAAGGTCGTTTAATAGCTCAATCTTAAAGTTCTGCTGATTTTCCTTAGCCCAATCAATAGCCTCATCTATTGCCACATCTCGTCTTTCGAACGGATAATTGGCAGATACTATTTTTCGCATCTCTTTTTCTATCTTTGGCAGACTATCTTCAGAAATTGTCGCACCATCAAGATATATATCATAATAGAAACCATTATCAATAGCTGGGCCTACACCAAATTTTGCCTGAGGCCATAAACGCTGAACGGCCTGAGCCATAATATGCGCCAAGCTGTGTCTCATAGATTTTAGTTCATCTTCACTCATATCAATATTATAGCACGCTCCTTGCGAACGGATATCTGTTGTGATAGTATTATTACATCTGGGCGATTAGCTCATTTGGCTAGAGCGCTTCATTGACGTTGAAGAGGTGAGAGGTTCGAATCCTCTATTGCCCACCAAATACGACAAAAAACATACCCTTTATTATTTACCAATAAAGGGTATTTAATTTTATCGATGTAGGCATTGACATTATAGAGTAAATATGTTAATATCCATAGTATGAGTAAACATAGCTCACCGCAATTAGACACAAAAATCAAACAATCATGCTCCTTGTTGAGCAAAGCGCAACTTCATTATGAATACAACAGGAAGATTAACGAGGAGAGATCTGCGCTGTCTGCTGATCCGCGCAATCGTTAGACCTCTACTTAATACACAGTAGCACTGAAAGCCCCTGTAAATGGGGCTTTTTATTTTACACAGCACTTTTCCACTAGATTTTTTTATAGTTATATGACAATATATTGATATGATATGTTTAAAATGTTTTCACGACAAAACCCGTATAGTAAACTCTCGTCAAAATAAAAAATATCCGGCAACATGGAGAAGACATGTGTGTACACGATGCGGACACTCTTTTACAACCTACGAGAAACCGGTAATTCACCTTCCAGTCCTATCAAAAGAAAACAATATTAATAACTTCTCTATAGGCAAGTTAATCATCAGTATTGCACGAAGTTTTAATCATGATAAAAAAGCAGCTGATTTTTACAGCTACGATTTAGCAAATACCGTACAAGATAAGCTATTACTTCTACAAAACAAACATACAATATCGACACAAGACATAGCCAAGATCACCCACTCTACTCTACAGAGTTTTGATCAAATAGCAGCCCTACAGTACGCCGCTCAGCATAATCTAATCACTAGTCAGCGGAAGAGGCGCGGTCGCCCCTCTTTTTATTACCCCGAGAACGGCCCTGGTCATTCATCTCAACAGTAGTTTTTTCCGTTACATCAAATTTATCAAGATACTTACCCAGTAAAAGATGCGTCTGAGCATTGTACGAAGCCATTGAACTGTATACAATAGCGATTACTGGCATCAAAGCCCACTGCATAACCATAAGTATATTCCTACGCTTATTATATCTTTCTGGACGTGGAGGTAGAAGCTTAAATGATACAAAAATTAATACCAGTATACCCACCATTGCCACCCGCTGTATCAGACTTACTGTGTCAGGCAATTGATGAGCAGCAACACTCCGAGCAGCCTCACCGTTTAATACAAGCGGCGCCCATCCACCAAACGCAACGATTAGCGCAATACAGGCCTGCGTAACATGTCCGTCTAACAATCTTATAAACCTCGCCAAGCTCGGCAAAAACCTTACCTTCCTATCCTTATTGAATACATTATTACCGACATACGCCACATCTGAAGCGCCATAACTCCAACGACGCAATTGAATAAACTGAGCGCGTAACGTTTTTACATAGCCATTAGACAATACCGCATCCTGATAGATTGGAACGAACATTGGCACGACCTCATAATTGCCATTGAAATAAAAATAGCTACGCCAATATTGATGTCCGTCTTCGACAATTGTACGAGTACTCCAGAAGTTCATCTCCACAAGTGCACTCATAGGCTGTGCATGAGATGCAAAATTGCGCAAAGAGTAAGGCCTCATAGAACTAATGATATTCCAAAATGAATTACCTGTCGCCACCACTCTCATCGGCGCAGGTACGTCCCATATATTATTAGTAAACAAGCATATTGGCTGGAACGATAAATGCTTCCTATCTTCATGTGTAATATATTCATATGTTAAATAGTCAAAGTAGTGCTTGTGTGGCTTATTATCGCAGTCCATTGTTGTAACTATCACATCAGAAAAGGCTATTCCTTCATGTTGTAAATACTGCTGCAGCCACTTACCCGCATAGGTAATATTTCCCCCTTTGCCAACAACTTCATTTGGTAGGTCTTTTGGATGTTTTACTATATGGAAAGAGTGAAAATTCTTACCGTACTTTTCCTTTAAAATATGGGCTGTCTTGTCAATTTCAGCACCACCACGTTCTTCATAGGCAAAAACAACAATCAAACGCGTCTTGTCGTAGGTCGTCTCTAAGACTGACTTTAGTGCAGGCTCTATCACCTCAATACTTTCATTGTATGCCGGCATTATGAGGGCGTTGTAAATATTACCGGGCTTTGGGAAATGCCCTTCCTCTGCAGCTGACATAAACCTCAGATTCTCTAAGTGTTGTTCATAAAGCAACGCCCCAGAGGGGATATCTCTCAACCTAGAATACGATTCTTTTGGACTCTCTAAGTCCATTAAACGCCTGTTCCAATCAACCCTGGATGCTCTTTCCATGTTTCTGTGACCACTAACCACCCTATAGCTAATGGCAATCGTCTTCACAAAAGCGACTAAAATAATAGTCAGAAGATATATTGACGCCAGAACAGGATTAACTATTGATAGAATAATGAGGAGAATGATAGCTCCGTAGCTTAACAATCCCGGTAATATTTCAAAAAATCGATATTTTTTTGTTCGTTTGCCAAGTGGAATTTCAATATCCATACATTTATCCTAATGATGCAATTTTAATAATTGAATATGCCAATGCAGTCAAAACAATCAAGATTCCCAAAGTCAACCACAGAAAAAATACAGCCATACTGCGCTTTTCTAACGAAACCAACTTAATGCTTAATATAGAATGTCCAAATACAATCATAAAAGCTAGAGCAATATATCCGAACAAACTGTACCAATGGTTTCTATAAAAGTTTGCAACTCCGTACGCAGTGTAACGAGTAATAACCTGCGCCTCGCTATGCTTAATAGATGTTATCAAGAATATGGAGATAGCAATAAAAACTATGATATTAACAATCAAAAGGATAGATATTCCACGATCGCTTAAAACGGTTTTTATCGATTTCTTGATAGTATCTTTCATAAAATGGAGCCGTTGACTGGGCTTGAACCAGCGACCTGCTCGTTACGAATGAGCTGCTCTACCAGCTGAGCTACAACGGCAAACTCCTTAGGAAATTATAGCAAAAATAAAGGGTTTTTCAAACCAAAAAGATTATTTATCAATGGAGATAAAATATTTTACCTTATTATTGTTCTTAAGATAATTAAACCGATTATTAAATTCTGTTAGCGGCACCTTAACGTAAGAATAATTCACCATATTATCCTCAAGACTGTTAAGCGTCACAAAATAGTAACCGTCGCCAGCTAAGGTTTTTACTGGTTCTGATATCTTACCTTTTGCTAGCAATGTAGCAGATTTTGTCAAGCCACCGTCAGAGTTGTCTGTAGAAACAGACAGATTAAATACAGGCTGGACTTTATTGCCCATCTCATCAGCAATATCTTTTAAAGACTTTCCACTCTTCACCTTATTTTGGATAGTAGAGACCAAATCGTCAGCCGTCTTATCAATCTTAAACGATACCTCCTGCTTTAATAAGGTGTATTTCATTGCTATCTTTAGCTCATCCATAGACCAGTGCAGATTATCTTTTACTACAGATTCATAAGCAGACTGTGAAAGTTTACTGGATTCTTGTTGCTTTTTAATTAGATCCTGAACCTTGTTATCGTCAACTGTAATATTATTTTCTCTTGCAAGCCTTTTAGCGTATGCGACCTCTAGGGCTTTATTTATTGACTGATTTTGATAAAACTTAACTTTGTCTTTTTGATCAGATTGCCCTTGGGTCTGCAGAACAGCCAGCGAGCTTCGATGGTACAGCAAATAATCACTATAATTCGCATTTTCTCCATCTATATTCGCCACTGGAAGAGGCAAAATTTTAGTAATTCTATAGGCAATATCACTAGTATCTTTCCACAAGTACAGCTGAGCCCAACCAAGACCAACGAAAATAGCTAAAATTGCCACGCTAACAAACATTGTTATCCATACCAACCGACGCTTAGTATACTGGATGGGATATTTATGCTTACGACCAGCCGCCAAGACCTTTTCGCGATGCTGAGCTACAGTATCATTTGTAATCCTCGTAGGTAGCTTCTTTGGTTGTTTTTTATCTTTACGATTCAATAGATTTTTCATTATCACCCTCCTTTTTCGCCGAAAGTTCTACCGCATCCTGTAGTTTATTATAGACATCGTCCGGATGCTCTACATTTTTTATAACAAGATCACCAACAAACGTCTGAATAATAATTGTGCCGAACTTAAACATCTCCCCACTAAATCCTGGAATATTATAGCTAATATTTTGAATTTTTGATAATTTCAGCTCAATTACGTCCTTACCAAAAAAACCATGCTGTGTAATTTGACGGATTCTCTGATCTGTAACAATGTAATAAGTGTAAAACCACATCAGAAAATGGTAAGAAAACAGTACCATACCAAAAACAAAACTACCTAGAAACAACCATAATAAATTCAGGTTATCTTGCCAGATAAGAAACGGTAACGACCCAAGCGCCATTGACCCGAGAAGTAGGTAAAACCCTTTACGCATAGCAATAATATGACGACGAAATACGAACAATAGCTGCTCCCCGTCACGCTGTCCATCAAATTGCTTATCTTTTAGCTGTCCTGTCATATACGTGGTACCCCGGGCAGGAGTCGAACCTGCAACCTTATCCTTAGGACGGATCTGCTCTATCCAGTTGAGCTACCGAGGCATAACCTAATTATACCACGAGTAGCTCTCAGGTAGACCAGCCTAACGCGTAAACTTCTCACTTAGTGTATGATAGCTAACTAGCTCCTCCGGCTTAAACCAGTGGTTAATCTCGCTAACGGCCTCCTCTGGGTCACCTGAAGCGTGGATTAGGTTTGGTACACCCTTTTGGCACTCATCAGCATAGCCAAAGCTAATATGAGAATAGTCGCCACGAATGGTTCCCATATCTGCTGACTTTGGCTCAGTTGGGCCAACGATCTTCCTAACGACCGCTACGGCTTCAACCCCCTCTAATACCATTGCTATGACCGGACCATCCATCATCATATCTAACGTTATGTTTAGTGTACCCTCGCCCCGACGCGTGGCCAACTTACCTATGTCCTCATAGTGCGCATAGTAATGGTCTCTAGATGGTGATGTCATTTTTACACCAACTATCTTCAAGCCGACTCGTTCAAAACGTTGTAAAATTTCTCCAACTATTCCTCGCTGAACCGCATCAGGCTTAAAAACAATCAGCGTTCTTTCAACGCCACAATATTTTTTTTCACTATCTGACATATATTGCTCCTTTGCTCATTATTATTTTTATTATAGTACCAAAAATAGATGATTTGATAAACCAGCCCTCTAACTGTAAAATAAGTATATGTTTATATCAGAAGCCCTAACTGATTTTCTAGAACACCTGGAAGTTGAGAGTGGGCGCAGTCAAAAAACTATTATAAATTATCAGCTCTATCTAGAGAGATTCATCGATTTTGCCGGTGATATACCTGTTGATAAAATTACATCAGAGCTAATTAGGCAATATCGTCTCTGGCTAAACCGTTATAAAAATGACAACACAGGCGAAAGCTTATCTTTAATCACACAAAGCTATCATCTAATTGCACTTCGAGGGCTACTCACATACCTTTCTCGCCGCGATATCAAAAGCTTGGCTGCGGATAAAATTATCCTACCCAAGACTGTCCGGAAACAAGTAACTTTTCTGCAATACGACGAGGTACTGCGAATGATTGAGCAAATACCAACCGACACCGAATCGGGGCTGAGAGATCGGGCAATTGTTGAATTGCTGTTTTCCAGCGGCCTCCGCGTCTCTGAATTGGTCAACTTAAATCGGGATCATATAAACATAACAAGGCGCGAGTTTATGGTGCGAGGAAAAGGACAAAAAGACCGACCAGTTTTTATATCAAAAGGCGCCGCCGAACATGTATCCACATATCTGAACTCGAGAACAGATAGCCTACCTGCACTATTCCTAAGTTACAGTAAACGAACTGCCACGCCCAGCACTTCTGGCGATTACCGACGCCTAAGCGCTCGTAGCATTCAACGAATGGTTAGCAAATATGCACGCCTAGCTGGCATTACCAAACACGTAAGCCCACACACCATGAGGCATAGTTTTGCAACTGACCTCCTAATGAATGGCGCTGATCTACGCTCAGTTCAATCTATGCTAGGACATAGCAATATATCAACAACTCAGGTATACACCCATGTTACAGATCAACATCTAAAAGATATTCACGAACGCTTTCATAGCGATACGTAAATTACCTTTAAGGTTTGCATCGACCAGCAACGGCAGATCCACTACCAGATACGGAGAAATCTTTACAGAGGCTATTCTTTAACTCAACCGCGTTGTCTGGATAAGAAAAATCGTCGCCAATTTGCAGACGCGCCTCGACTCGTCTAAATAAATTACTTGCTCGTCCCGTTGAATCAACAATAGGCTGAATTCCATCGAAATTTACGATAGTGCCATCCGTTTTTTGAAGTGAAACTTTTACGCTGCCACCCTTGTATATGGAGGTTAGCCTCAAAAAAGCCGTTTCGCTGCCTGCAGCAATTTCATCAACATCAATCACCGCCTTGCACGAATATTCGCCAGAAAATTTAAAGGTCTTGCTACAAGATACTATATTCGTTCCATTATTATGCTCATTTCCGTCAGTTGCCCTTGGTCGATCTGACGTCTTACCAGAAACTGCAGTTCCATCTTGCCCTGCTACATCTGACCTCAATACGTTTGGTCGGAAAAAGGAGGTGACGCCAGTCGTATCCAATGTTGATAAGCTAAATGTTGGCCCTGGATTAATTAGCTGCGCCCTCATCAATTGAGGAGTGTTACTATGCCAACTGCTCCTTGCCGGCAAATCTCCTGTAGTAGATATCTCTGTATTAACTGCGTTTGCGCCACCAAGGTTGCTTTCATCATCGCGGCGATACCACTCAATTGATATCTTATTAAATGAGCTGGTTGCGCGTAGCGGTATAAGCTGGGACTTATCTTCAATAGATTTATATATAAAATCCTGAGATTTCATAGTAATCTTTACGCAAGTGTAAGCTTGATCAAATCTCTTACCAGCGCCGGTACCCGTCTGAATAATAGTATCGCCAGATGCACTGCCACCGACAACACCAGAGGCGGCAACCATATTACAATTAATCGGACCGTTAAGCACTCCTGCAGCCTGAATATTTCCTGTTTGTGCAGCACGAACCACTCGCTTGGCATCTTCAACCCCAGCCAAAGCGGCATCATAAGCACTCTGCGATAAATCATTATTAGAAGATTGTCTCTGGTCCATAATCATTAATCGCATAAATCCAATTGTGACAATGGTTAGCAACATCGCCCCAAAAATAACCGCAAAAAGCGACACAGCACCCGATTGTCGCATATCTCTACCCATTTGTCCTCACAATCATTTCAAATTTATTTATAGAACAGAAATCAAAATTATTATCCGTCTCGCTCGGATCTTTACAAGAAGAATTTCTAATTTCACTCATCTTACTTGTTCCTAAAGTGAAGGTTAATTTGTAAAGAGCCTCTCTGGAATCATCTGATGTGATCTTCTCTAATGTAACGTCATGCATGCCAATCGAGCCATCACCGCTACTTATAGACCTAAGTAAGTTTGACGATTTTGCTAAATCAACCATCTCTGGATACTTACCAGACCCATCTTTCTTACATAAGCCACCGTCAGCGTCAACTACCCGCACCAAGTTTATCGGATTGCCATCAAC
This sequence comes from uncultured Candidatus Saccharibacteria bacterium, assembly GCA_938046775.1. Classification (GTDB taxonomy): domain Bacteria; phylum Patescibacteriota; class Saccharimonadia; order Saccharimonadales; family Saccharimonadaceae; genus Nanosynbacter. Next base: position 29,517 of record CALIXB010000022.1, on the reverse strand, counting down.
CTTAAATAACCTATTTGCACCCAGTAAGCTAGGATCGTCCAAATACCTTGGATTGTTCCAAACATACGAATGAGACCCCAGACAGAGCCGACCAGTTGCCCAACTGCTATTGTTCGGCACCCGCAGTCCAGAACTATCAATCTTATTGGCGTTTGCCTGCAAAAAATCTCGTCGAATTGTATCGGAGATGTCTCGCCCTGCCTGATTAATATCACGTAGCACCACACCCCGGCTATACATTCTGCCCGCCTGAATGCCCACCATAGTAATTGACAATAGAAGAATCGAGATAAATGCCATCGCAAGCATTAACTCAACAAGCGTGAATCCCTGTTTATCGACCCGAGTCATACAACCTCACAATCGTACCAATTGTTGCTGGCATTTTACTGCCAACTGGCATCCAGCAAGCTTTTATGTACGCATCATGTTTATTACTATCCCTACTGCCTACGGCCGTACTTGGCTTAACAAGCCTAACCGCTATTCCATACGTTTTTTTAGTACTGCCATCAACTCGCGCATAAGTTTCTGCCGGTTTATAATCGCCTGGATTATTTAAAATACTGATCTTAGAGCCGAGTGAAGGTGTCGCAGCCAAGGCGAACTCTTTATTAGAAAAATTATCAGGACAACTTTCTACACCCAAGCCACCCTCATTATCATTAACCGAGGAAACACTTACGGCGTTATTATCAACCAACTTTTTCCAAATATCACTCTTTGTGTCGTGAGCATATCTTAACATCTCTGCCTGCGCATCAACCTGCTGACGCACCAACGTCGTCTCTAAGGCATACTGGGAAATAGCCATACCTCGATTCATAGTTTCTAAAGTAATAACAGCAACCATACTAAAAATCGTTACACCAAGCAGCACTTCTACGATAGTATCACCCCTGTTAAATTTACGCATCAGCACACCCTCCGGTAGCGTTCCCCACGACAACCGCATCAGCAGAGCCTGCATATGAACGCAAAAAGATAGAAAGCCGCTCATTCGGCAACCAACCATCATCATAAATACAAATTTCCCGCTGTTGGCGCTGCTCGCCAGCGGACTGTACTATGCCTGCACTATTCTTATTATTAACAAAATCCGTTAAATTATCGCCAAATCTACTAGTGTCCGTCCTGATGTCTAATTGTCCTGTTTCTGGATGTCGATACATCAAGATGGATATATAAGCGCTATTTTTAGGCTGGCTAGAAAATCTAGTCTTTGCTTGCCAATTCACAGTATATTTGTCAGATTCAGCACCACGCCGATACGTCCAAGCACTACCCTTATCTGATCGGTACGCATAAACAGGGTATGTTCTATAGGAATTACCGTCAGTTGACCCTAGTGGACCAACTGTAGTAATGTAGCGACCAACAATTACACAGTCCGACTGACCGCGCGCAGTCTCCAGCCTACCGTCTGCACCGTCAATTGGGCAGACACTTTTGGACCTATCATTTTCAACATTAACGACTTTTGAATACTCATTACGCAAAAAGCCAGCATAAGACTGAACTGAGTCGCGATATTGCTGACGATTAATTGACATGCTAACACCCACCATAAGCATAGAAGTGAGCAAGCCAGAAATAGCCACAAACAAAATAACTTCAATTATAGTAAAACCTTTTTGTTTATTGCCCATCACTTCTCCATTATAGCATAAGCAAATTTTACTTAGACGATAAGAAAACCCCATGCTAAAATTTGTTGACTAAAAAACCATGCCAATAAAAACCCTACAATCAATAACGGACCGAAGCAAATTCTTGAAGTTGCCTGTAATTTACCCTTTAGCATTGAAGGAAGGACTAGCAACGTACCGATTAAATTAGCTGCGAATAAAGCCGCAAAAGCCAACAACCAATTACCCAAGAATAAAGCCAACCCCAAACCAAGCTTAACATCACCAAAACCAACCCAAGTTTTTTCCTCTCCATAGCGGTATTTTGAGAAAAGATAAAGTAGCAAATAAATGCCGCTTAAAATTACAACCGACCCTAAAAGAGACGTCAGGCTCTTTGTAAAATCATTAGATAGCGCCAAGTTTATTATTGAAAAAATAAATCCTAGAATGATAAAAGGAATATTTATGACATCAGGTAGAAGCAGCCATTTGAGATCATAAACAAATAAAATTGCCAGTAAAACTAGACCGCTTAACCACAAAGCCAGTAGCAAAACCTGCCAAAAATCCATCAATGATCCTGGCCAAAATACTACAGACAAGACAAATAATCCAGCCATGGCTACTTCTAGCAGAATTTCCGTCCAACCAATAAAATTCTTACAATATCGGCACTTTCCTAACCTAATCACCCAACTGAAAACTGGTATGAGATCACAAAATGACAATTCGTGACCGCAAGATAGACAACGAGAACGGTCCTTAGAAACTTTCTTTATTAGTGGAGATAGCCTCTTTAGTTCTTTCTGGTCAACCTTCTCCCCAGCCTTTTTATCCTCAGTTAGCTGGCGGGCACGCAAACGCCAAACCTGCGCCCCCACAAAGCTACCCAATATGGCGCCTAAAAACCCTGCTATCACAAATTTCATCATACTTCTTATGGTAACAAAAAAATATAAAAAAATCAGCCCCCTTAAGAGGCTGACCTTGTGTAAATATTTCTTAATTTATACGTCCTGGCAGTACAATTGTTTCTGAGATCCATTATTCTCCAACAACACCACGACAGCAGCATTGCGCGAGGAGCCATTCTCTAAGGTAATATTTGCTGGGTCGTCTGCAGATGGAGCTGGCATACTGGACGGGCACTTACGGCCGCGCATCACCTTAATCTCATTACCAGCAACCGACATTGATGAACCGGTAGCGACCACCTTCAGCTCTGAATTCTTATCATATTGATCAAGTTTATCAACATATTTGCGCAAAGACTCTTCATTGAACGTGCCACCATTACGATTAGCTGAATTCCAGTTAGTAATAGCTGCAGCAACTGTTGAGGCGTCATTCTTTCTCGACTGGTCATGCTGGCTGCGCTGCAAAGCTGGCAATGCGATAAATACCATCGCAAATATAAGACCAGCAATAGCCAGGACTAAAACTACCTCGATGATTGTAAATCCTTTTTTGTTATCTTTGTTTACCATTGAAATTTCCACCTTTCTATGGCTTATGCTTATATTTGTGCAAAAAAATGCTTACGCTTATAATACACCAAAATCACCTGGTCGTCTAGTGAATATTTATATTGCCAACCAAACTATAGATTGGGAATAGTATTGCAGCAACCATCGTACCGGCAACTAATGCTAGAAATACCATCAGAACCGGCTCTATAGCGGTCGATAAAGCGCGGATTTCTTCATCAAGCTCGTCTTCATACACCTGAGCAGTTTTTCCCATCATCTCGTCAATCTTACCTGACTGCTCGCCGATTTTAATCATTTGCGGTACCATTGTTAAGAAATATTCCTCATTCGACAAAGATGCCGAGAGGGCTTTTCCGCCCTTTACCTTATCTGCTGCTCGGATAATACCTTCGCTAATAATCACGTTATTGACTGCATCCGACGAAATACGAAGCATATCAAGCATCGGCACACCAGTGCTTAGCAGAACTTGGCCTGTTCTGGAAAACCGCGCCATATACATTTTTCGAAACATCCCCTTAAATAGTGGAACATTAAGTTTAAATGTGTCTTTAGTTCTAATGCCCTGCTCGGTTTTTAGGTATTGCACCAAAAAATAGCCGCCAATAATCATTATCAACAATGCGAGCCACCAAAAGTGAATAAAAAAATTAGCCACATTAATCATGATTAAAGTTATAAACGGCAGACCTTTATTTAAGTCTCGATATAATCCCTCAACCTGCGGCACCACCGTAAACAACATAAAACCAACCACTAAGATAATCACCGCCAAGACAATTGATGGATACATCATAGCACCACGAATCTTGCTCATCATGGCAGCATCTTTTTCCTGCTGAGCAGCTAGCCTTTTCAAAGATTCGTCCATCGTACCTGAAGTTTCACCAGCTGCAACCAGCGCTACGTACACCTTATTGAAAGCCTCCGGATGCTTAGCAAATGAGTCGGACAATGATTTACCACCCTCCACATCAGAGATAATCTCTTGAACGATTTCTTGCATCCGCTTATTAGTAGTCTGCTCCTGAACAGTCCTAAGACTCTGAGATAATGGCAGGCCCGCCCCAATAAGTGTCGCTAGTTGACGGGTGAACACAACCTTATCTTTAGTAGTGATTCTACCAGATAACTTTGCAAAGAAACCCGTTTTATCATCTTGTAGTTCAATTTTTAAGGGCACAAAACCTTGCGTCGTCAATAACTTTGCGGCAGCATTTTCACTTTCAGCCTGAACTACAGATTTAACAATTTTATTACTAGCACTATCTCTGGCTTCGTAATTATACTTCTTCATCTGCTACCCCCTCATTAGCCTCTCAAATTCCGTCAAATCAACCGCAAACTCACGCGCATTATCGTACGTAATCGTACCATTCTGCACCAGGTTGACCAGCGTTCGGTCCATCGTCTGCATTCCTTGATCGGCACCGGTCTGAATAACTGCGTCTAGCTGATGTGATTTACCTTCGCGAATAATATTACGCACCGCTGGATTGGCAATCAAAACTTCTGCCGCAACTACACGACCACCCCCAATAGCCGGCACCAAACGCTGCGAACAAATAGCCATCAAAATGTTTGATAACTGAGCCCGAATTTGCGGCTGCTGATGCGGCGGGAATACGTCAATCATACGGTCAATTGACTGTGCTGCTGAGTTGGTGTGTAGAGTTGCAAACACTAAGTGTCCAGTTTCGGCGATAGTGATAGCTGCTGAAATAGTCTCCAAGTCGCGCATCTCACCGATCAGCACAACGTCTGGGTCTTGACGCAAGCTGGATCGTAATGCCGCCGAAAATGAGTAAGTATCGTAGTGAACTTCACGCTGGACCACCACCGACTTCTTTGATTTGTGAGTAAACTCAATCGGATCCTCAATGGTAATGATATGTTGTGAACGCTCAGAGTTGATTTTATCAACCAATGCCGCCAGGGTCGTCGACTTACCGGAGCCAGTTGGACCAGTCACCAACACTAAACCGCGCGGAAAATCAGCAAACGAGTTTACGACCGGTGGCATACCAAGCTCAGACGCCGACTTAATCTCATTCGGAATCAAACGCAGAGCTGCAGCCAAGTTGCCGCGCTCATGAAAGGCATTTACCCGGAATCGACCCAGTGTGCCAAACGCAAACGAAAAGTCAAATTCTTTATCTTTCAGTAAAATCTGTCGCTGATCTTCATCAAGTATCTGAAACACCAGTCGCTCAACTGCTGGCTCATCAAGTGGCTGGGTCCCAGCTGCCGGCACCAATGCGCCATCAATCCTGAGCATCGGCGGAAGCCCAACTTGAATATGAAGGTCAGAAGCGCGTTTTTTAACAACCTCTTCTAGTAAAATCTCAATTCGCAATTCTTGATTATTCATATTTCCTCCTTTTTACGCGGTATCCGCCGCTACTCTATTAACTTCTTCTATTGTCGTTATTCCGTTTAACGCCTTCAGATATCCGTCCTGGCGCATCGTAATCATGCCTTGCTGAATTGCCATTCGCTGAATTTCAGCTGACGTAGCACGCTTAACGATTAAATTCTGAATTTCCTCAGTAATGTCCATCACTTCATATAGGCCAGTCCGACCAGAGTAGCCGCGCGGAGTTTGAGGCGTATCCTTACCTCTTGCTAAGGCAAATGAGGTCTGCGTTGCCAGCGGTAGACTTTCATAGCCCAAATCTTGCGCAAACTGAGCAACCTGTTCTTTTGTCTGAGGCAATAATCCACCAACTGCCTCCCGAATTGCCTGTGTTTCCAGAGGCGACGATTGATATATATCACGCCGACGCGCTACTCGCCGAACCAGACGCTGCCCAATAATCGTGTTAACTGTACTAGCAATAAGAAACGGCTCAATCCCCATGTCGAGCAATCGCGGCAACACGCCGGCTGCGGAATTGGTATGAAGCGTCGAGAACACCAGATGCCCCGTTAACGCTGCTTGAATCGCCAGATTGGCTGTCTCGTTGTCGCGGATCTCACCCACCATCACAATATCTGGATCTTGACGCAAAATCGAGCGAAGTCCAGAAGCAAATGTCAGTCCGACCTCTGCATTAACTTGGATTTGGTTCACTCCGTCCATCTTATACTCAACCGGATCCTCAAGCGTCACAATATTAACAGTATCGTTCTTAATTTCTTTGATTAACGCATATAAGCTGGTGGACTTACCAGAACCAGTTGGTCCAGACGTTAGAATCATGCCATTAGGACGCTTAATTCCCTTGCGAATTGTCCGTAGAGCGCGCCCAGCATAACCCATATCCTCCAAGTTAAAAGAGCTCCCGCTCTTGTCTAGCAAACGAACAACCACCTGTTCACCCCAAACAACCGGAGAAATAGCAATACGCAGGTCAACTTCCTTGCCTGCAACATTAACCGCAAATTGACCATCTTGTGGAATGCGATGTTCGTCAATTTTTAGGTTGGAAAGAATTTTAATACGACTCACCAAAGCCGGCTCAATACTTTTTGGTAGTTGCATAATCTCGCGCAAAACACCATCAACCCGACAACGAATCTTTAGGGCTTTTTCTAATGGCTCAATATGAACGTCCGAAGCATGGCTTTTTACGGCATATTCCAAAATAGTCGATAATGCCCGTGAAATGGGCGAATCTTGAACAATAGTTTTAATATTGCCAGCTTCCGACAGAGATTCTTCTTGGGACGCTTCAGCTGCCACATTAACGGATGATAAATCAGTTTTATATTGATCAAGGACGTGACGGACGCTCTCTTCTGAGGCCATAAAGACTTTAATTGGTCGCTGAATGCGATTCGACAGATAGTCAACAGCCTGGACATTATTGGCGTCAATCATCGCCACTGCTAGACGATTTTGAACTTCTGCTAGAGGCACCGCCATAAAACGTTCAGCAACATCAGAAGACAACAGGGATAAAATATCCTGGCTAATAACACTATTTGATAAGTTAACATATGGCACACCCGAAACCTGAGCCACGCCATGGACTAAAAGCTCATTATCAAGCAATCCCTCTTCGCTCAGCAAGCTAAACAGTGGCTTATTATTCTCAGAAGCACGTTTTAAGGCGTCATCAATGACAGACTTCTCAATAAGTCCTTCGTTTATCAGCAGCTCAATCAACTTGTCCTGAATATCGTCCGTCAGTAAAGCCATCCTACGTCCTTTCTCTATTTGACCGCATTTTGACCCACAAACACCTCAACAGTTGGATTTATCGCATTCTTATTGAAAATTGCTGGGTTTGGTTTTTCAACATCAGATGATATTTCTCTAATAGTTTGGACCTTTGCTCCAGATTTTGGAACCTTTAAAAATGATATATTAGAGGCAACAATATAGCCGATAGCTACACCCACGCCTGCAATCAATATCACCATAGCTATGTCTGTTTTCTTCATGGCTTTACCACCTTATTTTCTAATTGTACTGTTTGCGCTGGCTCATAATAAGCAACACCCCGCACTACTAAGCTTAATTTATCTTCATTACGCTGGATCTCTAACGCCTTTAGATCAATCACGCGAATTGATGACTCGAATTTAGTTAGTAGCTCCTTTAGTCTATCAGCTGGTCCGCTAACTTCCATCGTAAACGATACCGTGTTAGCTGGGGCCGATGCAGAACCCTCGCCACCAGAACCAGCTTGCGACACCGACAGACTCTGAATTGTCACACCAGTTGTCGTATCGATAAACTTATTCTTCAAAGAAGCGCCAAAGGCGTCAGCATTAGGATTATCTGGAAGGGCGTCAAGAATAGTCTGCAACGTATTACTCTCGTCACTTGATTTTATAGAGTTAAGGGCTGTATTCGTATCTAAAACTCTAATATTTTTCTTTAGCTCATCAATAGTCGTCAAGTTCTTATCTAAACGAGAAATTGTACTCTGCTTCTCAATAATAATCTTTGAATGAAAAACAATTTGCTGAATCAGAAATATACTGACAACCAGTGCAATTCCCGCCAAGAAAGCTGCGCTTGCCACAAAAATAAACATCGTCTTTTTTGAAGAATCAATCTGCTGGCGTTTGCGAATTGCCACCCCTTTATTATCGGCTGCCATTATTTTTCTCCTGTTTTACCGAATTACTCTTAAACAAACTATCCGGAATACCTTGACGTGAATCAGTCATATCAATTTTAGTTGTTGGCGTTATCACTGAAACTGTACCATTTGGCGCTGGCGCTAATAGTTGTTCAGCGTACTCAAATGAGAACGAGAACTGCAAAACTTTCTTACCTTCTGAGTTTTCACCAAAACTAGTATCACCATCTTTTATATCTTTGGTTAATTCCACTTCAGAAGTTTTATCTCCATCAGTTGTTCGGATTTTAGTGCTTAGAATAGTCTTCTTTAAGGTCTCCAAAGCGCTATAACCATTAACAGCGCTACCTTCTAAGGTGATAGTCTTAGACTCTGGACTAATCTTTATATTTGAAAAGCTAACACTATTAGGCGCTACTGGATTTACGGCTGAAACTACATCAAACACCCTCGAATTAATTTTCTTACCAGCGTGCTGCTCGTTAATCTTTGAAAGCTGATTTTGGATTGTTACAACCTTATTAAGATCCTCCACAGACATAAGCTTATCATTTCGATCTTTAATGCCGCTGTTCTGCACCGCTTCGGCTGCAATTTGGCCACCCAAAATTACCGCCAGAACAACCACCGCTGCAATTGAAGCCCCACCTATCAAAAACGACACAGAGATAACACGATTACGCATTGCTCGAGTTTTCAACAACTCTCGCTTAACATTCGGAATAAGGTTTATTTCAATCATGACATGTTACTCCTCTGTGCTAAACCAACAGCAATAGCAAATTCTGAAGCAATTGGCGCTAATTGTTGCTGATCCGCTTGAGATACCTGAACGCGTTGCCAAGGATCGGCGGCAATTGACTGGATACCAGCCTTATTCATTACATAACTATCCATCTGCGGAATAGCCGAGCCAAAACCTGACAGCAAAATACCAGAAACCGCTACATTAGGATACCTAGTCTGGAAAAACTTAATAGATTTAACCAGCTCTGAGGAAAAACTGTCCAAAGTCGAATCAATTGCCCTTAACACTTGGCCATCTAATTTATCTGGCACTAAACCAAATTTAAGAATAAACTGACGAGCCTGACCTTCTTGTACGTTCAAATTCTGAACAGCTGCGCGGACCAATGATGAGAGTCCAGTCGGAATCATACGAATCAACCTTGGCGCACCATTATATACCACTGCTAAATCTGTCGAGTTTTCACCCACGTTAATAATTAAGCGAGCATCCTGAGAATCAGAAACCAGCAGAGAACGAACCATAGCAATAGCGTTTGGTTCCTCGGCTATCACATTAAAGCCAAGCCCCTCAACCAACTCCAGCCTTTCTTCTGCGTAAGTCTTTGCTGTACTTGTCAGTAAAATTTCATATTGATTCTGAGCATGAAGACTATCACCTAACATTACCCAGTCAACTTCTGCTTCGTCTAACGGCATCGGTATATATTGGTCAACCTGATATTTCATCATCGCCTTTAGTTCCTGCTCAGAAACTTTCGGTACGTCAATCACAGTCGAAAACGTTTTATTTGACGGCAATCCAACAGCCACATTGGACGTCTTAATACCAGCCTGACCGACGGCAGTCATAATTGCCTCCCCTAGACGTCGCCGCGCCTCGGGAGAATCACCACTTGATATCTTAGAATCAACTGGCGTATAACCGTAATGAGACAAACTCCATCCCGCGCCAGCACGAGACAGCCGAACCACTCGCACAGCATTTGTGTCGATGTCTAGTCCGAAGAAGTCGCCCAACCCTTTTGCTAATTTCATAACTAATAATAATTATATACATTAGCGTTTTAATTTGCAAACTTTTAATACCTTGGCGGTAATTCACGAACATTCATAGTGCTAATTGCACCGGTATTGCGGTAGTTGTTGTAGGACCAAAGATAAGCATCGGCCCGCAAGTTAATAATTTCGGCTGGAGTTCCTGGGTGCATATTAGGGTCATTCTTCGCCGAGGAGGCATGTCTTCCTCCGTATGTTCGGCGTAAGAATAAGTGGCCAGCCTTAATCGGACCGTTGATTCTCAGCTTCTTGCCACATAAAGCTTCGGACACATTACTTAACCAATTGGTCATATTAAATACAGCGCCGCAAGTACTAACATATCCATCTTTCGGAGTAATTAGCCAAGCATTCACCTCCCCAACTGAAGGGTCTATCACAATATTCTTCGCATAAATTACCAATTGTGGCAATGAACGAACATTTCCCGAGTCAGTATATAACAAATCTCCTGAGATCCTAACGGTGCCGGTAGATTTTATAACGATACTCTTACCCACATCCAATTTAGCGCCAACTAAATTAATATTACCGGCAGTATATTCACCCGTAGCTAAACTGTTAATATTCACATTACCTGAAACGCTACCTTTTACGCCACCAACAGACGGCAGGGTGAAGTTATCTGGAACTAAACTAGCGCTGCTAAAGTTACCAAACTTTGGCGTATTAGCAAAGGTCAATTTATTGTAATCTCGCATTGTTAAGTTGTCGCGGCCATTGAAAGATGATGACAAGCCAGCACCCGAAGCAGAATCTACCTTTCCTCCAGCAATAACTCCATATTCCACCCAAGATCCATATATATTCTGATAGGCCCGATCCATCGTATAAGACACTGAAATATCCTCAATCAACAGACCTACATGCGACGGGCTAGACTTTATATAGACATCAATAAAATTTCCATCACTATACAGAACAGTACCTGGTTTGATATCAGCAGTAAACGCTGAGTTCTCAAGAAATCCCGGAAGCCCCCATCCTGCGTGCTGCGTCCCCTCGGGTCTGGCGCCATTTTCATTTCCTTTAACGTCCATTTCGTGACCATTAATTTTCACTCGAACAAAGTTATCTGCTGAACCCGAGAACTTAAATTGCAATTTTTTAGCATTCTTTAAGTCGTCCAATTTCACATTTTTCAGTCTGAATACGTATGTATTCCCACAGTTTAAGATTGAGTCTCCTGTAGCATTTAAACAACCAGAGTTAACACTTGGATCCGGCTTTGAGGCGGAATGGGTATGGCGGCCAAAATTATTCATGCTGATCCACTTCGCTTTAGACGAAGAGCGCCAAACACCCCTGCGACAATAAGGAGAATGTGTAATAATACGTGTATCTCCAACCAAATCTTTATTTGGTATATCAGAACAAGGAATCCAACCATCACTTATCTGATCTCCCGATCCGGGCAGCTGCCACTGTGTTGTCACCGCCGTCCTAGTTTGGTACTCATTCGTCAAATTACTTGCATCATTATGACAATTTGGTAAATCAGTCGGTTCAGATTTACCCGAAACCTTATTATACCTATAAGCCCGCTGATTACCATTACCTCCAAAAGAATCCTGCGAACAGATTAATGACCAGTGAGCATCAATCTCATCTCCTCCCTTATACTTATATTCACCAGGACTAAAATTAACTGTACCACCAAGAATATTACCATTGACATCAAAGCCCGTAGCCCAAAGGCCCATTGAACGTATAGCCGACTTATCCAATATGTTATGGCTATCTGCTTGAAGTATGGTGTTGGACGTCTTACTAGTAATCACCTCCTTGTCAGTTTTAACATCACCACCCCAAACCTGAACTTTTGGCTTATTGGAGGTCCTAATACATTTAATCGCGTATCTAAAATCTGTAGACGGTGCCGAGCCATTATAATTACTAACCATTGCCACATAGCATAAGCTATCATTCGCATTTAGGTTTACCCCGCTCAAATTGTCGGTTGCGTTTGTGGCAATTGATGTCTGGCCGGTAGGAATCTGGTTCTTGCCGCCATTAGCAACAATTTCCTTACACGTTCCGTTGTCAATATTAAGTTCTCTATGCTTTTCCTTAATCAATCGTACAATCGCACAGGACCAGTCATGAACAGTTCCACCTGGCAACGAAACAGCATTAACGCCAGCCATACTGGATACTTCTGTTCCTCTAGCCACAAAACGAGCCAACGCATACGAAGACCCCTGAGACTTCTCTGTTCCCTTATTGTTCAGTCCAGCATTTATGCCCTCAATACTTGTAACGTTTTTTGTATCAATATAATCAGAACTAACGCCAACCGATGGCTCAATATCATAATTATGCGGCACCTCGACACAAGCATAAGATGAATATACCCACTCGGTTGGCGCCAAAGAATTACGCCTATTCCAGTAGATTCGCTGACAGATACGCTTACCCATATCCTCTCTTTTAATGACTCGCGTAAACATAAATTTATTATTTCCAAGCGGACCACGAACATCCTCTAATCTAGATTTTCCGTTCAACGCCTCCATAGAGGTGGTGAGATAATCCGCTGGATTGTTCATTCGCTTCCAAGCATAATCCTTCCAATTCGTCATAACGTTAAACCATCGAGAATCTTCATTATGCCAAGCCCCCCTGTCGTTCAGACTAGCGTCATTGTCCGACGGCTGATTAGAGCTCAAATCAAATACATCCTGCTGAACGCCAGTTATAACATTGTCAGTAGGCCCACCGCTAACAAAAAGACTATGCCACCAATCAACCGTATCTCCGGGCTTCACATCCTTAAGTCGCCCAGGCGCTACCACCCAGTCGGAACCGTAATTATTTGTATCTGACGAATTAAATTTCTTCGTCACCCAAGATTTACCAGTTATCGTCCAATTTGGCGAGCTTGGCGCTGCGTACGTATAGATAAAAAAAGCCGTTACTGAAATAACTAAAGCTACTACTATTGCCAGCATGCCCACCTTAGGCAATGAGTATTTTCTTCTCATGCTTATAATTATATCAAAGATTGCGCAGATGATATAATAAAGTTATGAGTTTATCTATTGGAATCGTTGGCCTACCTAATGTCGGCAAATCGACACTTTTTAATGCTTTAACAAATAATGATATTTTGGCTGCTAATTATCCGTTTGCAACTATCGAGCCGAACACAGGAATTGTTCCCATACCAGACAGCCGCCTACAAGCCCTGGCAGATCTTTATCACGCCCAAAAAATCATCCCAGCTACCGTTACTTTCGTTGATATTGCCGGACTAGTTGCCGGCGCCTCCAAAGGCGAAGGTCTAGGCAATAAGTTTCTTCACAATATCAGAGAGTGCAACGCCATTATTCACGTTGTTCGTGCTTTTGAAAATTCAAAGATTTTGCGACACGACGAAGCGCCAATTGACCCAAAAAAAGATATCGACATTATCAATACCGAGCTAATCCTAGCCGACCTGCAGACAATTGAAAAACGCCTGCCGCAGCTACAAAAAGAAGCTAAGGCTAATCCAGAAGCCCGCCAAAAAGTAGCCTATTTACAGTCACTGGCAGACAATCTACAGTCAGGGACACCAATTTCTGCTCTGGCTGATGTGGACTTTGAAGCAATTGCTTACCTGCATCTACTCACCGCCAAACCAGTTATTTACGCTTTCAATGTTGATGAAGAAGGACTAAACGATTCTGCTCTGCAAGGAAAATTAAAAGAACTAGTCCACCCCGCAAAAACCGTCTTTGTCTGTGCAAAGTTAGAAGAAGAGTTAAAAGGTTTATCAGAAGACGATGCCAAAGAACTTCTGGAAAGTTATGGCGTTCAAGAAACTGGACTAGTCAAACTAATTCACGCCGCCTACGACACACTGGGATTACAAAGCTACTTGACTGCCGGTGAAAAAGAAGTGCGCGCCTGGACAATCCATAAGGGCTGGACAGCACCACAAGCTGCTGGAGTTATCCATTCAGACTTTGAACGAGGCTTCATTGCGGCGCAAATTGTCGATTTTAATGATTTGATTACTGCCGGTTCAGAAGTAAAAGCTCGCGAGGCTGGTAAGATTCGCACCGAAGGTAAAACCTACATTATGCAACCAAATGATGTTGTTGAATTTAGGTTTAACGTTTAGCTAATTGCAATTTATAAAATCGCTCAAGATTTCCCTTGCTGCCAGCAACTTCACTATCCTTTTTATCTAAAATCACAAAATACTTTTTTGCCCAATTTTCAAAATCAGTTAAGATCTGCCGTCGCACCTTATCATTTTTAATAATGCCTTTATTAGTTTGATGTCGCCCTGCTTCAAATTGTGGCTTTACCATGGCAATAAGTATGGTATTTTTATTCATTAGTTCTTTAGCTACATGTGGCAAAATATCCCGTAGCGATATAAATGACACATCCCCCACAATCACATCGATCACTTCATCTGTGCAAAAATCACGAATATCAGTTTTTTCGTGAAGGATAATCTTTGGGTTCGTCCTCAAGCTTAGATGAAGTTGGTCAGTACCAACGTCAACGGCAAAAACTTTCCTAGCACCATGACGCAGTGAATAGTCGGTAAAACCACCAGTACTTGAGCCAATATCTAATACTGTTTTATCTTGAAAATTAAGCTTAAAATATTTGGCTACGCTAGCCAGTTTTAAGCCCGCTCGCGACACATAAGTCTCCATCTTTTTTAGCGTTATCGTATCAGTATCAGATACCATTGCCCCTGATTTTTGAGCAATTTTTTTATTCAAATAAACGTAACCCAAGCGAATAAAATTATCCGCCTGAGAACGTGTTGACGCTAGCCCGCGCTCGACCAGAACCTTGTCTAATCGCTGTTTCATCTGAAGGACTGCTACTTCTTTCGTTCGCGATACTCGCCAGTTGATGTATCGACACTAATAATATCACCCTGCTTAATAAACGCCGGAACCTTCACTACCAAACCAGTTTCTAGCGTTGCGTCTTTTAAGACAGACGAAGTTGTGTCACCCTTCACTACGTCTTCGGTGTAGGTAACTTCCAGATATTTATTCTTTGGTAGCTCAACGTTAATTACTCGCCCGTCAAAGAATTGTAAGTTCAATTCGTCGCCTTCCTTCAAGTATTTGCTAGCATCATCAACAATTTCCGCCGCCAATTCAAACTGCTCAAAACTAACCGGATCCATAAAGTAGAATTTATCACCATCGTTATATAAATATTGCGCAGTCTTATTATTAACCTCAGCAGCTTCGATTCGCTCCTGCCCTTTAAATGTCTTCGGGATAACACTACCGTCAATTAAATTCTTCAGCTTCACATTGACAATTGAACCACCCCGACCCATAACCTTCTGCCCGTATTCCACAACCCGATACGGCTTACCGTCAATCTGGCAAACTGCTCCCTTTTTCAAATCAGTTGGCTGATACATACATATTCCTTTCCAATAAAATATCTCGCCGCCAAATATGTAGTAGCAACGAGATATCCTGTTTAAATATTGCTAGTTGCTAGCCACAAAAGGCAATAGCGCCAAATGACGAGCACGCTTAATTGCCACTGCCAAACTTCGCTGCTGCTTTTCGCTTAAGCCAGTCTTGCTGATTGGCTCGATTTGGCCATAAACATTGATGTAGCGCTGCAAAGTCTTCACGTCTTTGTAGTCAAAAATAATCGGTGGATTTTTCTTCAATTGTGCCATTATTATCTCCTTATTAGAATGGGATTTCGCTCAGGTCAATTGGCTTATCGTCAATCTCCGTCACAACTTCCTCTTTTTTAGTAGTTTTTGGCGCAGCAGAGCCAGAATTGTCATTATTCGGACCGTCTAAGAATGTTACGTCTGAAGCAGTAACTTCAATTCGACTCTGTCTTTTGCCAGTTTCCTTATCTTCCCAACTATCTTGCCGCAGTCGCCCTTGGACTAGAACTCGACGACCCTTGCTTAAATATTGCATCACCAAATCACCAAGTTTATCCCAAGCAGTAATATTGAAAAAGTCCGCCTGATCATCTTGGGTTGGTCGATCAACCGCGATACTAAAACTGACTACGTTCTTTCCAGAAGCCGTTGTTCGCTGCTCTGGATCGCGTGTCAATCTACCCAGTAAAATTACTTGATTGATGCTTCGTGCCATATTCTATCCCCTTTTTTACCTTGCGGCAGTTAGGCTTATTTATTTGATTCGCTTGAATCAGCTTCTTCGTTGCGTGCTTTTTGCTCGCTTAATGCCTGACGAGTTTTTTCATCAGTTTTTACCAATAGGTAGCGCAATACTTCGTCGGTAATGTTAAGCGTGTTAGAAATCTTCAATAAAGCTGGCGCTGGCAGTTTTACCTCAAAACAAACGTAAATTGCAAAGTCTTCACGCTTGATGGTGTAGGCCAATTTTTTCTTGCCCCAGTTATCTTCTTTAGTAATTTCACCGCCGTTATCGGTGATTAAACCATGTACCTTATCCAACGCTGAATCTAGATTAGACTCTAAATCCGGATGAATAAGAACAGTTAGTTCGTATTCGTTCATGCTTCCTCCTCTGGAATCCATTTACGGATGCTTATGCTGTCTCACATAAGCTTAGGTTAATATCTACTTATATTATACCCCACTCTGTAATATCGTGTCAATGAGCTCATAGATAGTGTCTGTATCATCAGCACTGAGGGATTGAGCGTTATTTCTTATGTCGGCGATTAATCTTCTGATATCTTCAGAGTTTCTCAAATCCAAACTTTCTAGATCAAGATTACTCGGGCTTACTCTTCGGCCATCTACGGAATATTCGACCTTATACTCTCCCTCAAGACATTGATCCTTCCAACCTCTAATAATCCAGCTGTGCTCTATATGAAGTGGCGGTAAGCCACCTGAACGACCTACCACCTCAGTAACGTACAAACCTAATTCAGCGGAACATTGTATACCATCTTCCAACATAGATTCTGGTAAATAGATTATTTCGCACCCCTCCGCATGACCGTCCGAAGAAACGCGAATGGCTTCTGGTGGAATTGAAAAAATATGATGCACTATTTCTGGCGATAGTTTACATGTAAAAATGTTCGCAGCAGCACTACGATCGTCTATTTTATAGCGACCATTCTCTAGCCCTTCAATACCCTTCTCTTTAAGAACTTTACCTGCTGCTTGTACTATAGTGACAAGAGTATCTTAGTCAAGAGCTAAGTCATAACTTCCGGGAAAATGCTCATTCATAAAGTTTTTTATACAATATAGATATTATTTGGTCAATCTTTTATACTATTCCGCCAACAATTCATCTAATTCTTCGACACTAGAGATCAATACATCACGTGGTTTTGAGCCATTCTGCGGACCGATAATTCCACGCTCTTCCATTTCTTCAATAATGCGCGCTGCTCGCTGATAGCCAATACCTAGACGTGTCTGAAGCATACTCGTTGAGGCCTTTCGTCGCTCAACTACCACCCTCACAGCATCCTTGAATTTATCATCACCACCTTCTGACAAATCCATCACTACACCACCCTTGCCGTTCAACTGCACTGGCTGAGCCACCACTTCATCGTTGTACTGCGGCGCCATTTGCATTCGCAAATGATCAGTAATTTTATTCACTTCATCATCAGTTACCCAGGCACCTTGGATACGTTTTGGTTTACTCATGCTTGGCGTATAGAACAACATATCACCCTGACCCAGCAATTTTTCCGCGCCCGCTTGGTCTAAAATCGTCATACTATCCACCTGGCTAGCTACCGTAAAGGAAATACGCGCCGGCACGTTTGCCTTAATTAAACCAGTAATCACATCAACACTTGGCCGCTGCGTTGCCAGTACCAAATGGATACCAACTGCTCGGGCCTTCTGCGCCAAACGAACGATTAATGCCTCGACATCTTTCTTAGCAATCATCATCAAGTCCGCCATTTCGTCCACCACAATCACAATGTACGGCATCGAACCATCTTCATGTTCCTGCACATTACCGTTTTCATCAGCAATAGCAATCTTTTTCGCTCGTGATTGCAGCCTCTTATTGTAATCCTTAATATTACGGATCTTCTCTGTCGCTAATAATTTATAGCGCCGCTCCATTTCATTAACTGCCCACTTTAGAGCTGAAATAGTCTTTTCTGGCTCAGTAATCACCGGGGTCAGTAAGTGTGGAATATCCTCATATGGCGCCATTTCCACCTGCTTCGGGTCAACCAAAATCAGTTTCATGTCACTGGGACTATTGCGATACAATAAGCTCGTCAGCAGAGTATTAATCATCACCGACTTACCGGAGCCAGTTTGCCCAGCAATTAGCAAGTGCGGCATCTTTCCCAGTTCGCCAACTACGACTTGCCCAGAAATATCCTTACCAATTGTAAAGCTGAGCGGATCGCGCGACGCCGTCCACTGCTTTGAGACTAATGTACTATACAGTCGCACCTCAGCTGCCTTACGGTTTGGCACCTCAATTCCCACCGCTTTCTGGCCAGGAATCGGCGCTTCAATCCTCAGACTTTGGGCCGCCAAATTAAGCGCAATATTTGTCTCTAGCGCGGTAATTCGCGTCAATTTCACACCACTTGGTGGCCTTAGGGTGTACTGAGTCACCTTTGGTCCAACGTTTATATCACCCATCACTGCATCAATGTTAAATTCGGATAGTGTATCATGAATAATCTGAGCATTTTGTCTCGTATCGCCAGCATCCGCACCGCCTTCGTTCTTCTCTAATAAATCCAGGCTTGGGGCTTGCCAATTTGGATCACGTGTTGCCACCAGAGCCTGTTCTTCAGCAGCGGCCTTTTCTGGCTTTTCAGTACGCTTTAATAAACCCTTCTTCTCCTTAGTGGTGTCAATAATCGGCACGCCAGCATTGAGTTTAATATCCCCCAAACTCACCTTTTTATCTTCCTCTGTCGACTGAGACTTTGCCGCTTGCTTCATGATAGATCGATTGTTATCATCCTCTGAGCTATTAC
Source organism: uncultured Candidatus Saccharibacteria bacterium (assembly GCA_938046775.1). GTDB lineage: Bacteria > Patescibacteriota > Saccharimonadia > Saccharimonadales > Saccharimonadaceae > Nanosynbacter. The sequence continues at coordinate 10,632 of CALIXB010000022.1, read as the reverse complement.
TTTTAATTGCTTGCCACAATTTACTAAACACAGTAAATGGTGATGTTTGGGTGATAAATAAAACTGTAATAAACGCCAACACCAGGTAAAATATTGCAGCAATTGCCGAATCTACCATTTTAAGTGTGGCTGTGTTTAATATATCACCTACAAATCCACCGGCATCTGGTCGCAAAGACGTCTTTAATAGCCCAAATAATCCTGAAAACCACACAATCTCTAAAACTGCCGCAAACTTCACCACCGCAGGTAAGCGATTCTCTTCTGCCCGGAAAGTTTCTACCGCCAAATAAATTAATAGTATCGGTAATGTGTAAGCAGTGTAGCCGACTGTCTTTATAGTTGCCATATCAATCCACTGAAGAACTGGACCGCCAACACCAAACCACGAAACCACCAACAGCAACGACAAGAGGATCAATAAGACCGCGCCTACTTGCGACCAAAAACCCACCGGCAAACTATGTTGCGGTTTGGTAGGAGTAGACTTTTTCGTGCTCTTTCGCTTTTTTGCCATAATCGTTTTTATTATACACTGATTTTATACTTCTTAACAGATATAAACATCAATTTAATACATGTTGTATTATAGCATAATTTATCAGTAAAATCAATCTGAAGGATTAGTACGGACGAAAATCTTGTCGCTCCCGAGCCTTCGTGTCATTCGCCTCAGTATCAGGCACTTGACGCTGCGGAAAACGACGGCGTGGCGTGGTTGGCAGAGTCATTTTTGGCTCTTCCGCCGAAGTAGCCGCAGGTTTTTTGCCGCGTACTAGTGTCTTTATGGTAGAGGTATTCGAAGTAGCAGTCGATTTTACCGTTTTCAAACCGCCAACTTCGTTAATCACCGGAATAACAATTGGCGTGCGACGTGTTTGATCGTACAAAATATGTGTGACTTCATCCTTAATTTCCTTCTTGATAACGTCAAGGTCATACTTACCAGAAAAACTGCGCGCTGCCTTCTGTTTCAAGTACTGGCGAATCATATTCATCAATTCCTCGGAATCGCGCAGGTAGATGAAACCGCGAGAAATAATGTCTGGACTGGTTAGTAACCGCCCGGTGCCGCGTTGCACCGTCAGCACTACCACAAACATTCCTTCCTGAGACATATGAATGCGGTCTTTCAATACCACCTCAGAAACGATAGCGCCCGTATCATCATACATCACGCCGCCTGCCTGAATCCGACCGGCTTTCTTAGCTTGCCGCTCAACGTCAATTTCAATAATATCGCCAGCGTCGCACACAAAGATATTCTTCCGCGGAATACCGCACTCTTTTTCTGCCAGCCGAGCATTATAAACCAGCATATGGAATTCGCCGTGAATTGGCATATAGTACGTTGGGTTCAACGCATTAATCAACTTGACGTGATCATCATAATAACCATGTCCCGACAAGTGCAGCGGCCCAATCCCCGTCAAGTGTGTCTTGCCGTTCTGAATCACATCAGAACCCTCGCGCATCAAGCCATCAACCGTTCGCACCACGTTTTTCTCATTGCCCGGAATCGGATTAGAGCTAAACACCACCACATCAGAGCCCTTGATCTTCATGTATTTATGCGCGCCAGTCGCCATGCGGCTCAACACGGCATTAAATTCACCCTGCGAACCAGTACAGACCACGGTGATTTGGTTATCCGGCAGCTTGATGATATCCTCCATCTTCATGACAGTGTCTTTCGGGATCTTAATGGTCCCTGAACGCAGCGCCACTTCCAGGTTCTGAATCATTGAAAAGCCAGCAAACGCTACCTTGCGTCCGTGCTTATGCGCTTCTTCTAAAATCAATTGCAAACGGTGAACCTGTGATGAGAAACAGCTTAAAATCACTCGACTGTTACTAAACTTGTCCATTACCTGACCAATTGAATATTGAATATCAAACTCCGTGTGGGTGTGTGTACCAGCCGACTCACAGTTGGTCGATTCGTTCATAAACATCAGAACACCCTCTTTGGATGCCACTTCAGTCATCCGCTCGAGGTCAAATTTCTGACCATCAACCGGACTTTCCTCAAATCGCCAGTCACCAGAGTCAATTATCACACCCAATGGCGTCCGAATAATCACCGCTGTCGAGTCAGGAATCGAGTGGTTCACCCGCACCAATTCCACGGAAAAGTGCTTCGACACTTGAACAATTTCATGACTCAATGGATCCATTACCCGAAAGTCTGGCTGAAAATCGGTGTCCGCATCAGCCATCGACTTGTCCAGCATGCCAATGGTAAACTTCGAACCGTAAACTGGCGCTGGAATTCGGTGAATAAAGTGCCGGAATGACCCGATGTGATCCAGGTGTCCGTGAGTGAACACGTGCGCCTTAATCTTGTGCTTATTCTCCTCCAGCCAGGTGATGTCCGGGGTGATGTAGTTGATTCCTGGATAGTCGCTACCCGGAAACAGGAAGCCCATGTCCACGATGATAATTTCATCATCATACTCAATGGCGTTCATGTTTTTACCAATACCCATTTCACCAACACCACCGATTGGGATAATCCGCAGCTTTGGCTGGCCACCACGAGTACGCTTTGGCTGCATTTTCATGCTAAACTGCTCGCCACCATAACCATTATAAACCGACTTATTGACCGGAATATCAATCAAGTGCTGCGACGCCCTAAGGTTAACATTCTCACTTGTTCGTCGTTGCGCCCTAAACACCTCACCCTTACGAGTGGTGGTGTTATTTAATACTGCGTTATTGCTTTTTTTCGACTGTGGACGCTTTTTAGCATCGTCCTTTTGCGGTGTTGCTAGTCGCCGCTGACCCATATTGTTATACTCCTTTTTTATTACAATATAATTCAAAACCCAAGTATAGAGGCATTAATCTAACAATAAATTCCTCTAATCAGTACTACCTATAATAACAAACTGGCTGTATTTTGTCAAAAATAGCGCCGCCCAATAAGCAAAATACCAACACCACATAAAAAGGTGCTGGTATTTTAAAGATTATCGTCAAGCAGGACTAATCGTCACCATCTACTGAGGTGTGAGCAAATTTACGCTTACCACGATAAACAAAGAAACTTATCATCAGCAAATTAGCTGCTAACAAAAATCCAGCAAGTACCCACATACTACTGTCATAAAACACATTGTCTAATCCACCTGATATAGACTGGCGCAACGCTCGGATGGAATAAGTCATTGGTACCAGCGGATTAATTGCCTGGAAAAATTCATTAGCCGTTTGAATCGGGAATGTTCCCTCACTTGAACCTAATTGCAATACCAATAGCACCATTGCCAAAAATCGGCCCGGGTTATCTAGTGCAATCACCATAAATGACACAATAGACATATAGACAAATGACGTCATATAAATTACCCCGATAAAGCGCACTGGATGTTCTGGAGTCAGGCCTAAGCAGTAGACCATAACTAGCATTAGAATCGTTGCTTGAGCGAAAGCCGCCAGGCCAACGACCGACACCTTAGCTAACCACCAACGAAAAGCACTTTCCTGCTCGGCAAAAGTCTTACGAATTGGGTAAATGACATTCAGAACAATTGCTCCAACAAACAAACTCAACGACAATACATATGGCGCCAGAGCATAGCCGTAATTTGGAACATCACCCTTTGCTGTCGTCTCTGATTTAACTGGGTTAGCGATATGCTCCTGAGTCGCTGATCCCGTCGGCTGAGCTTTAAGCTTATTAGAAGCATCTGCTAACTTAACGGAAAGCACATCTACGCCATTAGCTAGTCGAGCACTACTGCCAACCAACATTCCTGAACGATTACTCAACACGCCAGCGCCGTCAGCTAATTTCTGACTACCAGCTTGCGCCTTAGCTAAGCTACCACTTAACGATGTTACCCCGGATAGCAATTGGCCATTTGCACCCCTGAGAGTGTTATAGCCATTAAGTGCAGTATTTACATTTGGTGTAAGCTGACTCGCACCACTATTAAGCGCAGCGACTCCTGTCTGTAGTTGTGATTGTTGCTCCGACAATTGGCGGGTAAGCGTTTGTAAGTCCTGAAGTAATGTAGCCACCTGAGTAGTAATTGTTTGCGTCTTACCAAGCGCCTGAGAGATTTTACCTATTTGCGGCAAGGTTATGGTTGTTGAACCAACGCCAGACGCCACAGCCTGGACACTCAAATCTTTGACTACTGCCCCCACCGCAGATAAGTCTACCGCTGACGCTTGCACAGTTTGCGCCAAAGCTTGAGCCTCAATCTGCACTTTATTTTGCTGAGCGAAAATCGCTGGAGATGGGTGATGCACACTATAATTTAGTTGATCAATGCCAGTTTGCAACTGCTTCATCCCACTTGTTAGTTGCGTAACTTGAGATTCACTAGGTAGACCATTTGACATCTTCCTAAGAGCCGTCTGCAATTGCTGTGCCCCACCGTTTAATTGCACCAAACCATCAGCTAAACTCTGCTGACCTACCGCTAGTTGATTGACTCCGCCAGTATACGCTTGAATGCCACCGTGGAATTGAGCCAATCCACTGTGCAGCTGCGCCGTTCCGTTGGCGGCCGACTCTAAACCTATCCCCAGCTTATCTATACTCTCCAACACCCCCTTGGCATATGCCTTAGTGACTTGCTCAGAAACTGAAGACTTAACCCTCTCGGCTGCCTGATTACTCACCAATGAACCAATATAATTCTTAGCTGGTGTAGTAGTAAAATTGATAACCGCTTGCTGAGGCTGGCTGCCAGTAATTGACGCCACCTTCTCTGAAAAGTCAGATGGAATTTCCACTACGGCATAGAAATGCCCACTCTCTACGCCACTAGATGCCTGTTTTTTGCCAACAAATTCCCATCCCAAATCATGATTATCTTTCAATTTTTGCTGCACCGCTTGACCAACATTCAATGTTTGACCGTTTAAGACAGCGCCCTTGTCTTCATTAACAAATGCTACTGGGAGATTTTTTGTTTGACCATAGGGATCCCAAATTGAACCTAAGAAAAATCCGCTATACATAATCGGAATAAACGAGATCACCAACATAGATATAAGAAGTATTTTATTTTTAAATAAATGTCGCCACTCGGCTCGTACCATATTATTTTTAATCATGAGAAACCTCCCGAGCAACGTCTTCTAGCGTCACAGTCTTTAAATATTCACTCCACTTTTCCTGAGCCTCAGAAAAAACCTTTTCAATCATGTTCATGCCAATTTTTACTTGACGACGGCGCGACGTAAACACCTGTTCAATAACTCCTTGGGGTTGAAAAAATAGTGCATTACCCTCAATTGCCAAAACTACATCATGTAGTGTTACCCCCTTCATTTCTCTTGCCAAAATAAATCCACCTCCGGCGCCCTGTGTCGAGGTGATTAATTTTGCCACTACTAACTTACGACTAATTTTCTTCAAATAAGTTGGCGAAACCGACATTTTTTCTGACAAAGCATCATTAGTTATCGGCGTTTTTTGTTTTGGATCGGCTAAAATCGCCATAATACAACACGCTTGTTCGACAGCCCCTGATAATCTCATATAAGTCCTTTCTCAAATTAGATATAATGGATATCGACTATCTACTATACTACCCTTAGGTAGATTTTACAAGCAACTTGGAGTTAACTATATCTCCAATTATTGAAGTAGATAATAGTCATAACTTTACTCCAACTAAAAGTGCCCTGATTATCTCAGGGCACTTTTATTTTTAGATACAGACTACTTTTCGTTAGACTTTTTCTTAGCTAGTTTCTTGAGATATGCATAGTCTTCTAAGTAATCACTTCTAGAATTTTCACCTTGCACTTCTGGTTTTTTTGGCTCTTTAGGTTTTCTTAATTTAGTGTTGGGGTTATTTTTAAGTTCACTATAGTATTTGTATGACTCTAATAAAAAGGTTTTTATATCTTCTGACCAATATTTACGAAGAGCTTTACCGTACTGCGAAACAATTTTATCATCAGACTTTTCAAACCTCTCTACAGCTTTCATACATCGCTCTTCACGGGAAGCTAGAGCAGTATCAATAGCTTCTCTGTTAGGTTTCATATACGACGCGTAGGTATTAAGTTCACAAGACATGGCATCTTCGTCTGTCCTGACTTTATCTGCAGCATATATAGCCGGCTTTATACTATCATTCCAAGCCTTTAGCACCTCATCGTAAGCTTCTTTTAGATCTTCGTCCGCAAGGGCTTTATGTGACCCCAGCTCTTTATGTTTTTCGTCAATCTCTCCAAGTATTCGCTCAAACGTCCTATATGACAGTGAAATATACTTAGTTCCTTCAATATCTCTAGAGATTTCTAATTTATTAATTTGTGAGTAAAAGTCTTTATATTCTTCCTTACTGACTTGGCCTCCACCTTTTTTATCACCTGATCCGCCAAGGAATACAAAAGCTAAGACAATACCAACAATGGCAATGATAGCGACAACTCCGCCAATAATTCCCCACAAAACACCTTTACTCATCTTCTTCTTCGGAGGCATTTGGTATGGAGTGCCGGCCATAGGTTGAGGTGGCAGTGTATTGTTATCCTGATTATTGTTCATAAAATTATTACCTCCTAAACTTACATTACCTACTATTATATAGTTATTAGCTGGTTGTCGTCAAACATTGACCACTAAAAGCACTCTGATTTCCTCAGAGTGCTTTTGTTTTTAGATAAAATCTATTTATTGGCTTTATCTTCTAGTACTTTTTGTAAATTATCAAGATTATCTTTCAATCTCTTGGCAATGTCCTTTTTGTAATTAGGGGTTGGGGTAGTTGGAACTTTAGGTAATGACAAAGATGTTTTGCCATTTGTTCTTATGTAGTCCTGCCTATAGGCTACTGCTGCTACGTAATATTGCTTCATCTCCATATAATGATTTTTTAAGTCTTCACCATATTTCTTAGCAATATCATTATCAGACTTTATCATGTTGTCCAGGGCGTTTATACAATTTTTCATGACAGAGTCAAAATCTTGTTCAATTTCATCCTTAGATTTCTCAAAATATTTATTTGGATTAGGGACTTTACATTTACGGTAAGCCCCTTCTTTGTTAAAAATTCCGACATATTTTAGGTAAGGTTTAGCCTCGTCATTCCACACATTCAGATACTTGTCGTAAGCTTCCTTAACGTCTTTGTCCTTAAAGGCCTTATTAGCGACAAACTTAGCATGAGCTTCATCAGCTGAGTTTATAATTTTATTTATAGCCTCTTCGTAATCATCATTTTTTTTCACACCCTTAAATAGATCCTTAGTATCAGGCAGTTTCATTTGCGACATTAAGCTTGCAGCATCTTTATAATCACTCTTACTTGGGCCGCTCAAGAATAAAATGGCTAGGACTATACCAACGATAATGATTATTAGACCAATTACTCCGCCAATAATTCCCCACAAAACACCTTTACTCATTTTCTTCTTTGGGGGCATTTGATATGGAGTGCCCGACATGGGTTGAGGTGGTATTTGTTGGAATTGCTGCGGCTGTTGTGGAGCCTGTTGAAATTGAGGCTGTTGAAGCGGAGCTTGTTGAAATTGTGGTTGAGGTGGGACTTGCTGTGATTGTTGTTTCTTATTATTATTGCTATTATCCATTAGAAATTTAATCTCCTAAAATTAAGCTTTTCATTATTATATATTTACAAACCAATCATCGTCAAATTGATCTTACCGCGCTCATCAATTCCAGTAATTTTTACGCGAACCAGCTGGCCCTCTTTAACTACATCAGTCACTTTATTAACTCGGCCTTCAGCCAACTTTGAAATGTGCACCATACCGTCAACGCCCGGCAAGATATTTACAAAAGCACCAAAATCCTTAATACTGACGACCTTACCATCATAGACCTTGCCAACTTCTGGCTCCTCGACCAAGTTCTTAATCCAATTCAGCGCCTTTTCAATTGATTCACCATTCGGGCTAGCTATTGTGATCAAGCCGTCTTCCTTAATATCAACTTCAGCGCCAGTTTCTGAGGTAATCTTATTGATAGTCTCTCCACCCTTACCAATCACCGCGCCAATCTTATCTGGATCAATCTTAATCTTCTCAATTCGTGGCGCATACGGACTAAGTTGATTACGCGGGGTAGCTAGTACGCTCAGCATATGCTGCAAGATGTGTGTTCGACCAGCCTTACTCTGCTCAATTGCTTGACGCAGCACCGCCACCGGTAAGCCGTGCACCTTCATATCCATCTGGAGAGCGGTAATTCCCTTTGCTGTACCTGTCACCTTAAAATCCATATCGCCAGCGAAGTCTTCAGCATCGGCAATGTCACTCAGTACATACGGCGTATCGCCATCCATCATCAGACCCATAGCAATTCCACTAACTGGAGCCGACAATGGCACGCCCGCATCCATCAACGCCAAGCAGCTTGAACAAGTTGCCGCCATCGACGTTGAGCCGTTCTGGCTCATTATTTCTGTCACCGAACGAATAGCGTAAGGAAAGTCTTCTTCGGTTGGCAGCACTGGCAACAACGCTCGTTCCGCCAAATAACCGTGCCCAATTTCACGTCGACCCGGGCTACCCATTCGCTTAACTTCACCGACTGTATAGCCTGGCGCATTGTAATGGTGCATATAGCGTCGTTCGCCATCATTAATTTCCATTGTGTCAACTAGTTGTGAATAGCTCAGCGGCGCCAAAGTAACAATGTTCATACCCTGCGTCACACCGCGAGTAAACAGACTAGAGCCGTGAGCACGCGGTAAGAAGCCAACTTCCGAGCTAAGCGGACGAATTTCTGTCAATTGTCGACCATCGGGGCGGACTTGTTCTGCAACAATTCCCTGACGTACATCTTTATGAAGCGCCAAAGTAAACGCCTCATCATAATCACCACGCACCTCATTATATTCTTCCTCGTCCATACCAAGTTTTTCCGCCATCGCCTCATGGAATTCATCACGAATCTGACTAATCATTTCATTACGTTCTGGATATGGGCGGCGAATTTTTTCCCCGAACTTACCAATAGCCCACTCATCAACAGTCTGCTGAATTGATTCGTCTGGTAAGATTAAAGTATATTCCTGCGTAGCTGGCGCAACTTTTTCCGCCAATTCCCGCTGCAAGGCAATTGCTGGCTGCATCATCTGATGCGCCCATGCCATAGCATCGACAATAGCCTCCTCTGAGACTTCCTTAGCGCCAGCCTCAACCATAGTGATACCACTTTCAATACCAGCCACCACCAAATCAAGATCCGACTTTTCGCGCTCTTCTGAAGTTAAGAATGCCTTAAATTCTCCATTGACGCGGCCGACACGCAGACCAGACACTGGACCATCAAAAGGCGTGCCAGTTAGCATTAAGGCACTAGACGCCGCAATCATCGCAATAACATCTGGGCGGAAATGAGGATCCATACTCAGTACCGTTGCTACAACCTGCACTTCTTGGCGGTAGCCCTTCGGAAATAGCGGACGAATTGGACGGTCAATCAACCGACCAATCAGCACAGCCTCGTCACTTGGACGACCTTCACGCTTAATAAATCGGCTACCGGAAATTTTACCCGCTGCATAAAACTTTTCTTCATAATCAATTGATAATGGAAAATAGTCCATCTGGACTGGGCGGCTACTCACCTGTGCACTACCCAAAACTACAGTATCACCGTAACGTACCAGAACACTACCAGTTGTCCGAAAACCAACACGGTTTACTTCTAGTGTCAGCGGCCGACCACAAAATTCAGTGGTAACGCTAAAAATCTCCTTGCCACTTGGATTAATAATACTCATAAAGAGCTCCTTTCTCGCGGTAGTAACAGGGATAAAATTGTGCCGCCTGATTCATGGCGCAATCTCATCTCTATCACTTCCGCATTACAAATTGCTACTTAATATTATACTAAAACGCTAGCCTAAACACCAGCTCCGCTCTTATGCTCAGGTAAATTACTTAATATCGTTATGCTATAATTTAGCCATGTCACTTCATCTAGAATCGGCTACCAAACGACAAAAAAATTACATTCTGCCAATAATCGCAGCAATAATGATTGCTAGTGGAGTATATCTTTTAGTGCTTATTAGTACGCCGCTTATCATGTCTCAAACCATCAATCCAAAGGACAATTCCACCTCACAGCTTATAAGTAAGACTAAGGATAAAATCACCGAAAATCGACTTTATATTCCAAAAATTGATATTAATTTGCCGTACACATCTGGCGGTGCAGAAACTATGGAGCACGGCGCTTGGTGGCGTAAACCAGAGAATGGCAACCCGAAGGACGGCGGTAATTTTGTTTTATCCGCGCACCGTTTTATCATGGGCTTGACCCCTCAGCAAACACTTAGAAAATCACCATTTTACAATATTGATAAGCTGGCAGTTGGCGATGAGATGGTTGTCGATTATAATGGAGCGCGCTACATTTATGCCATCAGCGAAAAACGTAGCGTTAAACCAGAGGCAATAGAAATCGAGCAACGCACTGATCAGCCACAATTAACTCTCTATTCCTGTACTTTAGGCGGCGCCAATGACGGACGAGATGTGATTATCGCCAAATTGAAAAAATAGCCAGAACAACAAAAATCCCCTTTTCGTCAAAGAGGATTTAAGCAGTTTTTAACGTAAACTATTTACGCAAACCTAACTTGGCAACAACTGCTTTGTAGCTCTCAAAATCAGTTC